>JAYVDI010000377.1:0-29100 GCA_043749505.1 Schlesneria sp. | reverse complement strand
GAAGGACTCACGTCCAAGAACCGGGGGGCTGACGCCGCCCGCTCAGAAGGCAATCACGAAAGAGAGAACTGGAACTCCACCATGACACCATCCCGCCGCGACTTCCTGCGTTTCGCCGCCTCATCGCTCGGTTTGTCGTTCTCCATTCCCGGCCTTGATCTGCGAGCCGCCGAACGGCGCGGTGACGAGCGTCAGAAATCGTTCCTCACGATCTGGCTTGGCGGCGGTGCGAGTCAGCTTGAAACATGGGATCCGCACCCTGGTACGAAGATTGGCGGCGACGGGGGCGTGACGGCGATCAAGACGACTATCCCCGATGTACAGATCGCGCATCTGTACCCACTCGTCGCCGAACAGCTTCATCACGTCTCGGTCATCCGGTCGCTCGTGTCGAAGGAGGGAGATCACGAACGGGCGTCGTACATGCTCAAGACGGGATACCGACCCGAACCGACGCTCGTTCATCCCAGCATCGGGGCCATCGTGACTCATGAACTCCCCGACGATCGCGTTGAGATCCCGCAGTTCGTCTCGCTGGGAGACAGCAACTTCCCGCCGCGCGGCGGTTTTCTCGGCGACCGCTTTGATGCCTATCGCATCTTCAACCCCGGCGACAACGGACAGAACCTGCGGCCGCGCGTGGAAGATGATCGGCAGGCTCAACGATTGAAGAACCTCGAAGTCGTCTCAAAGTCCTTCCAGATGCACCGCAGTGCAAAGGTCGAACGGACACTGCACCAGCACACAATCGACGCGGCCCTGCGAATGATGAGTTCCAAGCAACTCAAGGCGTTCGATTTCAAAGAGGAACCGGCCGCCGTGAAGGCCGCGTATGGAGACAGTCAGTTCGGCCAAGGCTGTCTCGTGGCGCGGCGCCTCTTGGAAGAGGGCGTTCGTTCCATCGAAGTCGCGCTCAACGGGTTCGATTCTCATGCGAGGAACCTCGAAGCTCACACCAACCGCGCGAAGGACCTTGACCCGGCTCTGGCCGCGTTACTGAAAGACCTCGCCGAACGAGACCTCCTGCAATCGACCGTCGTCCTCGTGATCGGCGAGTTCGGACGCACACCGGCCATCAACCCGGCGGGTGGACGCGACCACTGGCCATCCGGCTTCAGTTGCCTCCTCGGCGGCGGCGGCCTTCCCAGCGGTCTGCTTCTCGGCGCAACCGATCCCAGCGGCGAAAAGAAACAACCCGAGAACCCGATCGAAGTCGCCGACCTCTACGCCACGATCCTCAAGCAACTCGGCATCGACCCCGAAAAAGAAGTCATTACCCCCATCGGCCGCCCGATGAAATACAGCTCGGGCAAACCGATTGAACGGCTGATGTGATCGCGGCTCGATTCAGTTCGTCATGCGAGCCGACTACAATCCGGCCCTCATGAATGAATCGCCCCTTTCATCACCGTTGGAAGAGACCGTCGCCATTGTTGGCGTCGGCTTGATTGGCGGTTCATTGGCGGCGGCACTACGTCAGCGAAAGGTCGCGCGGCGCGTGATCGGTGTGGGGCGAGACGGCTCTCGGTTGGAGGCCGCTAAGAACGCGGGTCTCATCGATGACGGATCGACCGACCTGGCGGATGTCGCTCGACATGCGAGCCTGATCGTCTTCTGCACCCCCGTCGAACGAGTGGCCAATGGTGTCCGACTGGCCCTCTCCGGTCTTGCTTCTGACTCGTCACTTGCCACTCGCCACTCGTCACTCCTCATCACCGACGCCGGTTCCGTGAAGGGGCCGATCTGTGCCGAGTTGGCGGACGTGCCGAACTTTCTTGGGGCGCATCCAATTGCCGGGTCGCACCGGCAGGGGTTTGAAGCGGCCGACGCGAATCTGTTCGAGGGAAAAGTCTGCGTTCTCACCCCGCAAGCCACGACGGCGGTGGACGACCTCGCACGGCTCGAACGCTTCTGGCAATCGGTCGGAATGCGCACGGTGCGGATGACGCCCGATGACCACGACGCCGCGCTGGCCATGACGAGTCACCTGCCTCACGTCGTCGCGGCGTCTCTCGCGGCAACGCTCGCCCCCGAAAACCGTTCGCTCACCGGCACCGGCTTCCGGGACACCACCCGTGTCGCCGCCGGAGACCCGACGCTCTGGACCGGCATCCTGCTGAACAACACCGCTCACATCATCGACGGAATCGAAATGATGCAACAACGCCTTGAATCGTTCCTCACGGCGATCAAGCTGAAGAACGCAGATGTATTGAAGCAATTATTGGAGGACGGGCGAGTGACTCGCGAGACGCTCGATTAATGAAGTAGGGTGCGTTCGGAAGTGGCCGTAGGGTGCGTGGAGTCTTCGGAACGCACCGTGATCGGAAACGGCAGCCCTTCGGTGCGTTCCGAAGACTCCACGCACCCTGCGTGTTGCATCATGCCCAAAAACTCTCGGACATCGTAAATGCACAGCCCCTTAGCTGTGACGCGGCACTCGTGAAATGGCTGTTCTTGGCAATCAGTGGCATGCGGTGCTGGACCGCGTCCGTCCGTCCGTCAGTCGTACTTCACGGCGTATCCCGCGATCATCATCCCCGCATCGACGGTCAAGGTCTGACCGGTGACGAGGCTGCTGCCGGTGATGAGGCTGAGGATTCCTTCGGCGATGTCTTCGGGATGGCAGACTCGGGCGAGCGGCAGTGTTTTCTCATACGCCTGCTTGATGGCGTCGTAGCGCGGGCCAAGTCCGGCTTGCGTCCACCGCCCCGCGATGAAGCCGGGGGCGATGCCGTTGACGCGAATCTGTGGCGCAAACGTGCGTGCCAGTGAGACCGTCAAATTGTCGAGAGCCGCCTTCGTGCAGCAGTAGGGGATCGAACTCCCCTGCGCCAACTGAGCGGCCACGCTGGAGATGTTGATAATCACACCACCTCCCGCCGCCAGCATCGGTTCGCGCACGGCGCGGGCACAGTGAAACGCTCCCACGACGTTGACCTGATACAGGCGCAACCACGTCTCGTCGGAGACCGCCTCGAGGTCTTGGAACGCGATGAAGTCGGTCGTTCCCGCGCAATTGACCAGCACGTCGATCCGACCGAAAGTTTCGACCGTCGTCGCCACCATCGCACGACACGCGGCGTCATCGGCGACATCCCCCTGAAAGGCGAGACCGCGACCGCCTTGCGACGTGATCTCTTTCACTGTCGCATCGGCCTCGTCGCGCGAGCGCGAGTAATTCACGACGACACTGCATCCCAGCTTCGCCAGCGCCAACGAAGTCGCTCGCCCCACTCCCGTCCCGCCGCCGGTGACAATCGCAACCTTGTTTTGCATCTGCATGAAATCTCTTTCTGGAGTGAGTCGGTTGTGAGTGTGATTGGTCGCGCTGCGGCCACGCGCCGATGAAGTCGCGGACGTAGAGCTATCCGGACGAGGAGTGAGATTCAATTGTGTGTCGCCGACATTCCCGAGGCATCTTAAAAATGAAGCTGTGCCGCTGTCGATCAAACCAAGTCTCGACTATGGTGAGGCCTGACACTCGAACCGCCCGTGATGACGTTTTCGACAAACAGGCGAGCGGGGCGTCGTCAGTCCGATAGTGGTGTGTGAATCCCGCGAGAAACCATGGGGCTGACGCCGAACCGCTTCACAACTCACCCGATTTTTCGAGGCCATTGCGTCATGTTTTCCTTCTCTCAAGACGCCGTAATGGGAACGGGATTCATCGTTTGGTGCCTGATCCTGTGGTCGTGCGAACGCCGGATTCTGGATCAGACTCGCAAAGGACAACGCCTCGTGGCGTGGTGCGGTCCCGATCGCGCCACGTGGGTCTTGCGAGCCACTCTATTGGCGGGGATCACGTTTGGCGGACTGCTCGCCAACGGCATCATCCGACCCATCCAATGGTGAGCAGAACGAAAAGTGACCTCAGGCCCGCGTGTAGGATTGCTTCTGTCACTCAACTGTTCGACAGACCGAGTTGACTGAGCGCGTCGCGAGCGACCGAGGCAACCACTTCATCTTCATCAGTCGAGGCGGTTCTCAGCGCCGAGGCGACCACCTCCGAAGCAACTCCCGAGCGACCGAGTGCCAGCGCGGCGTTCTCTCGGACCAGCGGCTCTTCATCGTCGAGTGCGATCACCAGCGGATCGGTCAACGTCGCCGCAGACAAGCCCCACGCCGCGACAGCCGCCGACACGCTCTCGCGTACCTCGGCCTGCTCATGAGCCAGCAGCATTCCATATCGAGGGGCCAACGCAGTGAGGTCGATGTCCGTTCGTTCCGCCAACGCCGTCACGACCGACGCCAGCATCAGCGGCTGAATCTCCTCTTCCGACAACACTGCCAGCAATACGTCTCGCGCCGATCCATTGCTGCCCCGAATTCGGCCCATCGCGCGCGCCGCCTCAAATCGCACGTCGATATCTGAATCGCATAACCGCGCGATCAGTTCGTTCGCGATGTCATCCCACGGCGCGGCGTGGGTCGATTCGAGTCGATTCGATTCTCCAAGCTGCTTCGCCGCCAGCGCCCTCACGGCCGAATCGCCATCGCCCAACGAGCGGCGACTCCACGCGATCGTTTCGTTCACCGAGCCGAGCGACTTCACCGCCAACAGCGCCCGATAGCGTTCGTCCGGGGTAGCCGCCTGCTGAAGAACGTCCGTCCACTCCACGAGCGATCGACCAGAGAACGGTGTCACAATGCGAGCCATGAATCGACCTGTAAATGACGTAGAGCAGGCGGCTCGCCTGCTCTCGATGAAAACGGAAAAGGGACGAGCGAGCCGCCCGTGCTACGGTTTATCCAACGCGACGATATTTAAAACTCACCTCACGAATAAGAACGCCTTCGAGTTAATCAGCGCCCAGAGCAGATCTTCATAGCACTCTTTGGGATTCGAGTAGTCTTTGAGCAGTGTCTCGGACGCGGCCAGTTCCTGCGGAGAAGGTACTCGACAAAGGGTGGCGATGTAGAGGTCGGTCATGATCTCGGCGTGGGGCTTCTTGTCCGCCAACAGCTTTTCGACGCGGCCGGTTTTGGTGGCGATCTTGGTAGTGAGGATGTCGCCGTTCAGCGTGTGAAGGGCTTGGGCAAGGTTGGCGTCGGGGGAGCGTTCGCACTCGCAGACGCTGGTGCGGCGCGGCTTGGCGAAGGTGTTCAGGAAGTAGTCGGGGTACTCGGCGTCGGGGATCTCGATGGCGCGCGTGCCGAGCGGAAGGTCCTTGAATTTGGTTTGGGTTCCGGCCGCGTAGTCGATCGCGTCGAGCAGCGGTTCGGCGGTGAGTCGCTTGACCTCGAAGTGGCTGTAGAACCGGCGGTCGGCCACGTTCTGTGCGGTCGGTTTTGAATCGAGCTGATACAGGCGCGAGACCATGATCGTGCGAATAAGTTGCTTGGGGTTGAAGCCGGACTTCACGAACTCGTCCGACAGCGCTTGCAGCATAGCGGGGTTGGTCGGCGGATTGGTCGGGCGCATGTCATCGACGGGATCGACGAGGCCGCGCCCCAACAGGTAACTCACGTAGCGATTGACCGTCGCACGGGCGAAGGCTCCGTTGGTCGGGGCCGTCATCCACTGAGCCAGCGCGATGCGGCGGTCGAGCGGATGATCGACCGGCTCACCGTCGAGTGGCTTCGGCGGCATGATCTTGCCCGTGCGCGGCTGCCGGACATCGCCGCCGGTCTTGATGACGACGACTCGCTCGCCGCCGAACAGGCCGAACTCCTGACTGGTCTTCAGGCCGGTCCGGGCGAAGAACGCGGCGAAGCTATAGTAGTCGTCCTGGCTGTACTTCTCGAACGGGTGATGATGGCACTGCGCGCAGGTGAGCCTCGTCCCGAGGAACAGTTGCGAAGTCGATTCGGCCAGTTCGTTCGGGCTGTTGTTCACGATGAAGTAGTTGGCCGGGCCGTTCGAGAAACTCGACCCCTTCCCCTGCACGAGCTGTGAGACGAACTTGTCGAACGGCAGGTTTTCGCGGAAGGCACCCTTGATCCAGTTGTGCAGCGCCCACATGCCGGTGTCCTGCAGGTCGCGGCTGTTGTTGCGAATCAGGTCCGACCACTTGAGCGTCCAGTACGCGGCATAGCGTTCGTTGAAGAGGCCCTTCTTCGGTGAATCGGTCAGCCCGAGCAGCCGGTCGATCCACAGAGTTCGCTTGTTCGCGTCGGTCGAGGCGAGGAACTCGTCGATCTCTTCGCGAGTCGGCAGCGTACCGGTGGCGTCGAGAAAGATACGTCTCAGGAACGTCGCGTCATCGCAGAGTGGCGACGGTTCGATGCCGAGTTCCTTAAACTTCATCGCGGCCAGTTCGTCGATGATGTTGTTGTTGACCCAGCCGACCAGCGGCGCGGGCGGTCCGAACGGGATGACGAACATGCAGATGTCGGCCTGGCCCTCGAAGCGGACCATGATCGGAGCCTGCCCGCGTCCGGCGACGGTACAGAAACCCTCACGCGTCACGGCGACAAGGCCCTCGTCCATCGAGTCGAACTTGGCCCACGCGGTCACGTCGCGCGTCTCACCGTCGGCGTAGACCGCTTCGACTCGAAGCTGCTGCTTGAGACCGATGTCTCCGATTCGCTGGGCTGGCGTGACGATCAACTTCGAGATCGCTCGCTCTGTCGCGGGTCCGGGTGCTCCGTTGCGAATCCACGCGGCGAGCAGTTCATAGTCGCGCGAGCCGACTTCCAAACGTCGGCCGCCGCCGTGAGGAACCTGCATCGTCGGCTTTTGCAAGATGAGGCTGTGAGTCGGGTCCAGCAGGTTGATGCGCCGCGATTGGCTGTCTCGTGCCATCGCATTCCGATCAGCAGCCGGATCGAATCCGAAGACCGACAATTTGAAACCACCCTGCCCGTACTGAGCCGCATGGCAGGCTCCCATATTGCAGCCCGCCTTCCAGAGGACGGGGCGAACCTGATCGAGGTAGTCGATGGCCGGTTCCGCGACGACACCCGCCACCGTCACGGCCACCTTCTTTGAGTCGCCTCCCACCGTCACCGTGATCTCGGCCGAGCCGTCGGCTCGCGGGACGAGTCTGCCGGTTGGCGAGACTGTGACGATCGCCTCGTTCGTCGAAGCAAACGTCGCGCGAGACGAAAAATCCTCGGCATAACCGGCCGGTTTGTCCGAGACGACCGCCGTCACGAGCAACTGCGTCTGAGCGAAGTTCCCCTTCAGCGAGACCTCGATCGGCGCGACGGCAAACGGTTCGGCGAAGGCGACGCTCGTCGAGGCGAATGCCAGAAACATTGCGATCAGCCGATGGAGAGACCGGTTGAAACCAATCTGACGCAGAAGAACCACAGAGGACACAGATTGCACCGATGACACGGATAAGAGGCAGAGCGGGAGCCTCGGCGGCACTTCGTTCTTATCCGTGTCATCTGTGAAATCTGTGGTTAGCGTCTTCATTCGGTGGGTCGATTCGCCTCCACTGGCAGAACGTTCAGACCGAGAAGTCCGTCGCGGCGACTGAGATTTCGTCTGGGAGCGGGGTGGCATGGCAGGTCTCCGGAACGGCAAGGTGGGCAAAAGGGCCGTTGGTGTTGGGCGGGAGGACGGGCCGGTTGAATCAGCCTCGTCGATGGCGGTCATGATGTCTCATCGGCCGGGCCGATGCAATTATCACAACAGACTGTCTTGATCGGTGCGACCCGATCTCCGTAGAATCGTCCCCGCGATCCCACCGGCCTCACGACCAACTCAGCCTGCCTGATAAGAACTTGCCCGAGACCAATTTGTAGGATGGGCACTTCTGCCCGTCCGGCCTTGCAAGGATGACAACTCGACCCCGGTTGATTCCGGCTTGCGACGAGCAAAGCCGGACGGGCAGGAGTGCCCATCCTACAGCCGCCCACCTTGAGGAACCCGCCATGTTGAACTTGTTCCCAGGCACTGCCCGAACGTGCGAAGGTGTTTCCCGCCGCAGCTTCCTGCAAGTCGGAGCATTGGCTGGCTTGGGCGTGAGCCTTCCGAATGTGTTGGCTCAGCAGGCGCTGGCCAAGTCGAAGGGGCACGGCCACGGCGCGAAGGGTGGTTCCGATGTGAACTGCATCCTGATTTGGACGCAGGGCGGAACAAGCCATCACGACACGTTCGATCCCAAGCCACTCGCCCCGATCAGCGTGAAGGGCGAGTACGGTGTCATCGACACGGCCGTCTCGGGCGTTCAGTTCACCGAGATCCTGCCGAGGATGGCACAGGAACTCGGACGCTACGGCCTGCTGAGAAGCTGGAACCCGATGAACGGTAGCCACGGGACGGCCGATCAACATGTGATGTCGGGTCGCACGTTCAACCCCGCGATGCCGTACCCGACCGTCGGTTCGGTCGTCAGCCACCAACTCGGCTTCAAGACGGCGATGCCTCCGTTCATTCAACTTGGTAACGCGGTCGATCACCGGTTTGGTGGAGGCACATCGGGCATCCTCGGCCTCGAACACAACCCGTTCGAGATCATGGCCGATCCGAACGCCGAGAACTTCGTCGTGCGAGACATCACTCCCCCGAGCGGTATGTCCAACGAGCGAGTCGATCGCCGTCGCAAGGTGCTGAGTCTTGTCGATTCGCTGCAACGGCCGACCAGCGTGCAGCCCGCCGAGTTTGATTCGCTCGACGAGAACTACGGCACGGCACTCGACATGATCACCGCGCCGGAAACTCGCCGCGCCTTCCAGGTCGACAAGGAAGACCCGCGCTTGCGAGAGCAATACGGTCGCAACCCGTTCGGTCAGAAGTGTCTGATGGCGCGGAGGCTGATCGAGGCGGGAGTCCGTTTCGTCACGATCACCGATGGCGGCTGGGACACTCACGCGAACAACTTCAAATCCCTGAAGGACAACCTGATCCCGAAGATGGATCGCGCGCTGCCTCAGTTGCTGATCGATCTCGAACAGCGCGGCCTATTGGAAAAGACGCTGGTCGTCTGGCTGACCGACTTCGGACGCACGCCAAAGATAAACTCGGCCAGCGGTCGCGATCACTGGGCTTCGGCGGGCTTCGGGATCATGGCCGGAGCGGGCGTCCCCGGCGGCAGCGTGATCGGAGCGACCGACGACGAGGGTGGTCAGCCAATCCGCAACCAGTACTTCAGCGAAGACATCATGGCCACGATCTACCACAAACTCGGCCTGCCTCTCGACCTGCACGTCCAGAGTCCCGACGGCCGCCCGGTCCGCCTGATCGAAGGCAATTTGATTCGCGAGTGGGTGTGATGCCTGATGACTCCGCTTCCCCAGCGATGGACGTTACTCGCCATTCTCAAGTGGATCGTCGTCTGTTGGGGTTTCGCTTCCTTTGCGACAGGAATTTGGGTCGTTAAGTCGCCGAATGAACAGTCGGAAGGCTTCGTGTTTTAGATCTTCCTGCCGCTGATGGTTTTCGCGAATGGTGGACAAGAGTTCTTGATTATCGAGTCGCGAGATGGCGACTATTTCGGCGTGCCTGTGCCGTTCGGCCCGGTTATTTATGTGTTTCCCCGTTTGATCGGAGGGGGCATGATCGCCACCGGCCTCGCAAAGACGCTGATCGCGGGCATTCTCATCGGCCGCGCTCGGAAGAAGTTCGCCACGCCGATTGACCCGGCCTCAGTGAACTGACACAGTTGTCTGTGGCTTTGAATCTCCGGCGTCATCAAGGTGAGGATCGCATCATGGACGGCATTGTCTACCTTCTGCTCATTGGCCTCTGCGCTGGCTGGCTCGCCGGTCAGATTACGAAGGGTGGCAGCTTCGGTGTGGTGAACAACCTGATCGTCGGCGTGATTGGGGCCGTTTTGGGTGGTGTCTTGTTCAGCCTGCTGGGCCTCAAGGCCTACGGCTTGGTGGGGCAACTCGTGACGGCGACGGTCGGCTCGTTGGTGTTGCTGTATCTGTTGAAGAAGTTTGGAAAGAAGTGACAGCGGTTGGAACGAGAGGCTCGCGCTGGAGTTCCGAGTTACCCGACCTTCGTCTTCCTCCCACGATGAGCAGCGAAGACGAAGAGGACTCCTCGCTCACGCTGCGGGTTGGTATGGATGAGGACGCGTGGTGAGGGTGTTGCGGGTCGGGCAAGGTTCAGCAGGCTAGATGGTTGTCGGGGTCGAATCACAATTCGTCAGCGACGCGAGTTGTTTCCGTGCTTGTGAGTTCATTCTTGCGACAGACTCACACCGATAGCTTATCGCGGTGAGTTTTCTCAACCTGTGCGTCCGATTTGTGCTGACCGGCCAAATTTGCCCGTTCATGAGAAATCGAGGCGAACACGGTGAGTCGCGCGTGGGTTGTCCTGGTGTGTTCAGGACGAATGAAACTTCCGTTGATCGTTGGTCAGCGTGGTTACTGGCGAAGTCGAGAGACATCGGAGTCTCCTTCGCGGACGAATTGGCGACGACATTTCTGGGGGTGCCTATCGTGGCAAAAATTTACAGTCAACCGCATGCAATGATGATCTACTCGTTGAGCTTGGCTCTAGCCGGTTGGTCTATTTGTGGAGTGGCTTTGGCGGCCGGTGGCGGTGCCGGATCGAGTTCCGCGCCGGTCATTGTGATCCAAAATCTGCCCATCGCCAACGGGGCTGGTGGTTCTGCTCCCGTATCGGCGGCCGTCCTGTCACCCGAGTTGAATGCCGGGTTTGTGGGGATCGAAGACTCGCAACGATTTGGTCCTGCAAGTGCCCAGATCGCGGCGGGGCCAACGCACATCGTTCAAGCCATCAACTCATTGTTTCGAATTTCGGACAAGACCGGCGTGGCAGTGATGACGGTCGATCCGCGAGTCCTGTTCGATGCCTTCTACGTGGCCAATCCCAGCTACGCCGTTTATCCAAATCGTTCGGCTCCGTTGGGGCCCACCGCAATCTACGACCATTTTTCCAGCCGGTTCGTCATCGTTTGGGGAGCGGTCAACGATTCCGGTTCCGAAAGCTCGTTGTTGATTCAGGTCTCTTTGACATCGAATCCGACCCAAGGTTGGCAGTTGTTCACACTGCGATCCGATGTTGACGGAGTCACTGACACCGACGCCCTCAGCGATTCGCTGACCATCGGGTTCGACAACACGAACCTCTATTTCACGACCAACCAGTTGTCACCATCAGGGGCGTTTCGCTTCGCAAAGATTCGAGTTGCCGCGAAGCATCAGTTTTATTATCCGACTGCCAATCCGATTCGGTTCCACGATCAGGTCAACGTGCTGGATGCCAACGCAGTGCTGGCCTGTTCAATTCGGCCCTGCGTGACATTCGGAGTTCCAGGCAAGGAATTCTTGGTCAGCGCACCCATTGCGGCGGGTGACAACCTGACGCTCTATTCGATGACAGGCACTTGGCCAAACGCCACGCAAACACCACCGCTGTTAAAAGTCGAAGCCAAGGTTCCGTTCAACGCTTGGGCGGCTCCGTCAAAGATGGCTCAACCCGCCTCTGCCGTTCTGCTGGACGGTGGAGACGGTCGCCTGCTGAATGCGGTTTACCGCAACGGATTCGTCTATACCGGTCATAGTATTCGAGCCAACAGCTTCACGTGCGCTGCGGGGATCAAGTCCATCAACGTTGCCACCAAAACGAAGGTGTTGGACGAAGTTCTGGGAGCGACCGGCGAGTCGTACTCGTTCCCAGCCGTGACGGTGGACCCCGCGAACAATGTCTATGCCGTTTTCAATCGCAGTTCCAAAGGTGCGTTCGCCGAATGTCGCTATGCTTTGAAGAAATCGACCGAAACGACCTTTGAAACCAGCAAGCAGTTGAAAGCCGGAACTTCCAAGTCGATCCAATTTGGTGGAGCGTGGGGTAAGTACAACGGCATCGCCGTCGATCCAACGCTTAATGGGGGAGTTTGGGTCTGTAGTATGTTTGCTCAGACCACGCCTGCTCTGAGTTTCACGTTCGGCACTTGGATCGGGAACTTTGGCAAACCGGGTCCGGTTCCCGTCGGGCCACAGGTTGTCGCCACTTATGATGACCTCGCCAAGACGCTCACCATAACAGGTGACGCGAGTGCCAACGATGTCGCGGTCAGTTATGCGGCGGGAGTGCTGTCCGTTGTTGCAGGACCGGGCACGCAAGTGAACGGCCAAGCTGCGGTGGCATTTGCCGTGAGTACCGGCCCCATCATTGTGATGGCCGACTTGGGAGCAGGCCCAGATGTGGTCACGTTCACGGGGATGAACTGCTCAACGATGAACGTGAAGCTGGGTCTGGGAGACGATCAGATCACGATCCGGCTCACGACGGTTTCAACACTCTCAGTGGACGGTGGACTCGGAGCCGATCTCCTGACGACGATCTCCAGCCGCTTCACGAAGAAGTCGATTCTCAATTTCCCTTGATCGAACGGTTCTCAATCGCGAAGCACCGCATCCCGTTGCCTCGAGGCAACGGGATGCGTCAGGAACTTCGGTGCCGGTGGGACATCATTCGTGTCGATGGTTGGCGCGGATTGATCTTCGGTCGAAAGATGCAGGCTGGCGGGAAGGTTCTCGGGAACGTCCGTCAAGCGACGAATGTCGGCTCCGACAAGGTTCAGTTTTTGTTCGAGGCAGTCATATCCGCGGTCGAGGTGGTAGATCCGGCGGATGACCGATTCGCCGTCGGCGGCCAGCGCGGCCAGCAGCAGCGCGGCGCTGGCTCGCAGGTCCGAGGCCATTACGCACGCGCCGCTCAATCGCGTGACACCGCTGATGATCCCGCAGGCTCCTTCACGACGCACGTTGGCACCCATGCGCATCAATTCAGGCAGGTGCATGAAGCGGTCGGGAAAGACCTTGTCGGTAACGACGCTGATCCCGTCGGCCATTGTCAGCAGCGCGGTGAGTTGTGCCTGCACATCGGTCGGGATGCCGGGATAGGGGAGCGCGGTTACGTCGATGGGACGCGGTGCAGAGTCCATCGAAATTCTGGCCCGCGTCCCGTTCAGATCGACGGTCGCTCCCGCCGCACGTAGCCCGTCGATGATCGCCGAGAGATGCGCGGGTCGAATGTTGGCGACTTCCAGTTCACCGCGCGTGATGGCTCCCGCGACGAGCAGCGTGGCCGCTTCGATGCGGTCGGGAATGACTTCGTGCTCGACGGCCCTCAGTTCGTCAACGCCTTCAATCCGCAACAGCGGCGTGCCGAGTCCTTCGATTCTCGCCCCCATTGCGTTGAGAAAGTTGCCGAGATCAACGACCTCAGGTTCGCAGGCCGCAGCGGAAATGGTCGTTGTTCCCTTGGCGAAGACCGCCGCCGACATGACGTTGCACGTCCCCGTGACCGTACTGCCAAATGAGCCACCGAGATAGATATCGGCCCCGCGCAGAACGTCGGCCCGCGCGAAGACGTATCCACGTTCAATCCTGATTTCGGCACCGAGTGCTCTCAGCCCCTTGAGGTGCAGGTCGATCGGCCGATGTCCGATGTTGCAGCCACCCGGAAGCGAGACACAGGCACGGCGGCGGCGGCCAAGCATCGGTCCCAGCACACAAACGCTGGCTCGCATGCGGCGAACCAATTCGTAGTCGGCGAAGCAAGGCTGATCGTCGGCCACGGTCAGTTCGAGTGCCCCGCCCGCACGACGTTCGACCGTCATGCCGAGCGACCGCAACACTTGCGACAGCGTGGAAACATCGACCAGTTCCGGCACGCCGTGCAGCACGGTTGTTCCCGTCGCCGCGAGCGTTGCGGCCATGATCGGCAACGCCGCGTTCTTGGCTCCGCCCACCGTCACCGTGCCACGCAGCGGTTGCCCGCCTCGAATCACCAGCATGTCCATCCGTGGACCCTCTCGCAAAAAACGAAGTTGCTGCACAGGCGTCCTGCGTGTGCGAACGGTATTGGACCAGCGAGACATCAACCCGGCAAGACAAGTCTCAATTGAGCCGCATTTCGCATGGAGAGGTCGTACTCGCGGCCCCCTTGGGCATAGACCTCGCACGGCTCTGAGTGAGATGTTCAAAGCGAGCCGAGTGGCGTCAGACCACGAGGTTTCCGCGACGCGAACCAGAACCGGCATGCGGCTCACCAATCTCTCAAGGCTCATCTCAGCGCGTTGATTGCACCGGAACTGCGACTGAGACAATGCCTATCGAATCGAGCAACCCTTCGACGGCACTCCGCTGCACCGAATCGAAGGCCGTGAACGGTTCAGCCAATTGGCCCGAGCAGATGTCGGCCAGTTCGAGGGCGCACTTCAGGCCGCACAAGTACGGAGACATGCCGCTGCCGCCGACGTTGTAAATGCGCGCGAGAGCGACGACTTCGGATTGCAGGCGGTCGATCGTGGGCTGGTCGTGGCGTGACGCGGCTTCATAGAGATCGACGAACAGACGCGGATGCAAATTCGCGCCGCCCGTCACGCCGCCATCGCTGCCGAGCAGGACCGACTCGGCCATCAGATGCTCCGGTCCCATCAAGATCGTCCAATCAGGACGGGCTGCACGCAGCGTGAGCGCGCGGCGGAAATAGGCCATGTCGCCTGAACTGTCTTTCAACCCGACGACGTTCGCATGGCGGGCGAGTGACTCGACGGTCTCAAACGCCAGTGACGCTTTCACACATGAAGGCATGTTGTAGAGAAACAGCGGTAGCGGCGATTCATCGGCGAGACGTTGCATGAACGTCAACAGCGGCGGCTGTTCGACGGGGAAGTAATACGGGGGCGCGGCCACGGCGGCGGCGGCCCCCGCTCCCTGCGAGAACTTAGCCAACTCAACGGCTTCGACGAGCGACGTGTCGGTGATGCCGACCAACACGGGAACGCGACCGGCAACGAGTTCGCACGTTTTCTCGATCAACTCGTACCGCAGGCGATAGCTGAGACTTGGCCCTTCACCCGTCGTGCCGAGAATGAACAGTCCGGCCACGCCGCCCGAGAGAAGATGTTCGACGAGGCGGTTTAACCCATAGTGATCGAGTTCATCACGGCCATGCAGCGGCGTAACCATCGGCGGGACGATCCCCTTCAGCGGGCGAGGTAGTGTGACGGTGGTCATGTTTGGAGCGTCCGGAATTGTTGTGGCGACTCGATCGGTTGCAGGTCTCTCTGGCAGTGCATCGGCCGCGTGAGCGATCTTCTTCCGCAAAATCTGCCGTGGATGGTGAAGCTCGTACGGAATCGTGACGGCGAGCGAATTCTCGCGAGCAGGCCGACTGCTCCGAAGATGCCACGAGCGAGACTTCGCGCATCATTTCCAATGTAGACCAGCCACTCCGTGACGGGAATCTTCGAGTCACTGAGTGACTGGCGAGCCGCATGCCGTAAGGCTGCGGGTTCTTGGCCGTCGCAGGAAACCCGTGGCCTTACTGCACACGGCTCGCTTTGAACATCTCACTCAGGGCCGTGCGAGGTATAGCCGGGTGACCGAAAGCGTCGCTGGAGGAAATACACCCATGCGGCGATGCCCAGCAGGAACGGAACGAGGATTGTCATCAGCCAGAGAAACGGCAATCTCGGCGGTTGTTGTTGATTGCTCAACACGATCATCCAGTGCAGACCGGTGATGAACGCCTGCATCAGGCAGCCGAACCAAACGGAATGCCACGCCAGGTACGCGGCGGTCTCGGCCCGTCGTTCGTCCGCCAGCCAATAGTCGCGATGTGGGATGTTGACCATGCTGGGCGGCAAGAACCGCGTACACCAAAAGAGGCCCATCATGAACGCCGGGAACAGCAGCCCGAACGCTGCCATCCCCAGCAGATGTGTCGAGCGAGTCATCCAGCCATCGGCCTGTCCCGCACCGTTGAAGTGCGTGGCCACCCGGTCGGGAAGTATCGACGCCGAGACGAACAGACTCAGGGCAAAGCAGACGTAAAGTCCCGCGAGGAGTGCGAGGCGGAGGGGGCGAGTACTCATGAGAACGTTCCGGGATGCTTGCGAACGGAAAGAGTTTCGTAGCGTAAAAGGCTATTTGTCCGATGACCTACCGACGAGACAACGCAGGACGAGCTTCGTCAACTCGGGAGGACAGTTGTAGCGAATCGGTTCGCGACCGCTGATGCCGCGCGAGACGTAAAGCAACGTGGGGTCGAGCCAGAAGACGCCCGCTGAGTAACGGCAGCCCGAGCGACTTGGCGAATACACCGGCCCAAGAACCGGTAGCCGAATCTGACCGCCATGCGTGTGCCCCGAGAGCATCAGATCGACCGGCTGTCGTCGCGCCCATGTGATGTTGTCGGGGGTGTGGCTGAGCAGGATTCGGAACGCCTTGACCCCACTGTTGTAGGAGGGGCACTCTTGCCCGTCCGGCGTCGGTGCTGAAGAACAGACGGGCAAGAGTGCCCGTCCTACAGGTGACTCGGCTTGTGCCACTCGATTCACGTCGGGATGCGTTCCCATCCAGGGAGTCTCGTCGCCACAAATGACAACCGGTGGTGCGGCGGGTTGGGTGAGCAAAGCACAGCATCCCGCGAGATCGGTCCAGCCGAGTCGCTCCAACTCGCCACGAATGAGGGGCACGTCGAGATACCAATCGTGGTTGCCGAGGATGAAAAACTGTCCTCGCGGTGCGGACAACTTGCCGAGCGTGGCTGGGAGCCAATCGAGCAGCCTCGGGTCGTCGAGCAGGTCTCCGGTGAAGACGAACAGATCGGGTTGCAGCGCGGCCGCTTGTTCGCAGACGGCCTCGAAGTATGCGCGCGTCACCGCGCCTCGGAAATGCAGGTCGCTCAGTTGAACCAGCGACAGACCGTCCCATTCGGCGGGGAGTCTCGGCAGCAAATAGGTCTTCGTGCTGACCTCGATCGAAAACTGTTCGTTGCCGGGCAGGAGCGCGACCCGCCGCATCGGGCCAGCACCGACGAGGGTGTCACGCCACGAGGCTCCGCAGCGTTGTCGCAGATCGACAAGAGTCGATTCACAACTGAGCTGACATGCGGGTGGCGCGTATCGCTGGAATTCAATCGCCGACCAGGAGAGCAGGCTTAGTCCGATGGTGCCGACCGCGAGTTGAAACCACGTGACGAGCGGGACTGCAACCGTATGGCCATCCAGCAAACGACGCAGCGGTCCCGCACCTAGACCGGCGGCGAACAGGACCGTGAAGCCAATGACCAGCGAAATGTTGGCGGCGTGAGTCAGCAGGATGATCCACTTCGGCAGCCGATGCGCGAACCACCAGTTCATCGCTGACGCCGACAACTTGGCGAAGCCGGTGGAGCAGACGAGTACCAGCCAAGGGAACAGCCAACTCACGAGCGATCCTTCTCAAAACAGAAACCCGGCAGGGGGGAAGCCAGCCGGGCTTGAGGGTCGGGATTGATACTTCGCGCGGACAGGACGGATTCGTTTCACCGCGTGGGCAACGCCCCGCGCGTTGAGTGACATGAAACGTTGTTTCGCCGCAAGCCGCGCGGAGCGTTGCTCGCGCGGTGAAACAACGCTGCGTCAATTTCGACCGCGCGAAGTTCAGCAGGAAGGGAACTCACTCACTTCGCTGCTTTGGCCAGTTCGGCTTCGATGGCCTGAACAACTTCGGGAGCATCGGGCTTCGTCTTGGTGGGGAAGCGGGCGACAATCTCACCGTTGCGGCCGATCAGGAACTTCTCGAAGTTCCATTTCACGTCGCCGGACGGCTTCGCGCCGGTCGTAAGCGTCTTGAACAGGGGCGAGGCGTTGTCGCCGTTGACATCGATCTTGGCGAACATGTCGAACGAAACGTCGTACTTGCTCTTACAGAACTTGGCGATCTCGTCTTCCGTGCCCGGCTCCTGACCGCCGAATTGATTGCAGGGGAAGCCCAAGACTGCGAGACCCTTGTCCTTGTACTTGTCGCTCAGTCCTTCGAGCTGCTCGTACTGGGGAGTGGCACCACATCGAGTCGCCACGTTGACGACCAGCAGCACCTTGCCTTGGTACTTGGCCAGATCGACCTCTTCACCTTTGATCGACTTCACTTTTTGATTCAGCACGGGAGCAACTTTCTCAACGGCGGAGACGACATCGACGGTCAGCGCAAACGCGATTCCAGCAAACAGACAGGTGGCGAGAACTTTCATGGCGGGACTCCTGGCGGGAGGAACGGGCGGGGAGAGTTGCCTCATCCCCAATGGACGAGCGACTCGAAGTTGTCAGGAAGTGTACCGGTCAGCAGCAGGATGGCCAGCGTTCGGGGGCACACCAACCCACAGCGTGAGCGAGGATGAGTACTCCAAGACGCTCGTAATTTCAGGTCGCTCGAAACACTCGCCCTCGCTCACGCTGCGGGTTGGTATTGGTGACGACCGTCGGGCGTGGCCTGCTCATCCCGGCAAGATGCGTCGCATCCCTTCGGTCAGCACGTCGTCGATCTCGGGTTCGCAGAATGCCACGCTCACTTCGTAGCCGCCGTTCGGGTACTCCTCTTTCACGGGGATGTACCACGGGCCGCCGTCGCCGTAAGCCGCCGTGCAGACGAAGTTGTCCTTCGCGAGGCTTTGCGCACGGAGTTGATATTCGATGAAGGACTCGGCGGGGAGATGCAGCAGCGCGACGGGACCGATGTGCAATGAACTCAGCACGATCGGGATTTTCTGCTCGACACGCCGCAGCCAACTGAGCATGTACGACGGGCGGTTGCGATTGACGACCGCGTTGGTTTTGGTGGCGATTTGTTGAGCGATCATCGCCGCGTGCAACGAGGAGCGGGGCGGAGGCAACACTTCGGCGGTCTTCCACGCGAACATCTTGACCTCGGCCCGTTCGAGCTTCGCTTCCGACGCCACGATCCCCTCGTACAGCCGCTTCGTCAGCACGGGTCTCACGCCCGTTGAGCCATCGTTGTACTTGCCCGCCGACACGTTGCCCGCACAACCGGTGAAGTAAATGTGCATGCAATCGGGTTCATCCTGCTGCCGTTGTTTGCGAGCCAGCCCCGCGAAGTCGCTCGTCGCGCGACCGTCGGCGTAGTAGCTCATCGGGTGCGTCGCGTAGTAATGCAGCGACGCCACTTTCTTCACTCCGTCGAAGAACACGACCGTCTTGAGGAACGGGTCGATGATCCCTTCGGGCAGCGCGATCAGCTTCTCGTCCTTGCACGCACTGCCGCGCATGGCCAGCACTTGGCCGGACTCATCGCGATGGACGCGGCGGTTCGACGCGATACGGTCCACCTTGCCTTGGCCCCATCCGACATGCGTCACCGGTCGAGCCTGCTGGATCGCTTTCTCGACCGAAGCACGGCCCGCATCAAGGCACCGCTGGAAGAACTCCAAGTCCACGATGTGCGGCAAGTCTCCCTCGGCCAGCACGATCCGTTCGGCTTCGAGGCACGCGAACGGCGCGTTGTGCTGATGAACGCAATGCACCGCCACGCGATCCGCCGTCGTTCCCGCTGCCTGCGCGAGAGCCGTCCGCCATTCGACGTGCGCCTCATTGAGCAGCCCCGTCCAATCGACGGCACACAACACGATCGGCTTGCCCACACCGAGCAGCACCACGCCAATCGCTTCCAGCGCATCATCGACGACCTCAATCGGCTTGATCCACCCGCCGCAACACGAGTGCCCGATCGGCGGTGTCACGTCGAATCGAAATGGCGCGATCTGCAAGCTCCCCCCGCTGGCCTCCGCCGCGTGCAGGGCTTGATCGAGTGAAAGGGCTTGGCCGACCGACAACGACCAACCGGCCGCCGTCGTTAGCACGGTCTCCCTGAGAAAGTCACGTCGCGAGGAATCACGATCCGCGAAGTTCATCGTCATGGCAGGTCGCTCCCGATTCGGGTTGAGGGTCCGTCAGATCGTCCGTCTTTGTAACAGACCGCCCGCCGTTGTAAGACGACACCGCAGGCAGCGTCCATCGTGCGGTGCCTCGCCGTTCGAGACACGACTGTCACACGCTCGCCTTCGGCAGGCCGTGAACCGCCTGTAATACCGCACGCGAACGAGTAATTGGTTCTTGGCGAGCCGTGTGCCGTCAGGCCACGGGTTTCCTGCAACGATTTAAGAACCCGCAGCCTGACGGCGTGCGGCTCGCCAAGGTCTCACTTTGGGCCGCGTGAGGTATATTCCGACCTCCGAGATTGCTCACGCTTTGAGCAAACCGCTTCGGATCGACGACCCTCCAGCCAGATGTCCCTTCCTCTCGCGAGCCTCCGCGCATGAACCGCTTTCAACTTGTCCTTCGTAGTGTGAGCCATCACTGGCGTACCAACCTCGCCGTGTTGCTGGGAGTGGTCGCCGGAACGGCCGTCATCGGCGGGGCACTCATCGTCGGCGACTCGGTGCGGGCGAGCCTCGTCAAGCTGACACTCGACCGGTTGGGCAAGATCGACTTCGTGCTGAGCGGCCCGCGCTTCGTACGCGAAGAGTTGGCGAGCGAACTCGCCGAGGAAATGGGCGGCGATACGGTTGTCGCTCCGGCGATCATCATGCAAGCTGGGTTACAGGCCAAGTTGGGTGAGACCACTCGCCGCGCGGGGCAGGTCAACGTCTACGGCTTCGACCGGCGAGCGTGGTCGTTAATCGAGACCGCTGCCGTGGAATTGCCAACGAGTAACGGCGTGGTTCTCAACACGCGGACGGCTCTGGCCATTGGAGCAAAAGTCGGCGATGAGGTCACGTTGTGGATCGAACTCCCCAGCGCGGTCCCTCGTGATACGCTGCTCGGCAAGAAGGACAACGATTCGCAGGAGATCACGCTCAAGGTGAGCGGCATCGCGCCGGAAAAGAGCGGCCTGTCGCGGCTCGGCCTCCACCCGACTCAGGCTCTGCCATTGAACGCCTTCGTCGATCTGCACGTCTTGCAGGAGCGGCTCGGGTTGGAAGAGGTCCAGCCGACGCGACGCGATCCGACCGCAAAGCCCGCGCGGGTGAACGCGCTGCTGGCAACGTCTTGGGGTGAGCCGGGTGGCGTCAGCCCCCGGACTCTTGGCATCGTGAACCAATCAGAAGAGTCCGGGGGCTTACGCCGACCGGCTCACCATGAATTGAGATCGAGGCCGGACACGTTGCTCCGAAAGCACATCACCCTCGCCGACCTCAATCTGCGCCTCGTCGAGGACAACACGCTGAACTGCCTCGTCCTCGAATCCGAGCAGATGATTTTGGAGGACCAGCTGGCGGAGGCGGCACGCCATGCGGCTCGCGAGATGAAGCTGGCGGCTTCGCCGGTGATGGTTTACCTCGCCAACAAAATTTGGAATCCGCAGGTCTATGAGCCGGAAAATGGTCAAGGGAACTTGATCTCGCTTGCTCCCACTCCAAGGCCGGATGCTCCCGCCTCAAGGCATGACAAGCCACGAGCAGGGTATTCGATGTACTCGACGGTCGCCGGTCTCGATGTGTTGAGTCTCGACGGAAAACCGTTCGGCGGGTTCGAGTTCCTCGGTGAGAAGCCGGCATCGCTCGGTGACGACGAAGTCATCCTCAACGAGTTCCTCGCGACCGACCTCGGTGTGAAGGTGGGCGATCCGATCAAGTTCTCGTACCACACGATCGGCTCGCGCGGCGAGCTACCTGAACTCGAACAGTCCGTCACCGTGCGCGGCATCGTGAAGATGACCGGAGCCGCCATCGACCGCACACTGACTCCCGTCGTGAGGGGGATCACGGATGTGGACTCTCTGTCCGACTGGGATCAGCCGTTCGAGATGAAGCTCGACGACGTGACGCCGCGCGATGATGAATACTGGGACAGCTATCGCGCGGTTCCCAAGATGTTCCTCCCGCTCAAGCAGGCTCAGAAACTGTGGCCGAGCCGATATGGATCGCTCACGTCGCTGAGGCTGGGAAGTGACGAGTGGCGAGTGGCGAGTGACGAGAACAAGCAAGAAGGCGGTGGGCAACGTGACTCTTCGTCTGTCAGCTCGTCACTTTCCTCCGCCATCCTCAAGCACATCGACCCGGCCGAACTTGGCCTCGCGTTTCAACCCGTGAAAGAGATTGGCTTGCGCGCGGCGAAGGGATCGAACGACTTCAGCGGACTCTTTATCGGCTTCAGTCTGTTCCTGATCGCGGCGGCGATGATCTTGATCGGGTTGCTGTTCCGATTGGGTATCGAACAGCGAGTCCGCGATCTCGGGTTGCTCGGCGCAGTCGGTTTCACGCCCCAGCAAGTGCAGCGACAGATGCTGCTCGAAGGACTGGTCCTCGTGCTGGCGGGAACGTTCGTCGGCACGTTCGTCACCGTCGGCTACGCCAAGCTGATGATCTATGGGCTGACGCACTGGTGGGTCGGAGCGATCGGCACCACGAGTTTGATGCTCTCGATCCAGCCGCTGAGCCTCATCGCGGGGTTCGCCATCGCCGTTACGACGGCACTGTTCGCCATCTGGTGGGCGCTGCGACAACTGAAGGGACTGAGCCTCCGCGAGCAACTCGCGGGCGTCACGGAGAAGGACATCGATCTGGTGATGCAGCAATTCCGCGCGAGAAAATCATCCCGCCGCGCAACGGTCTGTGCAGCGCTGGCTCTCAGTCTGACAGCGGCCATCGTCGTCGGAGTGATCCCCGCGACAGCCGCCTTTTTCGGTGTCGGCATTTTGTTGCTCGTCGCGTCGCTGTCGTTCTTGTCTGCGTGGCTGTCGGATGGTCGAATCGTAGGATGGACGCCTCGTCCGTCCGCGATGGGCGGACAAACAAATCGCGCGGAGACGGACGGACGAGGCGTCCATCCTGCGGTCGCGAATTCGTCTTCAATCCGTTCCTTCAGCCGCCTCGGTCTGCGCAATGCCTCGCGCCAGCGTCTTCGCAGCGTGATGACGGCCGGGCTGATCGCAACCGCGACGTTCCTGATCGTCACCGTCGCCGCTTTCCGTCGCGATCCGACGGGTGAACGGCTCGACAAACAGTCGGGCAACGGCGGTTTCACACTGGTCGCCGAGTCGAGCAGCCCGATCCTCTATGACCTCAACACGGCGGAAGGCCGCAGGAAATTGCAGATTGAGGCCGCACCAAACTCACCCGCCGCCGCCGCCCTCGCCGCCATGCACGTCGTCCCGTTCCGAGTCAAGCCGGGTGAAGAGGCCAGTTGCCTGAACGTCTATCAAACGCGCGTCCCCACAATTCTCGGCGTCCCTCGTTCGCTGATCGACGAAGACCGCTTCGCCTTCGCGCCGTCATTCATGGGCGGCGGCTCGTGGCATCGATTACTCGACCGACCCAAGGACGGATCGATCCCCGTTCTCGGCGACCTGAACACCCTGATGTTCTCGCTGCATAAGCAGGTCGGCCAGACGATCGCGATCCCGAACGAAGAGCAGCCGCAGCATCAACTCAGGGTGAGCGGCCTCTTCCAAGACAGCGTCTTCCAAGGCGTGCTCGTCATGAGTGAAGACGACTTTCTAAAGCTGTTCCCCGAGCAGAAGGGCTTTCGCTACTTCCTGATTGAGGTTCCGCCCGAACACGCCGACGCGGCGACCACGTTGCTCGAGACAGAACTCAGCGCTTACGGCTTCGACGCCGAACCGGTCGGTGATCGGCTCGCGCGGTTCCTGTCGGTTCAGAACACGTACCTCTCGACGTTCCAAACGCTTGGCGGTTTGGGACTGCTGCTCGGCACGTTCGGCCTCGCGACGGTGATGCTCCGCAACGTCCTTGAACGCCAGGCGGAACTCGCTCTGCTGCGGGCGGTCGGCTACCGAGCCAGCCAAGTCGCTTCCCTCGTCCTCTGGGAAAACGCCTTCGTCCTGCTGTGGGGACTCGCCGCCGGAAGTCTCTCGGCCCTGATTGCCATCGCTCCCAACCTCACGTCACGCGGCGGAGACGTTCCCCTCGGCTCGCTCTCAGTTCTGCTGTTCCTCGTCTTCGCGACCGGCATGCTGGCAGCCAGCCTCGCCGTCCGTGCAGCCGTTCGTTTGCCCATCGTCACCACGCTGAGGGGCGAGTGACACCGTATTGATCTGGAAAATAGTCGAATCGCACGTCTTCTACCTGCCACTCTTGTTAAGGGGCTGTGCATTTTCGACATCCGAAAGTGGTGTCGCCGTAGGGTGCGTGGAGTCTTCGGAATGCACCGGCAGGAGAATCACTGTTCCCGTGATGGTGCGTTCCGAAGACTCCACGCACCCTGCTTGCCAAACTCGGACGTAGTAAATGCACAGCCCCTTAGGCCGCGCTTCCCGCCGCGATCAGTCTGGTGTTCTCCGACCATCACCAACGGTCGGGCGACCGTGTGGCCGACACGATCGTCGTGCGGGCTGGTTCAATTCGCGAAGCGTGTTGAACTGCGTTGTCTTTTCGCAGCGCGCAGCCCGTTGCCGTTCTTCACCAAGGTCATCAAGTCGGCAGGCTGCGTGAACTATTTCGGTTTCGTGAGGCATGCCAAACGGGGGCAGTCTGCCAACTGTCACGGTTGTTCAGTGTTGATGCGTTCGCTCTTCGTGACTTCCGTAGTTTTGCGGACTTTCTCTTCGCGAAGGGTCTGTGCTTGAGCTTATGATTCAGGCAATGCTTCCGGTTGCAGATGAGTTTGTGGGATGAGACTTCAGGTCTGGTGCTGTCAGTTCTGACGAGGCCGCTCGCCGCGATCGTGCGGGATCGAGTGACCAAACTGAACACGCTGCCGACGGCAGACTCTCCAGATCAGACTTCATCAATCGACCGCGAAGCCGCAACAGTCAATGCCTTTTTATGGGAGAACAGTCATGAGAAAAGCGATGGTCGGGATGTTGACCGCGCTCGCGCTGGGCATCGTCGCGGCACCCGGTTCGGCCGAAGCGGGCCGCTATTGTGGAGCCGCCAGTTACAGTTGCTGCCCCACGCAAGCCTGCCAACCCGCCGCCTGTTACACGACCTGCCGCGTTGAGCGTCAGCAGTGCGAGCGGACGGTTTACAGTTACGTGCAAGAGCCTCAACAGTACATGGTCTCGCGCACCGTACACGACACGACCTACGAGGATGTTGCCGAAACGCGACAGCGCACCGTTCAAGAGACCGCCTTCCGCGAGGAGCAGTACCAAGTCGCGCGACAGGTCGTCGAAACCGCAGAACGCGAAGAGCGATACACCGTGATGCGGCCCGTCACCGAGACTCAGTACCGCGAGCACTGCTACACGGTCCAGAAGCCGGTTTGGACGGAATCGACGCGCGAAGTGCGCCGCTGCGTGCAACGTCCCGTGACCGAGACCATCGAACGCGAGTGCCGACGCACTGTCGTTCGCACCGTGAGTGAGACCGTCAACCAAGAACGCTGTTACACCGTGATGGAGCCTGTCACGACGTACCGCACCGTTCGCAAGGACTGCGGCAAGTGGACGTGGCAACGCGCCTACAACCCCAGTTTCCCGTTCCCCGGATTGACGTGCGATGACTGCGGCAATTCACGCTGGGCGATGCAGCCACGCGGCTTCTACACGCTCCGTCCGCAATGGTGCCCGAACGTTGTCGAGAACCAAGTCGCCTGCACGACCTACCAGCCCAAGGTTTGTCGTCAGACCGTGCCCGTCACCGTCTGCCGTCAGGTGCCCGAGACCATCGTGACGAAGGTGCCGGTCCAAGTCTGTCGCATCGTCTCACAAGAAGTCGTCGAGCAGGTTCCCGTTCGGACCTGTCGCATGGTGAGTGAACAAGTCACGCAGCGCATTCCTTACCAAGTCTGCCGACAAGTCGCCGAGCAATGCACTCGCAAAGTTCCCGTGCAGACGTGCCGCACCGTCATGGAAACCAAGACGTGCCGCGTGCCGTTCACGGTCTGCCGCCAAGAGCCTTACACCGTGACGCACCGCGTCGCCAAGTGCGTCGCTCGCGAGGAGCAAGTCCCGTGTACTCGCATGGTGACGCGCTGCGTCCCTCGCGTGGAAACGTATGAAGTGTGCAAGATCGTTCCGCACACGGTCTGCCCCGCGTCCCCCTGTTCGACAGGATGCGCGACGGGCAACTGTGGTGGTGGCGCTTGTGCCTCGGGCAATTGCGGTGTGCCTCAGTCGGCACCACCGGCTGGAATGTCGCCCTCTCCAATTCCGGAAAGCGCACCACTGACAATCATCCCCGCCCCACGCGGCGTGGCCACTTGATCGAACACGTTGGTTGAACGGTCTCACCAAGCAGCCCAACTTCCACCACGGACCTGCACTATAATTGGCCCGCAACAGAAACGGGACACCTTCCTCACGGAGGGCGTCCCGTTTCGCATTTTGATCTGTCCAGTGGCTTTGATCTGCCGCCAGTGACACCCCACGTTGGTGGATGAAAAAGGTCAGCCCGGCTTTGGGAAAGGCCGGGCTGACCTTGCCAGGTCACAGCATCAACTTTGGTCATTGCGGCGGGTCGGGGATTGGAGACTCGGGAAGGGCCGCCGCTTCTTCAAGCATCTCCTTCGGTGCGAGTCGCACAGTCAGCGGGTTCGAGACCGCGCTGTCGCCGCGCACGACGAGGACTTCGACATCGACCGGCTGGGTCAATTCAAAGTTTGGCACCTCGAACCGGATGCCGAGGTCGTACCAGCCGTGAATCTCGGCCTGCACCTGCTGGCCGTAGACCGACACGATCACCTGGCCCGGCTCGGGACCGAAACCTTCACCGGCGATGGTCAGCAGACTTTCCGGTGCCGCCGCCGTGAGGTCGGTCGAAAACGCCGCCGGATCGACCGGCAGAATGTCCGTGCGCAGCAGCACGGCCCCGTTGTTGTCCTCGAACGTTTCGGGGAGCTGCTGATGGCTGTCGACCAGCGCGTGCAGGTAGGTGAACGGCACGCGATAGCCTTCCGGTGTGGTGCCGAGTCGATTCGCGGCCAGAGGCAGACGAATGTCGAGCACCTTGGTTTCACCGATGTCCATCGATGGCACGACGACGCCCGTTTGAGGCGTCTCGACCGTCGGCACCTGCTCGTTCGACGCCAACAGCAGGACGCTGAAGGGCGTCACGATCTGAACCGGGCTGTTGTTTCTCACCCAGATTCGATAGCGCGAACCGAGGTTCTGTTCGGGATGGCCATTGTCCACGAACCGCACCGCCAGCAACTGCACGTCTTGCCCGGCCACCACGATGACCGGTGACACGTCGATCCAGGTACCGCACGCCACCAGCGGCAGCGGATTCCAGACCGGATAGTCGTAGTAGACCCACGGCAGGCACGGGTCGTAGACCCAGGGGATGCAGAACGACGGTCGGGGGTCATAGAACGCCGGACAGGTGTCCCACCAGCACCAATCGACCCACGGAGACCAGGTCGGGCACCAACAGTGCGCCGGGTAACAGCCGCCCCCCGCGTACCAACAACTGAAGGCACCGGCCGTGAAGGCGGAGGCGATCACGCCGTGCTGGCGATGCTGCGCCCAACCGCCGGCCTGCAGCAGATTGCCGCTGAGGTTCATGCGCCGTGAGAGGTCACCCTCCCTCTGCAATTCAAACTGTTGCTTGAGGCCCAGCTTCTGACCGGCGTTGATTGTTGCCAGTGTTGGAAATTGTCGAGCTTCGCCAGCCGCTCCTGATGGACGCCGCTGATCTTGTCCAGATTCAGATGCTTCAATGCCAGTCGATCCTGTGGGTGGGGCGACTCATTCTCCGCGATCTTGAAATTCTTCAACTCGCGGCTCAGGTCTTCACGATTCTTCGCCTGCAACAGCGAGTGAAGTTTGTCGTCCTGTGGCGAACCCAGCCGTTGGACCTTGCCGTCAGCAGCCGCACCGACCGCGCCTTTCTTTTGGGACGCCTCTCCCTTCGACAAGTCCGCCGTCCGTCCACCGGGCTTGTGAACAACCAGCGGTTGCAACTTCTCGTCCTTGTTCAGCATCAATGTGTTGGACTTGATCGAATTGTAGTTCTTCGATTTTGCGGGGTCCGTTGGCGTGTTGATATCCACGGTCCCCTTCGGATCAGGCGGCAAATCGCCGGCCTGTCCGCCGAGCGTCGGTTTTCCCGCGCCGGTTCCAACCGATGATCCCCGTGCTGCATTGTCGCCCTTTCCTTTTGGATTCACTTTGATATCGATGCTAGGAATATCCTTTGCGAGACTAGGTGGACCCACGCCGGGCTCGACAGGGTTGGCTAAGCCTTTGATGTTCCCTTTGGTCGTGCTGTATTTGTCTGTTGGGAGGACTTTGCCGGGACCCTTCGGACCAGATGTCAATCCGTCGCTGTTTCCGCCGACCACCGGGTTTAGCGTGCCAGGCTCGATTTTGAACTTCGGTTTTCCAACCGAGTTCGTTCGAGCGGGAGCCACACCGTACCGGGAATCGAGCGGCCGAGATTCATTGAAGGTCTTCTGGGGCTTGGTGCCCACATCGCCGGGTTTGGCTTCAAATGCTACAGGGAATCCTTTTAGGGGATTACCTGGGCCTGTTGGCAGTTGACCGGAGGGAGGGCGGACACCCGTTGGCGCGGGGCCGATGCCACCCGAGGAGTTGGCTGGCGGATTCTTCGGCCCGCTCACGTTCGGAGTTCCCACCGTTGTTCCCGGCAGAGGATTGTCTGGGCGAAGCACTGTGCCTCCGGGCCGAGGCTTCCCCTGTGCGGTATCACCACCAACGTTGCCACCCGGCAAGCTGCCTCCCGCCTTGTTCGGTTGGAATGGCTGGAGCGGTGTTCCCGAAGACTTCCCAACCTGGGGCTGAGTCGATGGAAGAACAGCCTTTGGGGCTGGCTGCGGCTCTACCAATTTTGGAGCAGCGGGGGCGACCTGTCTCGGCGCAGCCGGTGCAACTTGTTTCGGTTGCACGCTCGCTGGGGGCGGGCCTCCGGCGGTTCGTTTCTTCGGATTCGTGTCATCGTCCTTCGCCCGAGCGGACTCGAACGAACAGACCAGTACGACGACCAAGCCACTCACCACAATCGACCAACGCAATCTGGACATGATCTCCCTGCCTTTCTGAGCGGCATCAGAGAACTCGCCCAAACGAAACCGGCACCACCTGGCGCGCTTCGGGCGGCTGCGTTACAAGAGGCTTGCCAATTTCTTCGAGTCCGCAGGTGAGGAAGCAGCCGGGCACCGGAAGACACGCTCGACCAGCCCTAATTCCAACCGATACCCGACCCGGATCGATGCCCCTCTCGATGGAAGCAAGGTAGGGCCGGTTCCACCGGCCATTTCAAGTGTCAAACGAATGGGCCAGAAGAATGGCCGGTGGAACCGGCCCTACGAAGCTGGCCTCCGCTGCTGACCGCGACGGCGATGAGAAGCCACAGGAGCAACTCGCTCATCTTGACACATTCTTAATGCGCCGCAGTCAGACCTTGACCAGATTTAAGGGGTCAGCGACGGTCTTGAAAAAGGTCAATAGTCGGTTCAGAAAGTATGTGGGAAATCTTTTTGGTCTGTGTTTGGCGATTGTCGAGCGTAGCCGTGT
>JAYVDI010000376.1:0-20537 GCA_043749505.1 Schlesneria sp. | reverse complement strand
CAAAACCGACGGAATTTCGCCGATCGCGCTGCCGGCATGAGCTGCACAGCGACCGCCGACCAAATTCGCGAAAAATGGCTTTCACCACGGGCTGCTAGGCAAGACAGCCTTTCGGTGATGGCAGGAACGGCCGAAATGTGATAACCATATTTTTGAACACCTGTTATCGATGTCCCCAGTCTATACAGAAGCAAGCCGGGGCACCCGAGCAAGGAACCGACTCCTCACACGACCGCACGGCCTGTCTCCTGTCTCCTGTCTCCTGTCGTCCTGTCGTCCTGTCGTCCTAGCGTCCTAGCGGAGGTCGTTGTTGGGGTAGAGTTCGATCAGGCGTTCCGATGTCGCAGCGGAACTGGTCGCCTCGTTCGGTGTCGGACATGCGGCGGGGGCGGTCTCATTCGCGGACGGCGGTGATGCTGGGGACGGTGTCCACGCCGTCTCGCACCGCCGCATCGACCGACTCGAAGTGATGATGCTTGGCAAGGACCGTGCGGTCCGCTTTGAGGACCAGCATGAAGCCGTGGTCGCCGTAGGCTTCGGAGAAGGCTCCGTCGATGGTGATCGCCTTGCCGCTGCGCTTGATCGGCGATTCGCCCGCCTCGATCTTGACCGGGACGTGGCCGTTATCGCCCGTGCGACGCCTCGTTCGATGGCGTCGAACATCGCGCGGCCGAAATTGAGACTGCCACATCGTTATGGCTCCGTGAGGTTTGGTGCCCAGAGGTCCATTTGAAGTTCGGGTGTCTTACCAGCCGGTGGGAACGTCGTCTTCGCGGCGGCGCGAACTTGTTGCGACAGCTCTTCAACCCTCTTCGCGTGTTCGGGCTGGTTGGCGAGGTTCGTCAGTTCGCGCGGGTCGGAGTCGTGGTCGTAGAGTTCGCGGCCTTGGCGGCCTTCGTCCCATTCCGTGTAACGCCAACGAGGAGTCCGCAAACTGTAGCCGAAGAACCTCGTACCTTCGGAGCTCACATTCGTCGTGACGGCGGCTCGCAACGGGCCGCCGCCACGACTGACTTGCGTGATCGCCCAGCCACGACCGGTGACGCTGAGATCGCGTAGCATCGGGACGAGGCTTTGGCCCTGCACATTCGCGGGCGATTTGACTCCGCAGAGTTCGGCCAGCGTCGGGAAGAGATCGACGTGCGAGATCGGTGACTTCGCGGCGACACCTTTCTGGGTGACACCGGGAGCAACAATCAACAGCGGCACGCGGGCGCTTTCCTCAAACAAGCTCATTTTCTGCCACAGGCCGTGTTCGCCCATGTGATAGCCGTGATCGCTGGTGAAGACGATGATCGTGTTGTCGGCCAGCCCCAGCCGGTCGAGCGCCGCAACGACTCGGCCGACCTGCGCGTCCATAAAACTGATACTGGCGAGATATGCTTGAAGGGTTTGCCGACGCAAATCGTCGGTGAGTTTGTCTTGTTCCTTCTTGTAGCTGCCCAAGCCCGGAGCCGGGATGTCGTGCTGATCCTCCTTCACGCCCTGTACGACGGGCATCTCTTTTTCGGAATACAAATCGAAATACGATTTCGGCGCGACATAAGGCGTATGCGGCCGAAAGAACCCGACCGCCAGAAAGAATGGGCGGTCTTTTCGTTTTGCACAGCGTTCGAGCACCCACTCGGCGTCTTCGGCCATCAGCCCATCAGTGTGCTCTGAGTCCCCCTTCGGCGAGGCGTACCAACTGAGCGTTCCACCGAACTGCCCCGGCGTCAGCGAAAAGATGTGGTCCTCTTCTGCGAGTCGATCAACGCCAGCGGGGTTCAGCTCCAACTCCCAAGACGCGGGATCATCGTGTCCGTTCGTCCCGATCGACTTGGGGACGTTGTAGTGATACTGCTTGCCGATCCGCGCGGCGAAGTATCCCGCGTTGCGAAACACTTGCGGCAGGCTCTGCTGCGACGGAATCGTCTGCCGGAAAATCTGCGCGTTGGCCAGAATGCCGGTGCTGTTGGGATACAGCCCCGTCAGCAGAGAATTGCGGCTCGGCCCACACAGTGGAAACGCGCAGTACGCCCGATCAAACCGCACGCCGCGAGCTGCCAGCCGATCAATGTGTGGCGTCTTCGCCAGCGGATCGCCGTAGCAACCCAGCATGTTGTTGAGATCATCGGAGATTAGAAACAGAACATTCGGACGATCAGCGGCAGACAGCATCGCGCCGCAAGAGAGCGTCACTAGGTAAAGAGCCGTGAGTAACAAGAGTCTTCGTTTCATCTGGGCCTTTCGTGGACAGAACGCGTTTATGTGGCCTTTGAATGTACAAACACTGGTTCATCCGAAGTTGGGGGGGGGCATTGATTGGGGAGAAACGGATGAAGTCTGCTCAACTGGAGTCCTGAATCTCCCAAAACTTCGGATGAATTCATTCTTCAACGCCTGAGTGATCGTCCGCTTCTGCAACTGCGGCGCGTAGCCGTGGGTCAACCAATAAAGCGACGAACAACATCAGCGCCCGCCGTAGCCACGCTGGCCACAGCGTGGGAACTTGCAACGACGAAAGCTGCGTTTGGAAAGCCCTCGTTCTGGCGAACGTGGCTACGGCGGAGATACCGGAACGAATCCAAGATGCGTCGGCTCGCTTCATGACTTTCCCTTTCGCGGCTGAGCCTTGTCTTTCCCGGTGGGCGGCGACAGCGGTGGTGTGAGGCCATCGGCGGGCTGATTCCATAAACGCCACGGGTCGTTCAGGCGGCGCATTTCGGCGAGTAGCAGGGTCTCCATTTCCGCGAGCTTGTCGGCGTAGCGCGGGTCGCCGGCCAGATTCACCTGGTGAGCGGCGGGCGTGATCCCCGTCAGTGTGCGGACCTGCGAGTCGTGATGTTCTTGGAGGAATTCGTTGGGGTTCTCGGTCAGGTTGAAAAGCTGCGTCTCGCGAACCGCGCCGTCCATCACATCATATTTGATGAGCTTCCAATCGCCTTGCTTGACCGATCTCAGGCCCGGCTTAGTGCCGCCGTTATAGACGCCGTAGAGCACGTCGCGCACGGTTTGCTTCTGGCCGGTGAGCACTGGCTTGAAGCTAATTCCCTCGCTCGTTTCCGGCGCGGGAATACCTGCGAGGTCGCAGAGCGTGGCGAGTACGTCGAGCAGGTAGATGTTTCCCTCAATGCGACTGCCGGGTTTGATGCCCGGCCCTGTGACGAGGAACGGCACGCGCCAAGTGTGTTGGTAGAGGTTTTGTTTCCCCTGCAACCCGTGTCGGCCAATGGCCATGCCGTGGTCGGCGGTGTAGATGACATAGGTATTCTCCAGTTCTCCCATTGCTTCGAGCTTCGCCAGTACACGGCCGATTTGGATGTCGATGTTCTCGCTGCACGCGAACTCGCGCCCCAGTTCGTTGCGGATGGTCCGTTCGTCGCGCCGTTCCCACACGCCGCTGACATCGACTTCGTCCCGCAGATTGGGATGGCCGTGATGAAATGGATGCAATGCCAGATAGTTCGGCGGCAGCTTCGGTTGATTCGGGTGTGCTGACGGCGGCGCGGATTTGTCGGTGTGATTGACCGCGCCGTATTTCGCGAGCAGTTCCGGTGTGCCGTCGCGCTCGTCGTGCGGATGCGAGAAGCCGAAGTAGATGAGGAACGGCCGGCTGTCCTGCTCCGACTCGCGCTGGGTGAGGTAATCCATCACACGGTCGCCGTGCCAGGCACTGCCGGTCTCGGGCGTGCCGCCGCGTTTGGTGGCATCGTGGCGGACGGTGAAGAGTTTGTTTGCCGCCTCGTAGCTGTTGCCCTGTTTGCAGGTGCGCATCGTCGCGTACCCGGCACGGTTGAAGACGGCGGGTATCGTCTGTTGCTCCAAGTTCGGCGGGCAGAGTCGCTTCTGCATTGCCTGCGGCGCGATAGGCAGATGCCACACGCTGCGCCCGCTCATAATCATGTGCCGCGACGGCGTGCAAACCGCGCCGCTGAACGAGCCCATGTGATACGCGCCGTCGAACACCATTCCGTCGCGCGCCAGCCGGTCAATGTTCGGCGTGTCCAGCATCGACTGCGGGTTGTAACACTTCAAATCGAACGGCGACTGGTCATCGACGAGTACGAACAGGAGGTTCGGGCGCTTGGCCTCCGCAGCGGAGGCCTGGCCCAAAAGAATCGCGACAAACGTCAACAGCGTGAGAGTTTTTTTCATGGGAGAGTTAGTTTCAGCAGTGAGCGTCGGCAAGCAAGGGATTGAGTGCAAGCAACAGAACACAAAGTGAGGCGGTCTTCATGGTGACTTTTGTTTTTTGGCGGGTGTCGTCCGAACAATCTCGTTTCCGAGTGTCGGGCCATTGTCTGCCCGACAAACTCGGTGGGATACTTCGCACCCCAAAGGTCCACACAGGGCGAGATGAATACGCTATCGCGCCAGTCCGGGGAATCGCGGCGGGCGTGGCTCAGATACTCTCTGGTCTTCGCGGCGATGTCGGCCTGCTGATCGTACAGAGTGACGGTCGTGTCGGGACCACCGCTGCGGATTTCCTCAAAGCCCCGGTTCTCGACAAAACAACCGGGGCTAGTGCCCTGCGGCTGATTGCAGCCTGCTCCACACTTCGGGAAGGAAGTTATTGCGACCGCGTTCCTAAGTGTCCGGTTGCAGACATCGCCCGGCTCACCTAATTCTGGATCCTGTTGGAAACATCGCTGGTGATCGTTCGCACTTTCTGTACAGGTTTTTGAAAACACATGACCACCACCTCCTCGAACATGGTTGCCGATCGACTCGTAGACAACTTGCACCAGGTGCGAAACCGCATTGCGGCGGCTTGCCAGAGGGCGGGAAGATCGGTTGGCGACGTGACGTTAATTGCCGTGACGAAATACGCGCCGCTGGAATGGGTGCGTGGGCTGATCGATCTGGGTGTGACCGATTTTGGTGAGAGCCGTCCGCAGCAACTGATCGCGCGAGCGGCGGAGTTGCCCTCGCACGTTCGATGGCATCAGATCGGGCATCTCCAACGAAACAAAGCCGACAGCTTGCTCGCCGTTGTCGAGCGGATTCACTCCGTTGATTCGATCCGATTGATTGAGCAAATCGCCAAGTCGGCTCAGCAGCGAGGTTGTCGTCCGCGCATCCTGCTCGAAGTGAACGTGACCGATGAGACCAGCAAAGACGGGTTCGCCGTGAGTGATCTCGTTGCGGCTTGGCCTGCGATTGTCGAGCGGATCGGCGTGGAGATCGACGGGCTAATGACGATGGCACCACTCGGGAACACAGCCGAGGACGCGCGGCCCGCATTTCGAGGACTACGTGAGTTGCGTGATCGACTGGTTGAAATGTCGAACGGGCGGATCGCGTTGCCGCAGCTCTCGATGGGAATGAGCGGCGACTTTGAAGTGGGAATCGAAGAGGGGGCGACGCTCGTCCGGGTTGGGAGTGGGCTGTTTGAAGGTCTGTCCCCAGAGTGAGACAGGGACTTCCGAACGCGATCACGAATGAGATGTGTGTGGTGAGCCGTGTGACGACTGGCCACGAGGTCGGTTGCAACGATTAAGAAACGGGCTCAAAACAACTTCTCGAAATCTCGAACGGTGTGGCTGGGGTCCGCACTTCGCTGCCCCCAGCGAAGTGGGACACGCCTCTGTCTGGGGGCGGCGAAGCGCCGCCCCCAGACACACATCTCGAGAAGTTATTACGGCCCCGTTCCTAAGAATCCGCAGCCTTACGGCGGGCGGCTCGCCAATTTCTCACCGACCGCCGTGAGCCATCGCTCCTCATAACCGGCACGTCCGCTACGACGGGTTTCACAGGCACAGTCTCGCCCCGCTTCCGAACAGGTTGCATCCGCGAAACGTCGGCGCGTGACCTATGTTTCCGAATGTCAGCGCTGGCAGAGGGTCCGCGCGATGGGAACGGTCGTGCGCACCGAGCGCATTGGAACGGACAGCGATCATGCACGACAAGTCGCTCGCCAAACTGGCGTTCGCGCTGTTCCTGCTGACGACGGCGACGCTCTTTCTGCGTCCGTCGGAGCTGTTTGTTTGGCTCGAAGGGGCACCGATCTATGAGGTGTTAATCCTCGCCACATTCGGGCTGACGTTTCAGTCGTTTCTCGCCCACTTCAAGCAGTTCATGCTGGTTCGCCAACCGATCTCGCTGTGCGTTCTCGGAGTCTTCGTCGCCATCGGGATCTCGCACTTTCAGTACATCTACATGGGAGGCGTCATCGACTCGGGGACACTGTTCCTGAAAACGCTGATCTACTTCGGGCTGCTGGTGACGGTGGTCAACACGCCCGCTCGGCTGAAGGCATTTTTGCTGACCGTGGCGATCTGTGCTTCGACGATGGTGACGCTCTGTGTGCTCGACTTCTATGAGGTCTACGACTTCGAGTTCATCGAACATCTGGACGACAACGATGGCTTCGATGAAGACGAAGAAGTCGTGACGACCGTCCGCCGGATGCGCGGGACGGGAATCTTCATGGACCCGAACGACATGTCCAAGGTGATCTGCGCGACGGGCGTGTTGTGTGCGTTCTTTCTGACCGACCCCAAATCGAGTTGGCTGAGATTTGGCTGGCTCATTCCGATGGCCGTGCTGCTGGTGGGACTACTCGCGACCGGCTCGCGCGGTGGATTGCTGGCCTGCGGACTGGCCGGATTGACGCTCGTGGCCGTTCGTTTTGGAGGTAAGGTCGCGATCGTCGCGGCGGTGATGGCGGCGTGCGTGATCCCGTTCGCGGCCGGGGGGCGCGGCGATAGCGGAATGGAAGAAGGCGGAACCGGTCATGAACGAATTCAACTTTGGCGTGACGGCTTTCAAGAGCTGAAATCCCCGGCGTTGTTGTTCGGCACGGGACAGGGTTCGTACCCCGACATTGCCGGACTGGTGGCTCACAATTCGTTCATTCACGCCTATGTTGAGTTGGGTTTGTTCGGCGGCACGCTGTTCTTCGGTTGCTTCTTCTTCGCGGGGATGCAGCTCTACCGGATGGGGCGGTTGTCTGAGCTGGTCGAGAATCCGGAGCTGGTCCGGCTGCGACCGTTCATGTGTGCGCTGCTGGCGGGATGGGTCACGTCGATCATGTCGCTGTCGAGGTGCTACGTCGTTCCGACCTATCTGCTGTTGGGAACGATGGCCGCCTATTTGAACCTCGTTTGGATTCACACCGAGTCGGGACAACCGCTCGTGATTATGAATAAGGGCCACGTCGTGCGACTGGGCATCGCCAGCGGCATGGCATTCAGCGGACTGTACGCCTTCACGGCGATCATGTCCCGCTGAGGCACGACGGACCTAATGTCTTCTCAAAGTCGCACACCATGACGAACACAACACTGCTCGAACCGAACTCGAATGCAGCCGCGCCGTGTCACGAGCGGCCGTTGCGATTAGAGGTGCTCGGCCCACTGGCTCGTCCCGGCGCGATGAAGCTGTGGCGTGAAGCGGAAGCTCACCTGTCGAACCAGCGATTGATGTGTTCGTCCGTGTGGACTGAGACGTGGCTGAAGCACTACGGGGCGCTCGTTCCGCATCGGTTTGCGATCGCCCGGCGCGGCGATGTCTGTTGCGGCGCTGCTCTTTTGACGAGTGGCGTGAATCAATTTGACGGCCCGATGTCGTTGCGGACATGGCACCTCGGCACAGCGGGTGAACCGGACGCCGACTCGGTCTGCATCGAATACAACTCGCTGCTGGTCCGTGATGAGGACCGCACCGACTTCGCACTGCAACTCGTGGCTTGGATCGACTCCCAGTCCGACTGCGATCAGGCGTACTTCGATGGTTTCGCGTCGGACGACATCGCGCCGTTGCTCGCGGACAACCCGAAGGCGATCGTCAAGCGAAAACCGTCACCCTATTTCGATCTGCGGGCGGCACGTAAGGCAAGCGTCGAGCCAATTGAATTTTTGGGATCACGGACGCGAGCCAAACTCCGCCGATCGATGCGCAAGTTGGGACAGCCCAACGGCGAATGGGCCGCTACTGCCGAGCGGGCCGAGGAAATGTTGCACCGGATGATCGAGCGACATCAGGCACGCTGGAACGCTCGGGGTGAACCGGGTTCCTATGCCAGCCGCCGCTTTCGCGAGTTCCATTTTGATCTCGTCCATCGTCTCGTCCCAATCGGAGCGATGGGGATGTATCGCGTGACATCCTCCGCAGGAATCCTCGGATGCGCGCAAGTCTTGATCGATGACAATCGGGCGCTGTTGTATCAGAGCGGCTGGTCTCCGCAGCCCGGAGATGTGAGTCCCGGACTAGTCGTCGATTATTTGTGCCTAGCCGAATGCCAGCGTCGCGGCTTCGATCAGTTCGACTTCATGGCGGGTACCTCCGACTACAAACGGCACCTCTCAACGCATGAGGCCGAACTGGCGTGGGTCGCTTGGCGGCGACCGCGATTGAAGTTTGCGCTACTCGACAATCTGCGATGGATTAAGCGGACACTCGCCGGAGTGGAAGAGTCGCTGCGAGGCGAAGCCTCTTTGACGCCTGCCATGTCCGCACTCGATTCGGCCAAACTCGACTGAATCCAAGCCCCCTACAAGCTGACTTTGCTGTTTGAAGGAACTTGCTCGAAATGTTCACAGTTGAACTCGAACCGCCGATTCTCAAGCCCGCTGCCCCAGCCGCGCGACCGCTGCGCGTCTGTCATGTCAGCCTGACGTTGAAGACCGGTGGCTTGGAACGCATCCTGACCGACATCGCGCGGCATCATGATCCCGCCGCGAGTGTTCCCGAATTCTTGGCCATTCGCGAAGTCGGGCGGTTCGCGGAAGAGATTCGTCGAACCGGCTGCCCCGTTCATTTGCTGAGACCGGCGGGCCGCATCGGCCTGGTTCGACAGATGGCCAAGCTGTTTCGCTCGGGTCGCTTCGATGTCATTCACACGCACAACACGTATCCGCACTTGTACGCGAGCCTCGCCGCACGCTGGGCCGGTGTGCCAGTCGTCGTCAACACGCGACACGGCCAGCGCGCCGGTCACGGCTGGAAATCGCGCACGCAATTTCGTTGGGCGAGTCATCTCGTCGATCGCATCGTCGCGGTGTCAGACGATGCTGCGACGCTGTGCGTTCAGGCCGATGGCGTCGCCGCACGCAAAGTGACTCGCATCTGGAACGGCATCGACCTCAGCGACTTCGCCTATACGGGACCGGTCTTCGCGCCGATCGCGATCTCCGTCGCACGACTCTCGGCCGAGAAAGATTTTCCCACACTGCTCAAAGCAATCGCGATCGCCGTTCACCAAGTTCCGGATCTCCAACTGAAGCTCGTCGGTGACGGAGCCGAACGGGCGCGACTCGAAGGATTGACGCGCGAACTGGGGATCACAAGTTGTGTCGAGTTTCTCGGCGAACGAACTGATGTTCCCAAGCTGCTCACTCAAGCGGGCTTCTTCGTGTCGTCGTCACTCACGGAAGGAATTTCGCTCACGCTGCTCGAAGCGATGGCGGTCGGTCTTCCCGTCGTGGCCACGGCCGTGGGAGGCAACTCCGAAATCGTCGCTGACGGCGTGACGGGGCAACTCGTTCCGCCCGCAGATCCCGCCGCATTGGCCACGGCCATCGTGACCCTGTGCCGCAGCGAAACTCAATGGTCCGCACTTGGTCAAGCTGGGCGTGACCGCGTCGCCCAACACTTTGAAGTTCACCGCATGGTCTCCGATTACGAACAGCTTTACCGAGAATTGATGAGGACGAAAACGCGATGCGGGTGAAAGTAGCCCCTCACCTTCTCGCCGCAAGGCCGGGGCGAGGGGACAAAGCCGTGTCGATCAACGCCGTCTCTGACTATCAACCCTCAACCTTAGACCATCCACCACCATGTACGCCCAACTTTACCGTCACCTGCTGCTTCCGTTCTTCGATCGCGTCGTCAAAGGACGCCAGACGATCTCGCATTGGCAGCGTGCTGAGGAGACTCAGTGGTGGAGCCGATCTCAGTTGGAAGAGTTCCAACTGAGATCGCTCCGCGCTCTGATGCAGCACGCCGCAGCGACCTGTCCGTTTTACGGGGCCGATTGGCGGGAACGGGGCCTCAGCCCGCAGCTCATTCGGTCGCTGGACGATTTGCACGAGTGGCCGCTGATGACGCGCGAGACGATCCGCCGCAATCGGATCACCATGCGCACGACCAGCCCCGACATTCGTCGCATGTCCAAGGCGACGGGCGGATCGAGTGGTGAGCCATTGCAGTTCGATCTCGACAGCGGCAGCAACGATCGCCGGACGGCCATGATGTATCGCGGCTACGGCTGGGCGAACGGTGCTCCCGGCACGAAGCAGCTTTTCATTTGGGGTTCCGCACTCGGCAGCGTGCCGCAATGGAAGCGGTTCAAAATGGACCTGCACCACGCCTTTGATCGGCATCTCATCCTGAGTTGCTTTGAGTTCACACCTGACAAGATGCGGCAGCACTTTGACCGCATGAACCGCTACCGCGCTGACGTGATCGTCGCGTACACGAACCCACTGTACGAGTTCGCCCGCTTCTTGAAACGCGAGTCGCTGACACCTGTCTCACCCGGCTCGATCATCGTTGGGGCCGAGAAGCTGCACGACTTCCAGCGGTCACTGATCGAAGAAGTCTTCCGAGCGCCGGTCTTCGAAACGTACGGCTCGCGCGAGTTCATGCTGATCGGGGCCGAATGCGACAAGCACGCCGGACTGCATCTGAGCATGGAGAACTTGTTGGTCGAGATCCTCGACGAAGACGGTTCGCCTACCCCGCCCGGTCAGGAAGGGAACGTCGTCATCACCGATCTCTTCAACTACGGCATGCCGTTCGTGCGGTACGTCAACGGCGACCGAGCCGTGGCCGGTTTCGAGACCTGTTCTTGCGGACGCGGATTGCCGCTGCTGAGGAAAGTCGTCGGCCGACAACTCGACACGCTCGAAACGCCCGACGGTCGCAAGATCCCCGGCGAGTTTTTCCCGCACCTCATCAAAGAGTTCCCGGCCATTCGCCGGTTCCAAGTCGTTCAAGAGTGCGTCGAACGGATCACGCTGAAGCTGGTCGTCGAAGGTGGCCTCACGCTGGCCGAACGCGAACAGCTTCTGAGTGAAGTCCACCGCTGCACCGGTACCGTCGTCGAAATTAAACTGCAACTCGTCGATGACATCCCGCTGACCAAAGCGGGCAAACTGAAAGTGGTGGTGAATGCGGTCTGAGCCATAAGAACCCGCCCCAAAACAACGTCGTCTTTCGCTCCGCGAAAGAACGCACTTTCGCTGAGCGAAAGGCGACAAACGGCGGAGTTGTTTTTGGGCAGGTTCTCAGCGTTCGGTGCGAGTTTCCTGACTCCGCCGAAACGCCGGACCGCAGGTGTCTTTTTCAAAGCGAATTGCTAACTGCTACTGAAAACCCTTCCATGACCGAACCCTTCCATCCGCATCTTCCTTCGCACGCGGAGTCGATCCTGCGCTGTGTCGTGCCGCGCGTCGTACCGATTGACACGGCCCTTTCGCAGCACGTTTCACAGGGCTACTGGGACTGGCAATCTCAGTTCGATCGTGATCCTCACGCCAGCCCGTTGCAGCATCCCGATTTCGTGTTGGCCGAGTGGCACGGGGCACGAGTTGCCTCTCCGCTGAAACCTGTGCTGTTGCGAGCCGGGACCGACAATGAGTGTGTTGCGCTCGGCATCCTGATCCCGAAGAGCATTCGTTCGGGACAGGTCGGCGGTGTCGGACCCAACTGGATGCTGCACGGGCTGCGACTGGCGGGAGGCCGTTTTTTATCCGGACATGAATCGTATGAAACTCAGTCTTCCTTGCTGGCTGCTGCGACCAAGCACTGCCGGTCAGTCGGAGCCGCCTTCCTGTTGATCGAAGACTTGGACGAGCGTTCACCGCTGTTTGGAGCCGTTCAAAACGAAGCGGCTCACGGCTGCCGCCTGTTCGCCACACATGAGACTCAGCCGCGCTGGCGCATCCAGTTTCCTCCGAGTGCCGAGGACTACTGGAAGACGTTTTCGAGTCGATCGCTCAGCAAGTTCCGTCGCAGCTTGAAGAAGTTCGGCAACGTCAAGCTGGAACGAGTCACATCACTCGAACAGATACCCGACTTTCTGAGTGCCGCGCATGACATCTCGAAGGAAAGTTGGCAGACACGGCAATTCGGCCTGCGAATTCGCAACGACGAGAAAGAACTGCACGAGATGTCGATCCTCGCGCAACAGGGGCTGCTGCGCAGTTATCTCTGGTGGATCGAGGGACGTCCGTCCGCGTTCGCGATCTGCAACCAGCATCGCGGTTGCTTCCGTTACGAAGAGATCGCTTACCGCCACGAGTTCGGCCAGTTCTCGCCCGGCCGCGTGATGCTTCAGCAAATCGTGGAAGACCTGCTCCAGCACGACTCACCGCACACGTTCGACTTCGGCGGTGGAGACGCGGAATACAAACGTCAGTTTGCCAACGTGGAAAGCCGCAGCGGAACGGTGTGGCTCGTTCCACGCACCTGGCGCGCGGGAGCAGCACTCGCCTACATCCAAGGAGGTCGAAAATTGAGATCGACGGCGCGGGCTGTCGTGCAAAAGTATGGACTGGCCACAAAGGTGCGCCAGTGGATTCGTCGCGGCGGAACGGCGGCGACGACAGTACACAACGACCAAGAGACAGCAGAGCCAAGCAACGCAGACGAACGCTAACCCAAGTTATTCATGAGGAACCGCGGAAAACACGGAAGCTCACGGAAGGGAAGAGTTGCAATAAAGTGCCGCTTTACAGGCTGTCTGTGGTGTGTGATGGAATTCACTCATCGCAATTTCTTTCCCTGATTTCCTTCCGTGGATTTCCGTGTTTTCCGTGGTGAATCATCCGGGCTAAACCATCTGATCCCGGCGGCCTCGAAACCCACTCGTACCCAGACAACTCGAACCACCGACAGGAACGACAAATGAAAATCTTGTTCTTCTCTTACGCCTATCCCAACGCGCGGCAAACGGGCTTGGGGACGTTCAATCGCACAATGGTCGCGGGATTGGCTGGCGTGCATGAGGTCCGTGTGGTCGCTCCCGTTCCGTTTCCCCAAGTCTGGCGTGAACGCTTGTCAAAACTGACCGGTGTTTCGGCCACCGGAGCGTGCGGCTTGATGGACTCGACCTTCACGGCTGTTCCGGGTGTCGAAGCCCGTCACCCCACATTTTATTACCCCCCGAAAGTTCTCCGCTCCCAGTACGGCCATTTCTTGGATTGGTCCGTCGGGCGCGAGCTGAATCGCGTGATGAAAGAATTCCAGCCCGATGTTGTGCTGTCGTACTGGGCACATCCAGACGGTGATGTCGCCGTGCGCGCGGCGGAGCGTCACAACGTGCCGTCGGTCGTGATGGTCGGTGGGAGTGATGTGCTCCTTTTGGCGCGGAGCGGAGCGCGGCGATCGGCAATCTTGAACGTGCTGAATCGGGCAGATGCTGTCGTGACGGTGAGCGATCATATTTCCGACACGCTCATAAAGGATGGGCTGCCTCGTAAGAAACTGCACGTCGTGCGACGCGGCGTCGATCCGGCGGCGTTCTCACCCGGTGATCGTTTGATCGCGCGACGCGGCCTCGGCCTTTCTGAAACGCGAACGCAGTTGATTGCCGCCGGGCGTCTCGTCTCGGTCAAAGGGTTTCAGCATCTCATCGCGAGCTGTGCGATTCTCAAGACACGAGGCCGATCGTTCGACTGTCACATTCTCGGCGACGGCCCGCTGAAGGGAGTGTTGCAACGGCAGATCGAACACTTCGGTTTGGAAGACTGCGTGAAACTCGCAGGGCCTCAGTCGCAGACGCGGTTGGTCGAGTGGTATCGGGCGGCGGACCTGACCGTTCTTAGCAGCCTGTCCGAAGGTGTGCCAAACGTGTTGTTGGAATCGCTGGCCTGCGGCACTCCGTTCGTCGCGACCTCTGTCGGCGGCGTCCCCGAAATCGCGGACCGGCTCTACGACCGACTCGTTCCTCCCGCCAGTCCCGTAGCAATGGCCGACGCGATCGCAGGACAGCTCGACTCAAAAAGCGAAGAGCAACAACGCCGTTGCTTCGAGCCACTCGACATCCGCGCGTCGGCTCGCAAGTTGGAACGAGTCTTGGAAGGGGCGCTCTTCGACCATGCGGCCGCACGCCATGTCGAGCAGGTTCAATCCAGCGTTGCCTCCATACGCGAGCAAGCTCAGCCCGCATCAAAGACGCCCAACAAGTTCGACTTGGAATGGCGGAACGCTCCGCCGAGTTCAAACACGGTCGTGCCACTATCAGTGGCTTCGAGTGCCCTCCGGATTACTGAGTCGAAAGCCGAACTCACCGCGGCCACGGCGGAGGCATTCTGTCGGCCCAGCAACGGATCGAATGAATGTGAAATGGGACGGACGGGGGAATACTTCCTGCTTCCTGCAAAGTGACGATTTCAAAGCGAATGCTGAGTTCCATCGTTTAACCGCGTGGGCAACGCCCACGCGGTTAAACGACAACTCCAGCCGAAACACCCTTCGAGAACGATCATGGGACTTCTTAGACAACTCACGAAGACGATTCTGACGACGTGTGTTTCACGGCGGCGACTGCTGACGCGCGGGCCAGCAGCGCGGGGCCGAACCGTGCCGCAGCTCGCACTCACGTTTGATGACGGGCCGCATCCGGAGTTCACGCCGAGACTGCTCGATGTGTTGGCCGAACACCAGCTCACAGCGACGTTCTTCGTCATTGGTGAACTCGCGGAGCGTCACCCTGACATCGTGCGGCGCATCGCGGCGGAAGGGCATGAACTGGGAAACCACACTTGGACGCACAGCGAACCGTCACAAACATCGCCATGTCAGTTCCTCGACGAAGTCAGACGCACTGATGAATTGCTGATCGAACTGACTGGCAAGCCATCCCGCACAATGCGACCGCCGAAAGGGGAACTGAACTGGAGCAAGCTCTCTGGGCTGTGGCAGCGCGCACAGAGCGTCGTGCTGTGGAACGTCGATACTCGCGACTTTCGGATGACCTCGGCTGACGACATGACGGCGTGGTGTTCGACGTATGAACCGCACGGCGGAGATATTTTGCTGATGCACGACAACCATCCGTGGGCGATCACGGCCATTGCGACGATGGCCTCGCGCGGCGTGCTCGATCGGTTTGAAACGACGACGGTGTCGCAATGGACGGGGGCGGTGAAACAACGCAGCGTCACGGCTGCAATCCCAACATGATTTGCGGGTGTCAGCCCAATAGCACTCACTTTGTCGTCTTTCGCTCCGCGAAAGGGCATTCTTTCGCGGAGCGAAAGGCGACATTGGCAGACCTCGAACCTCAACGTGAATGCCATTGGGCATCAGCCCCCCGGTTTCGCGTTGATTGAAGAAGTGGCTGACGCCCAAAGCGATGAAGCCCAGAATGAAGAGCCAGGAGGCTGACGCCGCCCCGCTCGGAAGCAGCAGCAGAAGAAGAAAGACTACGATCATGTCCGCCGCAGCACTCGAAGCATCGCTCGATGACATAGCCGCTCCCGTAGATCGGCCGCGCCGTGTGTTGTTGATTGCCTACAACTTTCCGCCCGTCGGTGGAGCGGGTGTACAACGTCCTGCGAAGTGGGCGAAGTATCTGCGCCGTTGCGGTTGGGACGTGACGGTCCTCACGACTGAGAACCCGTCCGTTCCCGTGCGCGATGAGAGTCTGCTGGCCGATCTTCCCGATGACGTGCGGGTCGTGCGCGCCCGCACCTGGGAGCCGGACTACCGTGTGAAGCAGTCGTTCGTCGGAGCCGCCTCCACAAAACCGGGACTGCTGACGCGAATCAAGTCGGTGGTGAGGAGCCTCGCGAAACGTGTCGTCAAACTGGCGCTGCAACCCGATCCGCAAGTCCTCTGGAATCCAAATGCCCTCCGCGCGGGAGCGGCCGCGTTGCGCGAGCAACCTCACGACGTGATCCTCGTCACCGCACCGGCCTATTCGAGTTTCTTCATCGGCGCGGCACTCAAGAAACAGTTTGGCCTGCCACTGATTCTCGACTATCGTGACGAATGGGACTTGAGCGGCAAGTATTTGGAGAACGCTCAGCGCGATTGGCTCTCGCGCACCGTACAACATCGCATGCAGCGGCGTCTGCTGCGACAGGCCGATGCTGTCGTGGCCACGACTCGAGCCAGCACCTCAAACCTCGCCGCAAAGTTGGTCGACTTGAAACACGCGATCCCGGCCGTCTGCATCTACAACGGCTTCGACGCGGAAGATTTTGAAGAGAGGTTGAGGGTCAGAGAAGGCGCCTCGGCATCGTCGCCTTCACCCTCAACCGTCAACCGTCAACCCTCAACCTCCTTCCGCCTCGTCTACACCGGAACGCTGTGGAACCTCACGGACATCGAACCGCTGATTAAGGCGATTGAGTCGTTGAGTGCGTCGCAGCCGGAGCTGACTCGCAGGCTGGAGTTGGTCTGCATCGGACGCAAAACGCCGGAGCAACAGCAGGTGCTGGAGCGGGTCCGCGCGACAACGGCGAAGCTCGAAACGATCGACTACTGCGTTCATTCGGAAGTTCTCACACGGCTGAACTCGGCCGACGGCGTTTGCCTGCTGCTAAGCGATGTACCGGGAGCGGAACGGGTCGTCCCGGCCAAGTTGTTCGAGTACCTCGCCATTCGCAAAGAGATGCTGACGATCGCTCCGCACGGTGAGACGGCCGACATCGCGCGGCGGTTCTTTCCGCGAGGCCACTTCGTTCCGAACGACACTGCGGGGATTACGGCTTGGCTGACGGAACGACTCAGCGGCGTTGAACGCACTTCACGCGAACGCCCTGCTCGGCAAGCGATTGATGAGTTCAGCCGGGAATCACAAACAGCACGACTGGCAGAATTGCTCGATGAGGTGACGGTGTGCTGCCGTCAATGAATGTCTTACTGAGAATAAGCCTGCGAGTCAGTGAATTCACCGATCTCCAACCGGTGCGTTCCGAAGACTCCACGAACCCTACAACTCTCACCTAAAAACAAACCAACACCAAGTACGAACGCACATGACCATCGCTTTACAAATCGTTTTCTGGCTGAGCGTCCTCGGGCTGGCATATATCTTCGCTGGGTATCCGCTCGTCGTGTGGTGGAAGTCGCGCACCAGTTGGACCACTCTCGTGAAGCGGAACGTGGAACGGCCGGTCTCGATCGTGATCGTCGCTCACAATGAAGCTCATTCGCTACCGAGCAAGCTGTGCAGCCTCTTGGCTTCCACGCGGGCCGATTGGATTCGAGAGATTCTGGTCGGATCGGACGGTTCGACAGACGACACCGCCGCGATCCTCGCCGTATTTCCCGATGCGCGTGTGAAGTGTTTCGATTTCGCTGAGCGTCGCGGCAAGCCCGCCGTGCTGAATGAACTCGTCCCGCAATGTCAGTCCGAGTTCGTGTTGCTTGCCGATGCGCGGCAGGAATTTGCGTCGGACTGCATCGAACGACTGCTCGAAAACTTCACCGATCCCACCGTCGGCGTGGTCTCGGGCGAACTGGTGTTGCGAGCTGCCGCCGACGCGACGACCGCCGCGCAGGGGATCGGCTTCTATTGGAAGTACGAGAAGTTCATCCGTCGTTGCGAGAGCCTGTGGCGTGGAGTTCCCGGTGCGACGGGAGCCTGTTACGCGATCCGTAAAGCGTTGTTTCAACCGATCCCGCCGCAGACGATTCTCGACGATGTGGCCATCCCGATGCAGGCCGTCGCACGCGGATATCGCTGCCTGTTCGAGCCTGCTGCGCAGGTCTTCGATGATCCGTCGAAGTCGTCGGGGCAGGAGTCGGTTCGCAAACGGAGAACGATCGCCGGAGCAGTTCAACTGATGCAGTTATTTCCCGCGTGGCTGTCTCCGTCTCGCAACCCGCTCTGGTTTGAATTCGTCTCGCACAAGTTACTGCGACTGCTCGCCCCTGCACTTATGCTCCTGGCGTTGGCGATGAATCTGATGTTGATGAGCGTGCCAGTTTATTGGGCCTTGTTGAATGTGCAGGTTGTGTTCTACGTGTCGGCGGCGGTGGGCTGGCTGTTCCAACAACGCGGTCGCCGGTCCTCTCTGTTTGGACCGCCTCTGATGTTCGTAACTCTGAATCTGACCACGACACTCGCGCTCTGGGATGCCTTCCGCGCGAATTATCGCGTCACCTGGCAAAAGACGACCTAGAGTTGTCGGTGGGTCGATTCGGTCTGAGAGGGACATCGTTTAGACCGCGTGGGCAACACCCCGCGTGTCGTGTGGCAAAACAGGTTTCAATGTCATTCGGCACGCGGGGTGTTGCCCACGCGGTTAAACGAGCGAACCGATCAGTCGTACCCAGTGCAGACTCGCCACCTGACTGTTCAGAAAGAATGAAATGCCCGACTGGATCATTCCCGTCACCGCTGTCGTGTTCGTGTTCGCTGTGATGGGACTGATCGCGAAGTTCTGTTGGCGCGTTGTCCAGTCGCGCGGTATGGACCTGTGGGTTCCGGCCTACGCCTCTCCGAAAAACGACGTGCCACCGGTCGTCCTGGACCGCAGGCCAACGGATGTCTTCATCGCCATCTGCGATCACTACGAGCCTGAGTGGGGCAACCCCTCTCGGGCGGATGCGTTGGCGCGAGTTCTGCGTTGGACGGAACAGTATCCGCGACGCTTTGAGTCGTTTCGCGATGTGGATGGCCGACCGCCACAGCACACGTTCTTTTTTCCGCAGGATCAGTATCGCCCTGAATACATCGACCCCTTGGCGGACCTCTGTCGCGCTGGATTCGGCGATCTGGATATTCACCTCCACCACCACGACGACACACCGGAAGGACTCGAAGAAAAGCTGAGCATCTTCCGCGATGTGCTGTATCACCGGCACGGAATGCTGCGACGCGATCCGGTTTCGGGCGAGATCGTCTACGGTTTCATTCACGGCAATTGGGCGTTGAACAACTCGCGCCGCGACGGCTGTTGGTGCGGTGTCGATCATGAAATCCCGATCCTGCTCAAGACCGGCTGCTACGCCGACTTCACACTTCCCTCCGCACCGAGTGACACTCAGACGACCACGATCAACAGCATCTATTACGCGCAGGACATTCCCGGTCGTCGGAAGTCTCACGACACCGGCGTACTGGCGCGCGTCGGTCAGGCCGTTCCTGACAACAGCCTGCTGATGATTCAGGGGCCACTCGGCTTCGATTGGACTCGCAAGAAGTTTGGCCTGTTTCCTCGTATCGAAAACGCCGATCTGACTGCCAAACATCCCCCCTCCATTCGGCGGTTGCATCTCTGGCTGGACGCCGGTGTCACCGTGCAAGGTCGTCCCGATTGGCGGTTCGTCAAGCTGCACACGCACGGCTGCAAAACCGGCAACATCGACATGCTGCTCGGCGAACGGATGCAGTTGTTCCATCAGGAGCTGGCCGAACTGCATGCACTTCAGCCCAACTTCCGCTTCCATTACGTGACTGCTTGGGAGATGGCTCAACTCGCTCATCGGGCTGAACGGGATGAAGGTCGGTCTTCGTTTGAGCGAACTGCAAATGGGTTGGTGGGAAGCGGATCGCTCTAACCCGCCGGATGTCATGCACGAACCACGTCTTTACGGGCCAGCGCCATGTCCGATCATTACGATCCCAACTCACCGTATCCGTTGCCTGTTCCTGCGGCGGCTTCGTCGCGACTGGCGGCAGTGTGGGTGATCGGGTTGTCGTGGCTGAACTTGGCCGCGTTGGGCGGGCTGTGTTGGTTGATCTTTTCGGTCTCCGAAAGCTGGTGGGTGAGTGCCGTGCTAACCTATGCACCGCGTGCGCCGCTCGTCGCTCCGACGCTGGGACTGCTCGCGGCCGCCTGCTTCTGGCATCGGCCGTCGCTGGCTGTGAATGCGGTCTCGCTGATCGTGGTGCTCGGGCCGCTGATGGGGCTGTCGCTGCCGGTTTCACGGTTGGCGAGTTCGACCGCTGCGGAACCGGATCAGTTCGAGTTGAAACTCGTGAGCTGCAACGTCCAGGCATTCACACCGAACTTCGCCAAAGTGCTCGACGAAATCGCCGTCATTCAGCCGGATGTCATTGCATTGCAAGAAGCTTTCCCCCTGTCGCCACTGTTGGAAGAGACTTATCGCGACTGGCACACGATCAGCCATGATCGCTATTGGATTGGATCACGCTGGCCCATCAAGCGGCTCGCCGACTTTGAGATCCCCACCTTCGAGCGATCCGCCGGACTGGTCGTCGAGATCGAGACGCCACGCGGACCTGTCGTTCTCGCTGATATCCATCAGATGACCGCGCGACGCGGCCTGATGGAACTGACCAAGCGATCGCTGTTCGACGGGGAAGGAACGGAGCGACTCGAAGAGTCGATCAGCCAGCGAGAAGAAGAGTCGATCCTGATTCGCGAGCAAGTCGAAGCCGTTCGCGGTGACAAGCCGCTGCTGCTGTGCGGCGACTTCAACACGCCGGTTTCGAGCCAGGTGTTTCAACACCACTGGGGCGACTTCCAAAGTGCGTTCGATCTGGCTGGGATCGGCTATGGCTACACCTCGCCCTGTAAAGCGAACCGCTTCTGGCCCGAGAACCTCCCGTGGGCGCGAATCGACCACATTCTCTGTTCGCCCGAGTGGGGAGTCGCCTCCTGCCGGATCGGCAAGTCGGCCGGGTC
>JAYVDI010000375.1:0-13946 GCA_043749505.1 Schlesneria sp. | reverse complement strand
GGCGGCCCTCGCCGATGAGATGTGCTTCATTCACTCGATGACCGCCAAGAGCAACACGCACGGCCCGGCCGAGAACCAGATGAGCACCGGCTTCACGCTCGACGGCTTTCCGAGCATCGGAGCGTGGGTCAGCTATGCCCTCGGAAGCGACGCGAGTGATCTGCCGAGCTTCGTCGCGATCCCCGATCCGCGCGGTGTGCCGCAAGCCGCGTCTAACAACTGGAACAGCGCGTTCCTGCCCGCCGTCTTTCAGGGGACGCCGTTCAACGCCGACAAGCCGATCGCGAACTTGTCGCGCCCGCCGGAAATCTCCGCGCCGACGGAAGCCGCCACGCGTGACTTCCTCAAGCGGCTCAATGCCCGGCATCTCGAACTGCATCCGGGCGACACGGACCTCGCCGCGCGGATCGCCAGTTACGAACTGGCGGCCAAGCTGCAACTGCGGGCGGCGGAAGTCTCGGACCTGTCGGGCGAAAGCCTCGAAACGCAGACGCTGTACGGTCTGCACGACGCCAACAAAACGAAGGCCGGCTTCGGGCGAAATTGTTTGCTCGCGCGGCGGCTGCTCGAACGAGGTGTCCGGTTCGTGCAGCTCTTCAACGGCGCGTACGCGATGGGCGAGGGGGTCGGTAACTGGGACGGACACAAGACGCTCAAGACACAGTACGAGGTCCACGGCCCGATCCTCGACCAACCGGCCGCCGCGCTGCTGCGAGATCTCAAACGAACGGGCCTGCTCGAAGACACGCTCGTCGTCTGGGTGACGGAGTTCGGCCGGATGCCGACCTTCCAGAAGGGAGCCAGCGGTCGCGATCACAATCCGAAAGGTTTTACCGCATGGCTCGCGGGGGCCGGCGTGAAGCGGGCCTTCAGCTACGGAGCGACCGACGATTTCGGACACACCGCCGTCGACAAGGTCTCCACGATCTACGACCTGCACGCCACGATCCTGCACCTGCTGGGCCTCGATCACGAGCGACTCAGCGTCTACCACAACGGCATCGAACGCCGTCTGACCGACGTCCACGGCCACGTCCTGCACGACGTGCTGAGTTGAGTCCCGTTCCTGTCCCCTCGCCCCGGCTCTGCGGGGCGAGGGGACCGGAACGGGGGGTTGTCTTCCGCTCCGCTATCACTCGCATCCAACCAGTTGATCTGGTCGAACAGATCCTGCAACTTGCGCCCGCGAGCAGCATTGATCGACGCCATCCAACCGATTCGGCCCCGCAGGTGCTGGCGAAAGTTTGGGCGAGCGTCTCGATTTTGCGAGGCCGCACCGAAACGGATGCAGTTGAAAAGTTGAGCCTTCAAATCATCGAAGTCGCGACGCGGTGGATTGGGATGCGAGTTGAGGACCACTCCCGCAACGCGCTGGCTCACGTTGGCAGGCAACACGCGCGTCTTACGGGCGCGAATGAAGAAGCCTTCATTGATCGCGATGGCACAGACGAGGACGCGAAACCGCACCAAACCCCGCTCGAACGAGTGATCGCCCGAAAACAGCAGGTCATCGGCATAGCGCGAGTAGCGCACTCCGAACCGCTCCGCCAGCGCGGTCAACCTCACGTCGAGCCGATATGCGCACAAGTTGGCCAGAGCGGGTGATGTCGGGGCACCCTGTGGCAGATGGGGTGACCGATACAGCAACCGCGAAGTCGCTTCGACACCGAGGCAACTTGCCACTTCCGTCAGGTTGTTAGGGATTAACGCGGCATCTGGTACGGTGTTCGTACACAGGCCGGTCAACAATCGAGCGACCCGCTCGGGATAGCCAACAGTGTGGAACAGGGCATTGACGCGCGCGGCCGAGATCGACGGAAAGAACTCGCGTAGATCGATGTGCAGCAACAGATCACGTCCGGCGTGCGGGGAGACATAGGACAAGACCGACCGGCCTAGACGAAAGGCATGCGCCGCCGGGTGCGGTGGAATCGCGTCGAGGATGTCGTGCAGCACACGTCGTTGAAGTTGCTTGAGTCGCGGCTTCGGGACTTCGAGCAATCGCAGCCGTCCCGACCGCTTCTTGAGCAACCGATACCGATAGTGGCGCAGCGATCCCTCGGGTGTCCGACGTTCGTGGCCGAAGACATCGGCGAACCAATCGAGTTCACGCACGGTCAGGCTCAGCCACTCGGCCAGTTCGATCTCCGTGGTGATTACTGGAACCAAGACTCTGTCTGCCAGAGCTGGTGCGGGTTGCATGAGGCTCGGTGGCAAATCGAGCGTTCCAATGTGAGGCCGTGCCTTCAGCTTGTAAGTCAGCCTGCGTTTGCCCTTGCCCTTGCCTGCGGCGAGGAACTCGGCCAGTTCCTGCCAGCGCGGTACGGGAGGTTCCGCGCCAAATCGTTCGACGACCGCCGACACGATGTGTGACAGTCGCTCCTCGTCCTGCCGCTTCAACAACACCAATCTGCCCCGTGCGAGCAATTCTTCCGGCGACCATACTCCGCGCAGAAACGCGGTCGCTAGCATCCGCGCGGCGTTGGGAAGATCTGACATCAGAAGGGGGTTCATGAACCGGAGCGGGAATCGCAATCGAAGAAGAGAGGAAGCAAGAGCCTCGCCAAGCTCTGTAGGGCGTGAGCTGATCTGCGTTGCGACGCAGTTACGCTCACGCTGCGAAATCCTCAGGTCAAACGTGTTCCTTGGGGTTACCCCAAAGAAGGAGAGTTGCCGCAGAACGACAGACTCACCCAAAACCAGAGGCTCTCGCTCCTCATCGGTCACGGTAGCGGGATGCTTCGAGACGTGTCAACGACCGAACACGGATCGCATCTGAGTGAAGGGCATCGAACTTCGGGACGGGTTGTTGACGAGCAAGCCTTGTCACATAGACCACGAGGATTGAGCCGTCCGATCGGGTGATGCTTCATGTAGGAGCGACGGGGTAGCCGCAAGGTCAATCTGAGTGATGCTGCTTACCATTCGCAGCTTACATGTCGGCAAGGTGCGAGAAATGGATGGGTGCTGAATGGTGGACATCGTGAGTAGGATGTCCGCGTCCCGTTTCTCGTTGAAATCCCCGGTGTCTGGAGAATGGTCATGGCTCAGTCTCGTTGGCTGTCGGTAGGTGTGGTTGTTGGGTGGGGCCTGATGGGTCTCGCGACATTGCAGGCGAGCCACGGACATGGCGGAGGAGGTGGCGGCGGGGGAGGTCATTCAGGTGGTGGTCACATGGGTGGCTTTGGCGGAGGCCATGTTGGGGGTGGCCACATGGGCGGGTTCAGCGGTGGGCACACGGGCGGCTTCAGTGGGCATACCGTTCATCAAGGTGGTTCATTCAATCAAGGCGGCTCGTTCCACCAAGGTGGGGCGATTCATCAAGGCGGCAACTTCGGTTCTCAGTCGATTCACTCGGGGGCTGTGCATCACGGTGGTCTCAACAGTGGGTTTCAATCGGGGACGATTCACCACAACGGCGGTCAGGGGATCACGGGGAATCACCAAGTGATTCAGGGTGGTCAGCATCACCTCGGGACGACTCACACGCAGCAACACACCGGGCAGTTCTTTCAGAACCACGGCACGCACACCGTTCAGACTTTGAATGGCAGCAGCCATGTGTTGCACCACGGCGCGAACTCAGCGACGACTCACACGGCGAACCAGAATTCGCACTTCCTCCAGCAGCATGGTAATCACGGTCTGTCGAACACGGCTGCGGGAACCGCGCATCATGTCGGGCATCAACCCGGTTCGACGGCGTCGGCCAACCATGCGAACTCGTTCTTGGCTCATCACAACAACCCTGCTCACCAAATGCAGACGGTGGCGAATTCAGCGGCGAACCGGCATCACACGGGTGTCGGCTTGAATGGGGGAGTCAACGGAGCGCGAGGCAATGCCATCATCGGCTCCGCTGTGACGGGGACGAACCATCACCATCATCACCACAACAATTCGGGATGGGGCTGGGGTGGCTTCGGGTTGGGTTATGGAGGCTTCTCGTCGTGGAACTACTTCGGTTCGCCGTGGGGTTACGGACTGGGATACAACCGCTACGGTTATGGTTACGGCGGGCTGGGCTATGGTGGGTTTGGTTACGGGGGACTCGGGTATGGAGGCTACGGCGGCTTTGGCGGTGGCTACGGTGGTCGTCGTTGGGGCTGCTACAGCTACCAACCGATCTGTGTTTGTCAGCCCTATAGCTACGGCTACGCGAGCGCCAGCCCCGGTTTGATTGGCTACAGCGGCGTGGGACTGGGGCTGGGAGTCAGTTCGACAAGCGTCGGTTATTCACCGATCTCGCAAGCGATGGTTCTCGGCAGTGTGGCTCCCGTGGCGACGGATGCGTTGGCCCCTGATCTAGGCTCTCCTGCACCCGCCGTGGCTCAAGCCAATCCGAAGCCAGCCTCTGCTGATGACCTTCAGTCGTCGGCCGAGTTCGCGGCGGCAGGCGAAACGTCGTTCAAGGGTCGCGACTACAAAGGTGCCGCTCGCTCGTGGAAACACGCGATGGTCGAGGATCCCGAAAATGCCGTACTGATGTTGATGATGGGGCAGGCCCTCTTCGCCAACGAACAATTCGACGAAGCGGCCGGTGCGACGCAACTCGCCATGCAAACGCTGCCATCGGAACAGTGGGATGTCGTCGTCAAGAACTTCCGCGAGCTGTATGGCAAGGTCGATGACTACACGACTCAACTGCGTGTCTTGGAGAAAGCCGCTCGAGCCAAGCCCGATGAACCCGCGCTGCGATTTCTGCTCGGCTATCACTACGGGTTCCTTGGCTATCCGAATGAGGCCATCAAGCAACTCGACAAGTGCGTGACTCTGGCACCGCAAGATGAAGCGGCAGAGAAGCTGCTTGGCCTACTTCGGGCCAAGCTACCGAAGTCGAGCGACAAGCCAGCCGAGGGAGCGACCAGCACTCCTCCCGCTACAGAAAAGCCTGCGACATCGACGCTGCCCGTCTTGAACAGCGACCCTGCCACGCTACCTCTCCCCCCTTTGCCGATGGGCGAGGCCCGTGCGGATGGACCAGCCGATGCGCTCAAGGTTGTGCGGTAGGCGGTGGTCTCAGTCGAGCCTCTTCATTTGTGAGGCCATGACACGTCGTTTGTGATCTCATCTCTTGCGGCACTCTTGTCTCCTCGCCCCGATCTTTTGCGGCGAGGAGATTTGATTTTCAGGGGCGAGTGAAGGTTCGGCTCGTGACGTTTCATTCCCACCGAACTTGTCTGCTACTTCGTGACGCGGCCGACACCGAATTGATCGCCCGCGCGGATCAGTTCCGTACCGCGCCAGTCGATTTCCAACATCTTCTCGGACTGCACGGCCGCGCCGGTTTCGTCCTTCAGCGTCGCGATGATTTTTCGCGAGGCGACATCGAAGACATCGCCGGTCGAGGGATAGGCGAGCGTGCCGTCCAGGCTGAACGTGATCCAACCGGGCTCGTCCTTGACCTTCAAACTGGCGACGTGTTTGGGCGGCAGCGTCATGACATCGTAGACGTGCAGGGATTGGTTGAAGGCATCGCAAACCCAAACTTCCTTCTCGTCGGGCGTGAGGCCGATGCCGTGGCTGGGGCAGCCGTGCCGCTTGACCGGTCCCTGCTGATAGCCAGCCACTTCCACGCGATGCAGTTTCCGGCCGGTCACGATGTCGCCGATCTCAAACCCGAGCAGTTCGTTCACGCAGACGAAGCAGAGCGTCTGGCGACCGTTCACCGTGAAGGGGCGAACGCTGGCGCTGAATGGTCCCACCGTGCGAGTCGCCGTGTGCGAGGCGGTGTCGGCGACGGTCAGTAGCGGGGACTTGAGGCCCGCGAGGTAAACGTGCTTGCCGTCGAGACCGCAGACCGTGTTGTGTGCCCCTGATTTCGGTTCGATCTTCGCCACGATGTCGCCCGTCCGCCTCTCGACCACATGCCAGTGATCCTTCTCAAATGAGGGGACATACAACCACGCCCCATCCGGCGCGATGGCCATCCGATCACAGCCGCCGTCGTACGGTCGCTCCCACAGCAGTTTCTCGGTGACGAGGTCCATGCACTGCATCGTCGAGATTGTCGTGATGAACAGCCGCCGCGTGGTGACACTCGCACAGATCCCCTTCACGTTGATCGGCTTGCCGGACTGATCCAGTCCCGCCGCCGGAATCCGCTTCACGAACTGGTGCCCCGCGTCGATGTCGAACACCAACACACCGTGCCCGCCGTATTCGAGATAGTTCCGGACGCCGGGAACCGCCACGTACAAAAGCCTCCGCACCGGAGCGTCCTGGCCGTACACGGTTCCGCCATTGAGAATCGGTTCCGTGGAAGTCGGCCTGAACGAAGTGAGTGTCATTCCGACCAGCAGCAACGGCAGGAGCCTTCGCACACAGACCGAGCAAATTCGTCGCGACATCCGATCCTCACTTTTCTGATCCGTTGTCCATCGTCACGCCCACCACAACTGGCCGGTTCGTGTTCACGGTAGCTACGTCGCTCGGTGACATGAAGCGTGGGGACGGGCGCGAGTCGCAATGACCGCGTCTGGACAGCAATCGAGTGTTCGCAACAGCCGTTACTGTTCTCCTCGTACTACTCACACGTTTTGTTTCTTCGCAGGCCGCGCAAATTCGACAAGTTGAGTTTGGCAAAAATGATGAGGCACAAAATCATCAAGTCAGACTGTCGGTGTGCTTGCGGACCTCTTCCATCATTTTGTGCTTCATCATTTTGTCATTCTGGTTCTGGGTTCATTGGGTTGCGGGTGTCCTGCGCTGTGATCTTTCTGCCTCTCACTTTCTGTCTCCTGTTTTGACCTTGGGCAAGCCCCGCGAAATATCGTACCCACTCATCAAAGCCTGACGTGCAAGCGAAGAAGAGCTTCGCTTGCGCGTCAGGCTTCGATGGGTAAATCTTTTACCGGGTTTTGACCTTGCAGACAGAAAGAGAGAGGCAGAAAGATGGCAGAATGAAGCGTGAAAGCGGGACGGGCAGGAGTGCCCGTCCTACGAGCCGCGACTTGGTCGATTCCGGTCTGGACCGGTTTGGGGGATTCTTCTGTAATACCTCCGCTTCGACGGCGAGAAATGGGATCGCAACGCAGGGACGCGAGGGATTGTGCAGACTTGGAGTCGGTTGGTTTTGTTTGTCACGCCGTACTGGCGGCGGCTGTTGCTGTCGCTGGTGTTCGGGGGCTTGTCCGCGCTGTTGTGGAGTGCCGAATTGGCGCTGACGGCTCCGCTGACGATCACGTTTGGCAAGCATCGCACGGTGTCCAACTACATCCGGAATGAGATCACTCAGTCCTCAAAACAGATCGCAAAACTGTCGAGTGCGTTGGAGAAACAGAAGCTCCGGCTGGCCGAGTTGCCTGACGATCAAACTCGGGCACGGATGAAGGCGCGCGTCCCGGTTCTTAACAGCCTGAAGCGGCTTCAACAGCGGATCGACCTCGAATCGTCGAGCATCTGGCTGATGAGTTGGTTCGAGACGCGCGTCTTGTCGAAACTGCCGCGCGATCCGTTCGCCATGTTCGCGCTGATCTTCGGCGTGCTGTTGTTGGTCACACTGCTCAAGGGACTTTGCTGTTTCGTGCAGGATTCGCTGGCGGGGGGAGTGGCCGAATTGGTGGCAATCGATCTGCGTCAGGCGCTGCTTCGCCGAACGCTGCAACTCGACCCGCAAACGGTCTCGCTCGGCGGCACGCAGAAACTGATGAATGACTTCACGTTCACGCTGCAACAGTTGGCGAACGGGCTGGGCGATCTGGGTGGTCGCATCGTGCGCGAACCACTGAAGGCGTCCGCGTGCATCAGCGGGATGTTCTATCTGAATTGGCAACTCACGCTGTTGCTGCTCGCATTCGTCCCCCCCGCGTGCTGGATGTTCCATCTGTTCGGGCAGCGACTCAAACGCGCCACGCGCCGTGTCGTCGAGAGCGTCGGGCTGATCTACAAGAGTTTGGAAGAGACGTTCGTCAACATGAAGTCGGTGATCGCGTTTGATCGTGCCGGGCAGCATCGGCGCGAGTTTCACCGCCGCAACGTCGAGTACTTCTCACAGGCGATGCGGCTGGTGCGGATCAAGGCGCTCAGCGATGCGCTGGTTGAGGTGCTGGCAGTTTTCGCGGTTCTCGTCGTACTGCTGCCTGCCGCGTACATGGTGTTGAGGCAGGTCACATCGATCAAAGGGATCGACCTCGCGAGTGCTCCGCCGACGTTTCCGGAACTGACGATGTTCTACGCGCTGCTCGTCGGTGTGATTGATCCGCTGCGAAAGTTCTCGAAGTTTTACATCACGATCCGTCAGTCGGGCGTGCTGGCCGGACAGGTCTTCCGGCAGATGGATCGCGTGTCGCTCGTCCCGGCGGCGGAGTCACCGCAATGGTTGCCGCGCCTGTCCGAGTCCCTCGAATTTCGCGATGTCCATTTCACGTATGCCCGCGCGGCCGGTGACGATTCGCCGCAGCGCGGCCCCGTGCTGAATGGTCTCGATCTGCGAGTACACTGCGGTGAGGTCATCGCGATCGTCGGGCCGAACGGATCGGGCAAATCGACTTTGGCCGGGCTGCTGCCTCGATTCTTCGACCCCGATCAGGGAGCGGTCCTGTTCGACGGGATCGACGTGCGGCAGGCGCGACTGCGCGAGTTGCGAGACCAGATCGCGATCGTCGCGCAAGACACGTCGCTGTTCGACGACACCATCGCCGCGAACATTCGCTACGGCAGACCCGACGCGACGGACGAGCAACTGCGCGCCGCGGCTACCCGCGCGCATGTCCTCGATTTTACGAACACGCTGCCACGGGGACTCGACACGCCGGTCGGAGAAGGGGGACGGCAACTTTCGGGCGGGCAGCGGCAGCGCGTCGCACTGGCCCGAGCGATGCTCCGCGATCCGCAGGTGTTGTTGCTCGACGAACCGACCTCGGCGATCGATGCCGAAAGCGAATTGTTGATTCATCGCGCACTGAAAGAATTCGTGCGGGGAAGGACGACACTCATTATCACGCACAGTCTGTCACCCGCGTTGTTGGAATATGTCTCCCGCATTGCGGTTCTCGATCGGGGCCGCATGATCGCCACGGGATCGCACACGCAGCTTCAAGCGACATGCCCGATCTACAGCCAACTGTTTGAGGGGCCACTGTCGGCGGCGGCATGAGCCGTAGGATGGGCACTCCTGCCCGTCCGCCTTTGGCTACAAATAGAAATTGGTTTTCCGCATCACAAAACAAGGACAGGCAAGAGTGCCCATCCTACAGCCGTCAATTCAAAATCATGTCGCTCGTGAACACCCACAAACTCTGGAACGGACGGACTGCCGCAGCCGCGCTGCTGGTCGGGATCGTCGTGTGCCTGTTTGCGAGCAACACGGGCGTACAGACGATTCGGCGGGCCAACGAACCGACCAACTTCGTACTCGTCGATTCTCAGCCCGACCCCAACGATTGGCCCGGATGGCGCGGACTTGGCGGTACGAACGCGGCCCCTGACAGTCAGCCTCCTGTTCAGTGGTCGACGAGCGACAACATCGCCTGGCAAGTACACGTGCCCGGTCGCGGACATGCCTCGCCCTGCATCTGGGGTGAGCAACTGTTTGTCACCACGTCCGAAGAGCGGCGACAAACGATCTCGCTACTCAACTTCGATCGACTGACCGGGCATTCGCGATGGCAGTCGGACCTGCATCACGGCAACCTGTCCCTTGGTCACGAAAAGAACTCACACGCCTCAGCCAGTCCCATTTGTGACGGCCACTTCGTGTACGTCGCCAGTGCCGTGAATGACTCGATTTGGGTGACGGCCGTGGATTTTGCGGGGCGCATCGCGTGGCAGACTGCGGCCGGGCCGTTCCAAGCCAAGTGGGGCTATGGCTCATCGCCGACGATCTACAAATCGCTGGTGATCGTCGCGGCCGACAACAAGGGAGCGTCGTTCAACCGGCTGCGCAACACGAGTTTTCTGGCCGCACTCCATCGTCAAACGGGTGAGATTGTGTGGCGCATCGAACGGCCGTCGGGAGACAGCTTTGGTACGCCGATCGTCGCGCGCGTGTCCGGTTGTGACCAGTTGTTGATCGCCGGTAAAGGAATGATTGCGTCGTATGACCCCACCACGGGGGAATCACTTTGGACCTGTCGCTGGTCTGCGCAGCGTACGGCGAACACGATGGCGTTCGATCAGGACCATGTCTTCGCGTCGGCACGGTATCCGCAAAAGGAACTGCTGTGCATTCGCGCCAGCGGCGAGGGCGATGTCACCGGCACGCACGTTGTCTGGCGTGAAAAGCAGACGGCCGGCGAAGTGCCGTCACCCGTCGTGTATGGCGGGCTGCTCTACTCGCTCGGCGACGACGGCATCCTGGCGTGCCTGAATGCGGCGACCGGCAAGACGCAGTGGAAGCGTCGGCTGGAAGGCAGCTTCTCCGCATCGCCGTTAGTCGCGGGCAATCACCTGTACTGTTGCAACGAGCAAGGAATGACGTTCGTCGTGAGGCTCGGGGAATCCGCCGCAGATGGCTCGGGGGAAGTCGTCGCCGAGAACTCTCTGAACGAGGGCCAGTTCGCCTCGCCGATCGTCAGTGGCGACCGACTCTATCTGCGAACGGTGAACGGTCTGCATTGCGTGATGGAACCGGACGACATTCTCGAACGAAACGTCTCGCCGGACCCGCACGCCGCGCCTGTTGCTGAACAGCCGGAAGACTCCCGGCGAAGGCTGTGAGGAATGGGGCCGTTACAAATTCTTCCTGAAGTGAAGCAGGCTGCCATCAGCCACAGGGCGCTAGCCCCTGCGGCTCATCGGGAGGTAATTGCAGCCCCATTCCTGCGTGCAGGACGAAATGATTGAGGCCGCTCACTGCGCCCACTTCGGTTGCCGGAACAAGTCTGCAACGGGGAGTTCCAGGCCCGGCAACAGTGGCGCACCGTTGAGGACATCCTTTTCTCGCAGCATCGTGCCACCGCGTCCCGCCACAAACTGGTGGACGTGGCGCGTGACCGGGTCAATCACCCAGACGCCGATCACGCCCGCGTCGAGGTAACTCGACACGCGCTCCGACATCCCCTCGCGGCGGTCGTTCGTCGAAGCGACTTCGATTACCAGCGCAGGCCGCGTGTCGGTGAGCAGCTTCTCGGTCTCTGCAAACCGATTGGTCGATTGGAAACAGGAGACCGCCGGACAGCGAACGGTCGCGGTCTCACGTGAGATAACGACGGGCAGTTCGAAGCAGATCGACAGGTCGGGCAACTTCTTCGCCATTTTGGCCAGCGGTCGCGAGAGATTGCGAACGACATCTCCATGACTCTCATCGGGCGAGTCGAGCCTGATCAATTGTCCCGTGACCAACTCAATCCAACGGTCTCCGTCCGCCAGCCGTTCCTCAAACTGTGCGACCGTCAGTCGTGAGTTGGCGGGAGAACCTTCGGAACGAGAACCAATTGTCATGATGCCAACATCCTCATACGTGACCAGCCGAACCGAATGAACGGGCGGCATTGTAGGTTTCTCCCGGTAGAACGGGCACTCCCGCCCGTCTGGACTAACTCGGGTTCGTCATCGAAGGAAGTCCGGCTAAACAAAGCTAAGCCGGACTTCGAGCCGTGGGCAGGTACTCAAGGTAGCCACAGTTTCGACTGGGAGGTGTTCTCCGAACGAACTCGCTCCAGACGACGCGCTTTCAGCCGCACATAGGGCGGGACGAAGCGGCAGCGGTAACCGAAGTGTTCAAGGGGAGCTTTGTAGTCGGCGCGACGTGGCTCGCGCAGGTCTTCGAGGACGAAGCCCGCGCGACACAGTCCGCCGACGAGTTGATCCCAGCGATGCAGGTACTCGACGGCCCCGGCCTCGCGATACGACGTGTCTTCCACTTTCGGCAGCGGTCCCTCGTGGAAGTACTCGATCCCGACGACGAAGTGGTTGCGTTCGTTGCGGTGCGTGATCTGGGCGCAGGTCGGTTGCTTGTGCTGGCTGATGTAACTGCCGCCGTCTCGCAGAGCCCGCGCGATTTCGCGGTAGACCCGCTCGATGTCCGGCACGTAGCAGGTGCTGACCGGCTGATGCACGATGTCGAATGTCTCGTCGCTCAGGAGTGACAGATCATCCATTGAGGCTTCGAGTGTCGTGACCGACAGCCCGCGGCGATCCGCCTCGCGCCGATCCAGTTCCAACATGCCGGGACTGAGATCGACCACGGTCACGCGCGCACCAGCCGCTGCATACAGAATCGACTGCCAACCGCCGCCCGATGCGAGGCACAGCACGTCCAGCCCGACGACACTCGGCGGCAACCAGCCTCGTCCGTCGAGAGCCTTCAGCGGGTCGCGGCATTCCTCGTCGGAGGCGACCTTGGCGAACTGGCTTCCGTCCGACAGCCGGTTCCATGCGGCTTGATTCCGCAGGCGATACGTTTCGTCGGGCGAGGTCATGGCGGGAATGATCCGTGGGGAGGTGAAACGATCCAACTCAATTCACGCTTGGTTTGTGACGCGGGGGAGCTTCGAGCGGGACGACCTGCATCAGCAACATCCGGCCGTGATCGGTTTGGTCGTCACCGACCCAGCCATAGACGAACAGGTCCGTCCGCCAGGCGAACAGCTGCGCGTCGGGGCCGAGAAATTTCAGCACGTTCGCGGCGGCACCGATCGCGTCGCCCGATTCGACTCCGCCCCACAGCCGATCAAAATCGCTGGGCACCAACACGAGATAACCGAGCTGCCCGCCGAGTGGCACCACCGACTTGGCCTCGACGAATCGAGCGGCATGCCGCTCGATGTCATCACCCTCCGGACCCGGTGAGGAATAGACGACGACATTCAACTCGGGGCGGTTGTTGAGTTCCAAACCGTGACTCATGCTGAAGGTTCCTGATGAGAAGCGGGCCACAACCGGGATCAGGTACTCACAAACCAAGGGCGTCGGCCATCGAGTAGAGGCCCGGTGCTTTCGTCGCGAGGAATTTCGCCGCCGTGAGTGCTCCCGCCGCATAGCTGTCGCGCGATTGGCCTTTCACCGTGACTTCAAGCGTTTCACCGAGCAGGCCGAACACGATCGTGTGTTCGCCGACGTTGTCGCCGACGCGCAGCGCGTGGTAGCCGATCTCGTTGTGAGACCGCTGTCCGGTGCGACCTTCGCGGCCGTGGACTTGCCGGTCTTGTCCCATCTCGCGCGCGACGATTTCACCAAACTTCAGAGCCGTTCCGCTGGGAGCGTCCTCTTTGTAGCGATGGTGTCGCTCGATGATCTCGACATCCACGCCGGTCGAATGATCCTTGAGAGCCTGCCCCGCATCGGCCACCAGTTTCATGGCGATATTCACGGCGAGACTCATGCTGGGAGCCATCAGGATCGCGGTCGTTTGCGCGGCCTCTTCAACGAGAGCCTTCTGCGCCGTTGTCAGCCCGGTCGTGGCGACGACCAACGGAATGGAGCGCGCGGCACATTGCTTCAGGATCGTCATGCAGCCGTCGGGTGTCGAGAAGTCGATGATGACATCAACGTGTTCGCCGATCTCAGCAACGACCGGCGCGTGCAGCGTTCCGACGCCGGCCAACTCCCCCGCGTCCTGCCCGAGTTTGCTCGATCCCGCCCACTCGTAAGCCGCCGCCACTTTCAGCGCGGCATCTTGCGATGCGAGTGCGACGACACGCTGCCCCATGCGACCCGCCGCGCCGTTCACGCCCAGTTTCAATCTGTCTGTCATCCGTCTGTTCCTGTTTCTGAATCCGAAGTCCGGCTGTTCCTAAATCCGGACTTCTCGATGAAAAGAACGTGCTCGGTGAAAAGAAGTCCGGCTTTAGGAACAGCCGGACTTCGGGCAATCGTGCGGCGAGCGTGTTGTTTGAGCGGCATCATGCCGCCAAGTCGATCGGGAGCACAGTCTCATGTGGCCCATGCGACTAAACCTCGCGCGGCTGAGAATGAGATAGGGTGAGCGGGACGTCCGTGATTTGGTTGTGGGGTTGTCTTTACTCCGAAGGAGTTGCGTCTCATAGCCAAGCGGTTGCGAGCGG
>JAYVDI010000374.1:0-18371 GCA_043749505.1 Schlesneria sp. | reverse complement strand
CGCTCGAGGCGAGCTGGTCCCACCCTACAGCGTCGCCGAACTCTCACAGTTGAAACAACAATGACACCGCGTGGCCGCTGGATGGCTTTGTCTGGACTAGTCGGTCTGTTTCTCGGCGTGTTGCGAGGACAGGCGGAGCTGTCGTTGTTGTCGTTGTCAGTCCTCGTCTGGTTGTCGGTCGAGTGGGCTTTGTTTCACTGGCGAGTGTGGGTGGAGTTGCCTCAACTTCAGATCGAGCGAACGGTGAACGGCCGTTCGGAACCGACGGGGCTGTTGTGGGCCGGGCGGATGGTGACGATCACGGTTCAGGTGACGATGGCGTCCCGTCGGCGGAGCGGTCTTGCGGGATCGCTGGTGGACTGGCTCTCAGTTCTCTCGTCTCCAATAACGAGCGGAAGCATCAGCCCGCTCGTGCTGCTCCGCGATGTTGCGCCCGAGAATATCGAGGTGTTGGCGAGTGGAACTGAGGCGGCACGTAGGAGGGGCACCTCGTCCGTCCGTTCCAGCGAGGATGGACGAGGCGTCCATCCTACGGAGAGGAATCGTCCGCTCGATGCCAACGAGTTCTTGTTGCGCGAGCGAAGCCGCAGCGTGACGTTCACGTACACCGCGCGCGTCCGCGCGGCCGGGCAAATCGCGCTGCCGGGGATGCGTCTCACGATGAAAGATGCTCAAGGCTTCTTCCTCGCCGAGCGGTTTGTGCCGCTGCCGCAGACGTTTCGCGTGCTGCCCGCTTACGCCGAGGCGGGCGATGTTCATTCGTTGGTCAAGCGGACGAACTCATTGCCGCAGCATGGCATTCACCGGTTGCAGCGATCAGGGTTGGGATCGGAGTTGCTCGAACTGCGTGAGTACGTGCCGGGGGATCCTCCAAAAGCGATCGCGTGGAAGGTCTCGGCCCGGCGCGACAAGCTGATGACCAGGCAGTACGAATCGGAAGTGCCGGTGCGAGTGCAGTTGTTCCTTGATGGATCAATCAACACGCGGCTCGGTGGGTTTGGGTGCCGGTTGCTCGATCAGACGACTTATGTGGCGGCGAGCGTCGCGCGGGCCGCGATCTCGGTCGGCGATCCTGTCGGCGCGATGCTGTTCGATGAACGAGGGGCCAAGCGACTGCCGCCCCAAGGTGGCGAACGAGGCTTCTACCAGCTGCTCGACGCGCTGGCTGACTTCTCGATCAACCCGGCTCCTCCCGCGCAGTCGCTCACGCCGCAAATGATCGCCACCGCGATGAGTCTCGCCGGTGAGCGTTATCCCGAACTGCTCGATGGGCGTGTCAACCAGGTGCCGTTCACGATCTTCCCGGTCCTGCCGTGGAACCGCCACCGTTTTCGAGAGCGATTCCTGTTGGCCGGAGTGCTGGCCGAAGTCTTTCAACTCACGGCACTCGAACAGGTCCGGATGATGCACGAGCCGTCGTTCATGGCCGGGTACGTGCAACGATTCCTCATGCAAGCGGGGGTCGCGTGGATGGAGCCGCTCGTGGCCGGTCACGATGGGTGGAGTGCCGATCAGGTCCAAACCGAAACGTTGGCGGAAGCTCTCGTGAAGGGAGTGACTCACGCCCGCGACAACGAAGTCTTCGTCATTCTGGCCGACCTGCTCGATTGCGCACCGGGAATCTCCGGGCTGCTGCCTGCGGTGAAGATGGCTTTGGGACGACATCATCGCGTGGCGTTCGTCTGTCCCTCGCCAACCTTCCGGCGACCGACGATCACATCGACTGAACCGGCGACCGACTCCGTGGAAGACCTCGTTGCCGCCGCCGAGCAGATCAAAATGCGAGAACTCGCCACCGGCTTGCAACGCGAGCTGCGCAGGCTTGGAGCCGCCGTCACTTGCTCGGGAGAAAAGGAAGCAATCCACATGGTCCTCTCCGAAATGGAGATCGCCCGCACGGGTCGCATGAGTTCCGCAGGAGTGCGACGAGGATGAGCAACACCAACTCACGGAACACCGATCCGCGCGATGCGGCACTTCAGACGATGAGCGGACTGTTGCAACTGGTAATCGTCGGCGTGCTGATCGGTGTCCTGCTGTTTCAGGGGACGGAACTGGCCGTGTCTGTTCAGGCTCTGTTCGTGATCCTGCTCCTCCTACTGATCGGCCGGACGAGTGCGGCTCCGTTGTTGGTCGCGTTTCAACTGGTGCTGTTCTTCCGTGAAACTAAATCGCCGTCCCTGGTTCATGATTTCGGGTCGAGCCTGTTCGGGGTGATCGTGCTCGGACTGCTGATGTTTCTCAGCCGGGATCAAACGCTGAAGCGTTTCACTCGCCGGAGTGTGATCGATCTCGCACGCAACTTGTTTTGGAGTTGGAGCGACTCTCCCGCACCGGCCATTCCCAAACAACGCGACACACACACCTCGCCCGATCACACCACGCCGCCATCGCATTCCAGCCTGTTCCAAAACGGCGTCGCTCTCGTGTTCTACTTGTTGGTCGCGCAGATCCTGCTGACAGCGTTCTCAATCCCACGTGATGTCCAGCGCGGACACCCGTCCTACGAAGAGACGAAGCAAGCTCTCGCATCCGCCCCGTCATTGCTGATCGTGATCGTGACGACGGTCATTCTGATGTCATGGCTCTCGTGGCGCAGACTGACCATCGACCAAGCGTCGCTGTACGCTCGCTCGACGATGGTCACTCTGCTTTACTCCGACATCCGCATGGTCGTCCGCCACCGAATCCACTTCCGCCGCCGCAAACACAAACCGCCGCCAGCCAACATCGCGTTCGAAGTTGAGCAAGCGATACCGCCGGGAGACAACATTCGGAATGATGTTTCAAAAAATGATGAACGCCCGAAACATCGGTCGTTCCGCTGGACCTAACAGCTTGTTGAAAAAGCCGTGGCACGGGCGGCCCATCTACTCCGCGTTTTTCTACAGGCTGTTCAAAACGATCCCACCCACCTTGCCATTTCAACCACAGAAAGCCACCGCCATGTTTTGGATTCGAGAATTCGCGGGATGGGCACTCGTCATCTTCGCCCTCGTACTGATCCAGATGGGCTTGGCCTATGTGTCGAACCTGGACCGTCCCAAGGTTGTGGAAGCGGCCGTGATCATGATCGCCGGCTTGGGAGTCCTTCGTGCCGGTGTCTTGCTGATCCGCATCTCCACCGCCGCTCGAATCTGTCGCACGGATCGTGGTGCGTAACCGATTGAACCTCATTCGTGAACACAACCGCTTCGCACAATTACCGGTACTGGGAGTGAAACATGCCATCCACCCTTCAACGACCACTTCGCAAGTTGTGGAACGCTTGTCTGCTTTGCGTGCTGAGCCTGTCGATTGTTGAGGTGGCGTTGGCGGCGGACGACGGGGGAAAGTCTCCGCCAGCGTTGCCCACGGATCCCAACGTCTGGCTGAACACGTCGCCGCTGACGTGGGAGCAACTGCGCGGAAAAGGAGTTGTTCTGCACTACTTCTCGTGCGATCCGGATGGAGCCGCGATCCTGCCCAAGACCATTGAGGCTGCTCGAAAACATGCGGCCGATCCCGTCATCTTGATCGGCGTGACGATGGGCAATACGCGGCGGGAGACTGAAGCCTATTTGAAAACTGCAGGCTTCCCATGGCCGACGCTGTGTGACCCGACATACTCGTTCACTCACATGACCGACAAAGTCTTGGAATCGGAGGAGTCGAATCTGTACACCGACAGTGCCAACGGCATCGCCTTCGTCATGGCGGAAGGAATGTTCTTTGAAGGAGACTGGGAAGATCCGGAATCGACTTTCACGGCGGCAATGGAAGGCGCCGCGTGGGCCACTGATCCGAAGGACATCCCGGCACCCGTCTTACCAACGTGGCGCGCGGTCGAACTGAAGAAGTACGCCGAGGCGCTCCCGCTGCTCAAGAAGGGAGTCAACGCGGGACCGAACGATCAGAAGGAGGCCACCCGCCAACTGCAACAAGTCGTCCTGACGGAGATCGAACGCTTGGCTGGAGAAGCTCGCACGGCTGATGAACAGGATCAAAAATGGAACGCGTACCGTAAGGTCGGCCGGATCCTTGATGAGTTCCGTGGGTACGACATCCCGAAAGATTTGGAACCGCTTCAAAAAAAGTTGGCGAGGTCGTCTCAGGTCAAACTGGGACTGACTGCCGAGAAACAACTGACAATCGCCGCTCAAGGAATTGCCTCGTCCAATCCCGTGCAGAAGAAGAAGGCTGAAGTGCAGTTGGAAAAAATCATCGCCGACTTCCCCGAATCGGACTTGGCAGCGAATGCCCGCAAGCTGATCGACGATGCTCAAAAGAAACTGAAGAAGTAGCTCGAACTTTCGTGGCGTGGCTTCCCGTTGCGCGGCGATATTGAATCATCTCAAAGGAAAAAACATGCGAATCCTGGCTTTGTCCGCCGTGTGGTGTTTGGTCTCGCTGGGACGTGCGTTGGCCGCACAGCCCGATGTGTTGCTCGCCAATTTTGAAGGGGAGACCTATGGCGAGTGGCAAGTGACGGGTGAGGCGTTCGGGACGGGACCGGCGGTGGGGGCGTTGCCCAATCAGATGCACGTCGAAGGGTTTGAAGGCAAGCGGTTGGTGAACTCGTTCTTAAAGGGAGACCGCTCCACCGGGACATTGACATCGCCCGAGTTCGTTGTCGAACGGAAGTTCATTTGCTTCCTGATCGGTGGCGGGCGGCATGCGACTCAGACCTGCATCAACCTGCTGCACGAGGGCAAGATCGCGAGAACTTCGACCGGGCCAAACGGAGAACCGGGCGGATCCGAACGTCTCGATTGGGACTCGTGGGACGTGGCCGACCTCGCGGGCAAGAAGGTGCGAGTTCAAATCGTGGACGCGGCCACCGGCGGTTGGGGACACGTCAATGTCGATCACATTCTGCAAAGTGACACTCGCCGCGGAGTCAGCCTGATCCGGCGCGAACTGGGGATCGTCTCGGCAGACTACCTGCAATTGCCGGTCAAAAACGGCGCGACCAAACGGGGTGTGAAGTTGATCGTCGATGACCAGATCGTGCGCGACTTTGAGATCGAACTGCGGCCATCGACTTCCACTGCCGCTCCCGATTTTCTGGCGTATGCCGACGTGCGTGCCTTTCGGGGGAAGGCGATCCGAGTCGAAGCGATGCTGCCGGTGGACTCAGGCGACTTGGAGGCCATCGCACCGGCAGAGGCGATCCCCGCAACGGACGGTGACTCGAAGCAGCGGCCCGCGTTCCACTTCACATCGCGTCGGGGATGGCTCAACGACCCGAATGGTCTCGTCTTCGAGAACGGCGAATGGCATCTCTACTATCAACACAATCCGTATGGCTGGGACTGGGGCAACATGCACTGGGGCCACGCCGTCAGCACGGACCTGTTGAATTGGAAGGAGCTTCCCACGGCCCTCTTTCCACGTGCTTGGAACGACATGGCGTTCTCGGGGAGTGCCGTCGTCGATGCCCGCAACACGAGCGGCTTTCAAACGGGAAGCGACCCGGTGTTGGTGGCCGCTTACACCAGCACAGGTCGTGGCGAGTGCATCGTCTTCAGCAACGATCACGGTCGGACGTGGACCGAGTTCGAGGGGAACCCGGTCGTCAAGCATCAGGGTCGTGACCCGAAGTTGATCTGGCACGCAGCGACCTCGAAGTGGGTGATGGCGGTCTACAACGAACGGCCCAACGTTGAGCGAGGGGTCGTGTTTCATACGTCTCCCAACTTGAAAGAGTGGACGGAGACGAGTCGTATCGAAGGCTTCTACGAGTGCCCCGATCTCTTCCCACTGACGGTCGATGCGGGGGTGGGTGAGTCCGACAAGAGTGTTCAGAAATGGGTGCTCTATGGTGCGGACGGCAAGTACCTGCTCGGCGACTTCGACGGCAAGGCGTTCACCAAACAAGGTGACAAGCAGCAGGTTTGGTTCGGTCACTTCTATGCGGCTCAAACGTATGACAACGCGCCGGACGGGCGTCGCGTGCAGATCGGCTGGGCCAACGGAGTCACCTTTCCCGGCCAGCCGTTCAACCAACAGATGACCATCCCCGTCGAACTGACTCTCAGAACCACGCCGTCGGGAACGAAGATGTTCGCCGAGCCGGTGCGCGAGGTCGCAGCGGCCAGTCGCAAACGCGGCTTGGCAACGAAGCTGTCCGTCGATCATCTCGATCTGGTGGCGGGTCAAGAGGTGGAACTGATGGCTCACCCACTGAAGCACAATCAACTCGACGTGAACTTGCAGCTCGAACCGAAGCAGGCGGAGAGCGTGACGCTCACTCTGTGTGGCGTGTCGATCATTTTCGATGCGAAGAAGGCAACGCTGACCTGCCGCAAGGTGACAGCACCGGTCTCACTGCGCGACGGCAAACTCGATCTGCGAGTCATCTCGGACAACGGGTCTCTGGAACTCTTCGCCAACGGCGGGGAAGTGGCTTTGTCTGTGGGAGGCAAGCCGTTGGAGACAGATCGCCAACTGAAGGCCCTTGCCACCCGCGGCAACGCCACGCTGTGGAAGCTCAATGTCGGAGACCTCGGCCCGCGCGAGTGAACCCGAAGTCCGGCTATTCTGAAAGCCTGATCCCGATCGCGATTCCTGCCTATAGTACAAGCCGTGAGACTGCTGCTCGATACGCTCTGGCTCATCCTCATCAGTTCAATGCCGATTCCGCTCTGGACTCTTACGGCGTCTGCCGCTTGTGGTGAAAGTTCCGATGTCCGACACAGCCCTCGTCGATCATTCTGCTGGTGACGCAGCCCTGCTCGAAATCAGCCATCTCAAGACGTACTTCCACTCCGACGGCGGGACCGTCAAGGCGGTCGATGATCTGACGGTGAAGATCAGGCTTGGCCAGACGCTGGGCCTCGTGGGCGAGTCTGGTTCCGGCAAGTCTGTCACGTCGCTGACGATCATGCGGCTGCTGCCTGACATTGGGGCGAGCATCGAGGCGGGAAGCATCTCGTTCCTCGGTCGCGATCTGGTCCAGTTGCCTCGCGCCGAGATGCGGCATGTACGTGGCAAGGACATCGCCATGATCTTTCAGGAGCCGGGGACATCGCTCAACCCGGTCTACCGCGTCGGCGATCAAGTGGCCGAAGCGATCCTGTTGCACGAGAAGGTGACTCGCGCGGAGGCGCGTGCCCGCACGCTCAAACTCTTCCAAGAGGTTGGCATTCCGCAGCCCGAGATGTCACTCGACAAGTACCCGCACGAGATGTCGGGCGGTCAGAAGCAGCGCGTCATGATCGCGATGGCTCTGTCGTGCAATCCGAAGCTGCTCATTGCGGATGAACCGACCACCGCGCTGGACGTGACGATTCAGGCCCAGATCCTCGCGCTGATCCGCAAGCTGCGCGATGAGCGAGGCATGGCGATCCTGTTCATAACGCACGACCTCGGTGTGATCGCCGAGATCGCCGACGAAGTGGCCGTCATGTATCGAGGCAAGCTGGTTGAATACGACAGCGTGCGAAACATTTTTGCGAATCCCAAGCACCCGTATACGAAGGGACTTTTGGCGTGTCGGCCGCGCCTCGACACGACCCGCCGCCGTCTTCCGACCGTCGCCGATTACATGCAGACGACGACCGACAGCGACGGACGCATGGTCATCACCGAGAAGATGCTCACGCCCGAACGCCTCGCGGAAATCGAAGGACGTGGACGAGGAAGACTGCTGCATCCTCATGTCCCCTCGCCCCCCTCTTCGGGGGAGAGGGCTAGGGTGAGGGGGTCGAATGGAAATGACGCCCAACCACTGAAAGCAGAAGAACCCCTCACTCTAACCCTCTCCCCTCAAGGCCGGGGCGAGGGGACAAGAGAAGCCACCTCTCACGTTCCCGCCAACCAGCCGCCGCTCCTGCGCGTCGAGAACCTCAAGGTCTACTACCCGATCAAGAAAGGCTTGCTCCGACAAACCGTCGGGCACGTGAAGGCCGTCGATGGCATCAGCTTCAACGTCTACCAAGGCCAGACGCTCGGGCTGGTCGGTGAGTCGGGCTGCGGCAAGACGACGACAGGTCGAGCGATCCTCAAACTCATTCCCGTGACGAGCGGCACCGTCACCTTCGATGGCACCGATTGGACGAGCCTTCGCGGCGCGGAACTGCGCCGTCAACGCCGCCGGATGCAGATCGTCTTTCAAGACCCGTACAGTTCGCTCAACCCGCGCATGACCGTCGAAGCGATGCTGACCGAAGCGATGAGCGTTCATCATCTCGGAACCAGTTCGCAAGACCGGCGCGATCGGGCGGCAAGCTTGCTCGAAGAAGTCGGCCTCCTCGCTGAACATCTGCAACGCTACCCACACGAGTTCTCCGGCGGACAACGTCAGCGGCTCTGCATCGCCCGTTCCCTAGCCGTCGAACCCGATTTTTTGATTTGCGACGAATCGGTCTCGGCGCTCGATGTCTCGGTCCAGGCTCAAGTCCTCAACCTACTGAAAGACCTGCAAGAGAAGCGGGGGCTGACGTACATCTTCATCAGCCACGACCTGAGCGTCGTGAAGTTCATGTCCGACATGATGGCCGTGATGAACGCGGGTGTGATCGTCGAGTTCGGCCCGTCCGACGCCATCTACGCCAACCCACAAAACGACTACACCAAGAAGCTCATCGCCGCGATTCCGCAACCGACGATGGAAGCGATTAAAAGACGTGAACGCGAGCGATCAAAGTAGGCGTGCGTTTGGCTTTGAGCCATCTACTTTGGCCAATCGGCGATTGTTTCGCGAGCGATCTTGTGTGGTGTGGTGTCGGTGCGCGTGGCCAGTCGCTCGTCCATTTGCCTGAACAGTCGGGTCTTCACTTCGTCCGGCAACGACTGAAACGAGCGCGAGGCGAGCAGCGGGCTGAGGTCGTGCCGGAACAGCCTTGTGGTCAGATCGAGTTGTCTCAGCGAGCGGCCTTGCGCGTCGTGGGGGCCGAGTGCTTGATAGACCTCGGCGAACTTCGTTGAGCCGGTGATTGGTCCGGCGAGCGGGGCTTCCTCCTCCATCAAGGCGTAACGGACGAGTTGCTCTTCGGCGTCCGAGCGGCGATTCAAACGGTGCTCGATGCGGACGCGGTTGACCAGATTGTGGAAGTGCATCTGGTGGTCGAGGACCAGCAGCGCGACGACATCACTGTGTGTACTCGGGTACGACTTCAGATCGACCAACGTCGCGAGGTCACTCACCGCCCCGCGAAAAGTGGGATCGGTCTTGTGACGTGTGGCGTCGTCCTCGCCGATCAAGTTGCCGCGATGAACGAGGTTCGAGGCGAATCCATTCACATACCAACCGCCCCAGCGTTTCTGGAAGTCGGTCGAGTGGTTGATCGCCGAGAAGCCTTCGCGCGGCTGGCCTCGCAGGTCGGTCAGGAACGAACTGAGGATGTGGCCGGGAACGCTGAGCGTCTTCGCCGAGACATGGCATGTGGTGCAGCGGGTGTCTCGACGAAACTTCGGCGCTGCGTCGCCGTCGGTGGTGCGTTGCGGCAGCGTGTAGAAGACCGTTCCCTTTTGGGCGTCTTGCAGCGTGATCTCGATCGCCGCCGAATGCGGCACCCAACCGACGGTCACTTCGTCGTTGAAGTAGATCGCGCGGGGTGACGACGGTTTGATCAGTGGCTGGTTCACCGAGGTCTTCGAGAACACCAGCGTCTGCGATTCGACGGGGATTTCCAGCGCACGCAATAAGTCGGGGAGATAGCCCGAGTCCTGGCGATTCTCAAACGAAAGAGGTTTCCCGTCGAGTCGCTTTTGGAGCAGCGCGATCGCATCGTCTGTCGATTCGGCGAAGTAGTTGATCGGATCTGAGCCATACGGGAGCGGGCTGGTGATTTCGACCGGGGTTGGTTCTTCCGCGCAGACAATTCCGATCATGAACACCATCATCGAGAGAGTAAGCATCCGATGGAGCCGACTATGAAGAAGAGAGGAGCTAAACATTGAAGACTCATTTGAATTCATCGGACGAATGATCGCTGATCGCTTGCTTAATTCGCCCGGAGGACGGCAGGCCGTGGTGGCCCCCAAAAAAACATCGGAGCGAAAACAACACTGGACAGAGGCAGAGCCGGGGGACGCCGGTCAGCCACGGGGACAGCAGCCCAACCGGCAGTGAGTTATTGGGATTGGGACACGGAAACCACAGATGACAAGAGAAACGGAGATCAACGGTTCCGAAAGTCATCGGTTCGGGCAGGCGTGAATAAATCGTATTCGACACCGTGAGCCAGTCACATTCATACCCAACCATTCTCCGCGTCGTCCGTGTCCAACTTTACGTGATCTTACTTCCCCAGCAACTCCGCCTTCTCCGGGGCATTCTTTCAGGCGAACGTCTCGGCGAATTCGGCGGGGGGGGGTCGGTGCGTCGGGAACCGTCTGCGAGCGTGGCAACGTAGACGATAACCCATTCGGCGATTGAGAACGGTTCCCCGATCTGACACACTCTCGCGCCGGTTGACTCTGACCCGAGGCAGTCTCGACGAGGACGGTTCAATGTCGAAACCCGTGATGAATTCCGAGCTGGTCCGCGCGTGGAAGGCAGGCCAAGACGCCGCCAATCGGCGCGTGTGGGAAGAGGCGCGGGCCAAGACGATGGATCAGAAGCTCGTTGAACTCGAGCAGTTGTTCGAGTTCGCGCAGGCTGTCGGAACGATCGACCGACTGGTGGCCGATGGCGGGGTGGCCCGTGAACGTTGGAGGAGGTTGCGTCGCGCCTATGGCCACTGAAACCGATCCGCGGCCCATCGCCGAACTCACGCCCGCCATTCGCGCGGTGTCGGAATGGCTGAGCGACTTTCCCGCGCGCGGTGCCGTGATCGGTGGTATCGCCGTTGGGCTGCTTGGCGTAGCCCGCATGACGCGCGACGTGGATGCTGTCGTCTGGATCGAGTACGGCCAACTCGACGAATTCGTGAGCGCGGCGGCTCGATTTGGCATCGTGCCCCGCATCGCAGAGTTGTTGAGCTTTGCGGCCGAATCGCGCGTACTCCTGCTTCAGCACCGTCCGACCGGTGTGGAAATCGACGTGTCACTGGCGGCCCTTCCGTTCGAGGACGAATTGTTGGACCGAGCTGTGGAATGGAAGGTCGCGAACTTTTTGATCCGCCTCGCGACCGTGGAAGACTTGATCGTGATGAAGACTATCGCGAACCGGTCACGCGACTGGACCGATATTGACGCCCTCATCGAACTGCATCCGCGTCTCGATGTCGAGCGGGTGCTTTACTGGTCCAATGCGTTTGCCGAAGCCCTGGAATCACCGGAGATAATCGGACGCCTGACGCCGATGTTGGCGAAACGAGGCTGTACTTCGCAGAGTGGTGGAGTTGCCGCACGTCGCGTATCAACTGCGGTCGGTGAACGCGCCGTAACGCCTAGGGCTGCAAGGCCAAAGCCTGCGAAGCAGCCTGTCACCAAAGCTGCGAGCCGATCAAAGCCCGCGACGAAATCGGCAGGCAAGCCCGCCAGAACGAAGAAAAAGACTCCAATCTCGAAGCCACCACTCCCTGCCAAAAAGAAGGCCAACCCGTAACCCATCACTCTTGCGAGGCCACTCATGTCGAAGCTCAGTTTACTGCTGGTCCTATGCCTGCCTGCGAACTTGTGGGCCGTCGAACCGAAGATTCTCACCGGGCACACCGACCCGGCTTATGCCGCCGTCTATTCGGCGGATGGGACGAAGTTGGTGACCGCATCGTTCGACAAGACGCTGCGGTTGTGGGACCTCAATTCGGCGACGACGCTGCGGACGATGAGCGGTCATACCGGGTTGGTCCTGTGTGCGGCGCTGTCGAAGGATGGCAGCCGACTCGTCAGCGGGTCGCTGGATAATTCGATCCGGCTGTGGGACGTGCCGGTCGCGAAACCAATGCTCTCGCACCAAGCCAATGCGGGGACGACGAGTCTCGCGCTGAACATCGATGGGACGCAGTGGCTGACCGGCGGGGCGGACAAGGTGCTGCGCATCTGGAACGCGGCCGATCGTGCTCTCGTGAAAGAGATCGGCGGACTGCCGCATCCGATCGTGAAGGTGGCGTTCCGTGCGGACAAACAGCAGATCGCGGCGGCCGATGCGGCGGGGTTCGTACGGCTGTTCAATCCGGCCGACGGTGCCTCGCAAGGCGTGTTCGGGGCACACGCAGTTGAGATCACGGGTCTCGGCTATCCCCCCAACAATGCGTGGATCATGACGAGCGGAGCCGAGGGGTTGGTAAAGCGGTTCCCCAATCAAGGGCCTCCGCAAAAAGCGGCAGCAGGGCACGAGCAGCCGATCCTCGCGATGCGGATCAACCCGAACAACTCGATGGTCGCAACCGGCTCGGCGGACAAGACGTGTCGGTTGTGGAACAACGGCAACCAGCAGCCGCTTCGCAATCTCGACGGCCACAACGGCGCGGTCACGTCGCTCTGCTTTCAGTTTGACGGCGGACGGATTGTCACCGGGTGCGAAGACAAGATTGCCCGCCTGTTCGACGTGAACAACGGGATGCTCATCAAGGCTTATCCCGAACAAGCGGCCGCGATCACCGCCGTCGCGATTCATCCGAACAATCAGGAAGTCGCCGTGGCCGACGCCAGCGGGGCGATCAAAATTTGGAAGGCCAACGAAGGGACCGAAGTCCGCACTCTAGCCGGTCACGCGGGCGGCACGTTCGCATTGGCCTACGCCACGAATCAACAGCATCTCGTTTCGGGAGGGGCCGACAAACGGGTCCGCGTCTGGAACGCGGCCGATGGCGCGCAGATTCGCGAACATGATTCGACCGAAGTCGTGCGAGCGATTGCCGTCTCGTGGGACAACCAGCGCATCGCGGCCGGATGCGATGACAAGAACATCCGTGTCTGGAACCTCGGCGACGGAAATCTCTTCGCCACCTACACCGGTCACGCCGACAAAATCACGTCACTCGAATACTGCCGCGACAACGTGAAGCTCCTCTCGTCGAGTGCCGATGGAACCGTGCGCGGTTGGAACCTGACGCTCGGTCGTCAGACGCAGCACTACGTCGCGGCGGGAGGCGGCGCGATCAATGGCGCGGGCTGGTGGAACGACAACGTGAACCTCGTCTTCGCCGGAGCCGACAAGTCCGTTTACTGGGACAATCACGGCATCCAACTCACGCACATCGCGGACGAGAAGCGCGTTCACGCGCTGCATGTCCATCTCAACTCGGCTCATCACTTCACGGCGGGTGAGGACGGCATCGTGAAGTGGTGGGACGCGGGAGGCGGCACGTTGGTGCGAGACTTCAAGGGACACGTCGGCCCGGTGAGATCGGTCGCTCTGCATCCGAACCAGCAGTACCTCGCGACGGGCGGCAGTGACAAGAGGCTGAAGCTGTGGAACGTCAACGATCCGTCGAAGCCGGTCTACGACATCACGACGCCCGCCGAGGTCGTGCAGATCGCGTTCAGTCCCGACCAGAAAAAATTGATCGCGGCGGGCAGCGATCACCTCATTCGCGGCTACGACCCGACACCGCCCAACCCCGTCCCACCAATGCCGCCGTCGCAAGAGCCGGCTCAAGTGACTGACGGGCACCCGGCCGCCGTCACCAGCTTGGTTTTCACGCCTGACAACCGCACCGCCGTGAGTGCCGCCGCTGACGGATCGGTTCGCACGTGGACGATCGCGTCAGCGCAGGCGACGCTCGTTTTGAACGGCCATCAGTCGCAAATCTACGGCGTCGCATTCCATCCATCGCTGCCGCTGATCGCCTCCGCATCGAACGACAAGACGGTCAAGATTTGGGACTACGAGAAGAATGCCAACCTCAGAACCTTCGCCGCACAAGGGGGAGCGATCTACTCGCTGGCCTTCACACCTGATGGCAACTTCATCGTGACGGCCGGTGGCGACAAGACCGTTCGCGTTTACAACCAAGCCGACGGGGCCGAGGTCCGCAAATACAACGGACCCAACGATTCGGTCTACTCGGTCTCGATCAGCCCCAATGGTCAACAGGTTGCGGCGGCGGGACTCGACCGCAAAATCTTCGTTTGGAATTTCGGAGACCCCGCGCCCATCAAGACGCTCGCCGGACACAAAGACGACATCTACAAAGTCGAATTCAACGCGGCAGGCAATCGCCTGCTATCGGTCGGGTATGCGGGCAACATTCACATCTGGGATCCCAACCAGGAGAAGCCGCTCTTCAGCCAGAAGCTGCCGACCGTGGTCTACTCGGGAACGTACTCGCCCTCCGGCAAACAGATCACGGTCCTCGCCAACGACGGCAAGGTGTATTTGTTGGACCTGCCGCCGGAAGCGCAGTAATGACGAGTCGGCCAACACTTGAGATCAGGCGAGGTGCATGATGGCGGTGGTACTCCAAGAGTTCTCGTGGAAGAGGATGATCGAAGCCGTGGAAGCTGTTCGCGAACGAGCCTGTCGAGCCACCGCCGCGCTGCAGCGCGCTGGCATTCCGTATGCCGTCGCGGGAGGCAACGCGGTCGCCGCCTGGGTGGCGCGCGTCGATCGCGCTGCCGTCCGCAACACTCAGGACGTGGACATTCTCGTCCGTCGCTCCGACTTCGACGCCGTGAAAGTGGCCTTGGAAGCGGTCGGATTCAAACACAACATCATGGATGTCGATTGTTTCATTGATGGTCCCGATGGTCGCCCGCGCGATGCGGTGCATCTGTTGTTCGCTGGCGAGAAATTCCGTGCGACGTACCTCACACCCTCGGCCGATGTCAGCGAAGCGGTTCCCGCCGAGGACTACGCAGTCCTCTCGCTGGAAGCCCTCGTGCGGATGAAGTTGAATTCATTCCGAGACAAGGACCGGATGCACCTTCGTGACCTGCTCGACATGGGCCTGCTCGATAGCTCGTGGCCACCGCGCTTGCTGCCCGAACATGCCACTCGCTTGCAGCAGTTGATCGACGACCCCGATGGTTAACCGCCTGTTGAAAATGGGCGGACGGGTTTCCTGAATCACCTTTCAAAACCAGCCCGACGCGCGAGCGAGGGCTTAGTAGACATCAGACGTTTTAGCCCGCGCTCGCGCGTCGTGCTGGTTTTTCAGGGGCAGAACGAGTTTTGAACTGTGTTCCATGACGAATTAAGAACCCGCAGCCTGACGGCATGCGGCTGGTCAATCTCTCAGCTTGGATGCGTGAAGTATCACCATCACGAAGTTCCCTCACCACGAATGCCAAAGATGCCGCGTCTTCAACTGTTGCTGATTGCCGTTTTGATTCTGCTCCCCATCGTGCTGTTCGCCGGGGTCGGGGCGTGGGCGATTTGGCAGTCGGGGCATTTGTTGTGGCTGTCGTGGATGATGCCCGTCTGTTGGGGACTGGCTTGGGTGCTGCTCAGGAAGTCGAAGCGGATCGAGGTGACGTTGCCCGAGATCAGGTCGCGCATTCATTGGACTCCTCACGACAAGGCAGCGTTTGAGATCGTGGCGGCCGAACAGAAGCGGATCGGCGACGAGGCGACGGCCGAGCAACTGACCGATCACACGTTCTTTCGCGACCGGACCCTGGACCTCGCGACGAAGCTGGCTCGACACTATCACCCCAAGGTGGCCGACCCACTCGATGCGCTGTCAGTCGTGGAAGTGATGGCCGTCGTGAGGCTGGTCGCCGAGGACATGGAACTTTGGTTCGACGAGAACGTTCCCGGCAGTCACCTCGTCTCGATCGGCCAATGGCGAATGCTGGCCAAGGTTCCCGGTTGGTGGCGAGCTGCGAGCAACGCCGGTTGGATCGCTGCCGTCGTGATGAACCCGTTCGCGGGACTCGCGCGGTACGCGGCCAGCAAAATGTTTGTCGATCCCGTGACGAAGCAGGTCCAGAACAATGTCTTCGGCGCGTTCTTCATGCTGTATCTGCGACAGGTCGGGTTCTATCTGATCGAACTGAACAGCGGGCGACTGCGAGGCGGCTCGGCTCGGTATCGCAGTGCGATGTCGAGGCTGGAAGGGAGACCGCGCGAAGCAGCTGGTGCGGGCAACGCGGTCTCAACGAAAGTCGCGTTATCGCCCGAACCCGTCACCGTGACGATCGCGATCATCGGGCAAGTGAAGGCGGGGAAGTCGAGCCTCACGAATTGTTTGTTGGGTGAGCAACAGGCGGCGGTGGACATCCTGCCGCTCACGGCAGATGTGGCACGCTACGAGTTGCGGCTGGACGAAACGAACGACCGGTTGTTGTTGCTCGACACGCCCGGCTACAGCGATGCGGGCGCGACGCGCGAGCAACTTGTGGCCACACGCGAGGCGGTGCGTCAAGCCGACTTGATCCTGCTCGTCATGGCCGCGACCTCCCCCGCAAAACAGGCCGACGCGAAGATGCTCTCTGAACTGTTCGGCTGGTTTCGAGAACAGCACCACCTCAAACCGCCTCCCATTGTCGGTGTCGTCTCGAAGATCGATGGCCTCAGCCCGGTGATGGAGTGGTCGCCGCCGTATGACTGGTCGCAGCCGATTCGCTTGAAAGAGGTTTCGATCCGTGAGGCAGTCAATTACGCGCGGCAATCGGTCACCGCGGGGTTTGGCAGCGCGGGCCTCGGGAGCGCGGGACTGGGCGCGGGGGAAGTTCTCGCCAGCATTGTGCCGGTCTGCACGGATCGCGAACGGCACCGCGTCTTCGGGATCGAGGAGTGGCTGCTCCCCGTGATCGCGCTCCAGTTGGATGAGGCGCGCGCGTGCTCGCTCGTGCGCTCGGTCCACCACGACCACGATCGCGTGAAGGCGTGGCGCGTGGTCTCGCAACTGATCGCATCGGGACAGCGGATCAAGGACGCGGTTGAGGCGCTGAGCAATCCCGTAGGGTAAGCGGCTCGCTTGCCCGTGTTCCAATGCCGAGCAAAATAAGGATCAGGCGCCCCAAGCGACAAAGACAGGCAAGCGAGACGCTTTCCTTATGCGATGATTTCGCGGATCGGTGCGCCGTGGTCGATGTCGAGCCGTTTGCGACCGGGGAGTTCAAGGCGTCTCGAATCGAGGCCGAGTTGATGCAGGATCGTGGCGTGGATGTCGGTGACGTAGTGCCGGTTTTCGACGGCGTGGAAGCCGATCTCGTCGGTCGCTCCGTGGACGATGCCTTCTTTGATTCCGCCGCCCGCCATCCAGACCGAGAAGCCGTAGATGTGATGGTCGCGTCCGTCGCTCCCCTGCGTTCCCGGTGTGCGACCGAACTCACTTGCGAACAGGACGATCGTCGAATCGAGCAGCCCGCGCTGCTTGAGGTCTTTCAGCAACCCGGCGATCGGCTTATCGACCGCTCTGAAGTTCTTCTCATGGTTCGCCTTTAAACCGCCGTGAGCATCCCAGACACCGGCACCGCCCGCACCGTGCTGCACTTGGATGAAGCGGACTCCGCGTTCGATGAACCGCCGCGTCGCGAGCATCTGCATTCCGAAGTCGCGCGTCGCGGGATCATCCAGTCCGTAGAGCTGCTGCGTCGCCTGAGTCTCGACGTTGAGATTGAGTACGTCGGGGACGGAGGTCTGCATCCGGAAGGCAAGCTCATAAGCTTTGATTCGCGCGGCAAGCGCCGGATCGTTTGGGTACTCGACTCCCTTCAAACGATTCAGTCCGCCGACCAAGTCGAAGCCGATCTGCTGCTCTTCGCGGCTGAGTCCTCCCGCTGACTTGCCGAAGTCGAGCGGGTTGTTCGGATCGACGCGAATCGGAATCGCGTCATGAGCGGGGCCGAGGTAGTGCCCGTCCTTGGCGTTCCAGTACTCGCGGTTCCCCATCGAAATGAACTGCGGCAAGTTGTCGTTCAGGCTGCCGAGTCCGTAATGGACCCACGCGCCGAGCGTCGGGTATTCGCCGTCGAGCATGTGGCGACCGGAATGAAACTGCGTCTGCGCACCGTGATTGTCATCGGTCGTCCACATCGAACGGACGATCGACATGTCGTCCACACAGCTCCCCATGTGCGGCACCCAGTCGCTCAGCTCGATCCCAGCTTCGCCATACTTCCGATGCCCGACTTGCAACGGATAGAGCTTGTTCCGCTGCTGCCCATTGGCGTCGTTCACCACGGTGACGCGCGCCAACTTGAGCTTCTCCGGATTCTGGGCGTCCTTGTGCGGCGTCTCATTAATCGACTTGCCGCCGTACTTGGTCAGCTCGGGCTTCGGGTCGAAGCTCTCCATGTGTGACACGCCGCCGTTCATGAACAGCCAGACAACGTTTGTTGCCTGCGGCGCGAAGTGGGGCCGACCATCGCGCGGCATCCATTCGGCAGGAGCCTCAGCTCGCACAACGCCATCCCGCGCCAGCATCGCCCCCAGCGCGAGGCCCGTGAACCCGAGACCCATGTCGGCGAGAAACGCCCGGCGATGAACGCCGCAGTTCGAGTAATTGTGTTGCATGATGAAGTCGCCTTAATGCGTCGGTAAGAGATTACTTCGTTTAACCGCGTGGGCAACGCCCCGCGCGTTGATGGCGTGTCTCGCATCGAACGCG
>JAYVDI010000373.1:0-20558 GCA_043749505.1 Schlesneria sp. | reverse complement strand
GTCAGCCCCCGGACTCTTCGCCCGATCACAGAGTCCGGGGGCTGACGCCGCCCGGCTCACCACGAACAAAGGACCAAGCATCATGTCTCTCGTCGAAATCGAAGCCGTGACGAAATCGTTTGCCAAGGGGGACCAGACCATCACTCCCCTGAAGGAAGCCAGTCTGAGCATCGAGCGGGGCGACTTTGTCTCGCTGATGGGGGCGAGCGGTTCGGGGAAGAGCACGCTGCTGAATCTCGTTGCGGGGATCGACCGTCCCACGGCGGGCCGCATCGTCGTGGATGGAGAAGAGATCACTCGCCTCTCGCGCACGAAGCTGGCCCGCTGGCGCGCGGTCAACGTCGGCTACATCTTTCAAATGCACAACCTGATCCCGGTCCTGACCGCCTACGAAAACATCGAACTGCCACTGCTGTTGTTGCCGATGTCTCGCGGCGACCGGCAACGGCGGGTCGATATCGCGATGCAAGCCGTCAACCTGACCGATCGAGCCGACCACTACCCGCGCCAACTTTCAGGCGGACAGGAGCAGCGAGTTGGCATCGCGCGGGCCATCGTCGCCAACCCGACCATCGTCGTGGCCGACGAGCCAACCGGAGACCTCGATGCGGAAACGACCGAACAGGTGCTCGAACTGCTCAGACGACTCAACACGGAACTGGGCATGACACTGCTGATGGTGACTCACGATCCCAACGCCGCGGCCATTGCGGGACGACAGTTTCGGCTCGACAAGGGCAAGTTGAACGAACAAGCCAAGACTCAGAAAGAATGACCATGTTCCGCTTCGCTCCCTACGTGTTGAAAAGTCTCTGGCGGCATCGCGTGCGGACGCTGCTGACTGTCAGCGGGACGGCCGTCGCGTTGTTTGTCTTCTCGTTTGTTGAGGCAGTTCAAGAGGGGCTCGACCGGCTGACGCGCGAACAACTTGGCGACCGCTCGCTGATCGTCTTTCAGGCGAACCGCTTCTGCCCCAGCACGAGCAAGCTGCCCGAGGACTACTCGCGTCGCGTGGCGAAGCTGCCCGGCGTGAAGGAGGCGGTGCCGATCAAGGTCTACATGAACAACTGTCGAGCCAGTCTGGATGTCGTCGTGTTCAATGGCTTCCCCGCCGACAAGCTGCGGGCGGTGCGAGACCTCACACTCACGCAGGGCGATTGGGCCAAGTTCGAGCAGCAGCAGGACGCGGCCGTCGTCGGGCAGGCCGTGGCGCAGCGCAGAGGCATCCAGCTTGGCCAGAAGTTTTCGATCGGAATGCTCAGCATAACCGTGGCGGGAATTTTTCATTCGTCGGTTCCGGCGGAAGACAACATGATTTTCACGCACCTCGATTTCTTGCAGCGGACCAAGGGACTGAGTTCTGTCGGCACGGTGACGCAGCTCGAAGTGAAGCTGGCCGAGAGCGCGGACGTGAAGGCGACTGGCCAAGCTATCGACGACATGTTCCGCTCTGGCCCCATCGGCACCAACACGCGGCCCAAGGGAGTCTTCCAAGCCAATGCCGTGGGAGACCTCGTGGAACTGGTCGGCTTCATCCGGTATCTGGGTTATGCGTGCATCGCGCTCGTGCTGGCACTGGTCTCGACGACGACGATTATGGGAGTGCAAGACCGCGTCCAGGAACATGCGGTGCTGCAAACGCTCGGCTGCACCGGCTATCGCATCTTCAGCATGGTGCTGTCCGAAAGCTCGGTCCTCAGCACGGTTGGCGGTCTGCTCGGCGTGGGCACTGCGCTCGTGATGCTGCAAGTATCGGGGATGGCTCTCGGAACCGAAGGCGTGTTGATTGCGTTCCGTCCTTCGGTCGCACTGGCAGTGCAGGGGCTGACCGTTTCAATTGTTGTCGGCGTTCTCGCGGGAGTCCTCCCGGCGTGGCAGGCCGCTCGCGCCGAGATCGTCCCCGCACTGCGGGCGGCGTGAACTGAGCGTGCGAAGCATAAGGAACGAGGCCGATTTGATTTATACTTCGGACGGCCATGAGTGAGATATTCGAGGCGAGTCGTGTGCCGTCAGGCCACAGGTTTTCGCGACGCGAACAAGAACCCGCAGCCTGACGGCCTGCGACTCGCCAATCTCTCCTCTTAGGCCGTGTGAGGTATATCGATCTTCCCAACATGTCTGACCGATGTGCTCCGTCTAGCGAGCAGCAAACCGAGCCATCCGAATGCGTTCAGTTCCGGGTCGAACGAATTCGAGGCGAAGGAATATGGTGTCCGCGCTGAAAAAGACCGAGCTTCATCTTGCTCGGGGTGTCGATTACTCTATGGCCCAATGGCAATGACTGATGCCGCCCCGCCTGCGATCCCTGCCGAATCGACAATACCTTGAAGGTCTTCTTGCGATGACGAAGCTCACACCTCTGGCCGGTTCGTTTTCTCGACGCCGGGCGCTGCAAGTCGGCTCGGCGGGAGTCCTCGGTCTGTCGCTGCCGCAGTGGCTGGCGCTGCAGGCTCAAGGAACGGCGGGGAACGTGAAGCCTGCCGCCAAGAACGTGTTGGTCATTCTCGAACAGGGTGGGCTGTCGCATCTCGACACCTGGGATCCAAAGCCGTCCGCACCGGCGGACCATCGCAGTCCGTTCAAGCCGATCTCGACGAGCGTCAATGGGATTCAGTTCACCGAGTTGCTGGCTCATACGTCGCGTGTGGCCGACAAGCTGGCGATCGTGCGCTCGATGATGCATCCCAAAGCGGGGGCGAACGGACATCCGGATGGGACGCAGTACATGCTGTCGGGGTCTCACCCGAACAGTCCGCTCGAAATGCCCGATATCGGCTGCGTCGCGACGAAGATTTTGGGAAGTGAATGTCGCGATCTGCCGCCGTATATCATGGTCCCTGGCAACAACGAACAGAACGCGGCGACAAAGACGGGCTTCTTGCCTGCCGCCTCGCGCGTCTTCAAGACCGGAGGTCGCGATGTCTCGGCTTCCGACTGGAAGGTGGCCGACTTGTTGCCACGACAAGAGAACGTCGCGGAGAGATTGAACGGTCGCCGCCAGATGCTCGCATCACTCGATTCTCGGTTTGGCATCACGCGCGATGTGGAGGGAATGGACCGCTTCTACTCGCAAGCGTTCGACACGCTGACCAGCTCGCGCGTGGAGAGCGCCTTCCAACTGAAGACCGAAACTCCCGAAACTCGTGAGCTGTACGGACGCGGTCACCGCGGAGCCTGCTACCTCGTCGGTCGCAAGCTGATCGAAGCGGGCGTGCGGTGCGTGACGGTCGATGTCCGCTGGCCGTTCTCCGAGGAAGTCCCCGGCGGTTTTAACTTGAACTGGGACCATCACGACCTGATTTACACGTCCGGTTCGTGCGGGACTGTTCGCAACATGGCCGGGGGCGAGGGCCGCTATGGAATTGGCCATTGGGTCATGATGGGCAGCACCGACCGTGCATTCGCGGGCTTGATCGAAGACATGGACCAACGCGGGTTGCTGGCCGAGACACTGGTTTGCTTCATCACCGAGTTCGGTCGCACGCCGAAGCTCAATAAATTTGGAGGCCGCGATCACTGGACCGATGCGTACTCGATCGTCTTCGCGGGGGCTGGCACTCCCGGAGGCGTTGTCATCGGCAAGTCCGACGAAGAGGGAGGCTATGTCCTCGACTCACCTCATACGCCCGAAGAATACGCTTCGACGATCTACGAAAAACTCGGCATCGACCGCTCGAAACCGCTCTACACGTCAGCCAATCGCCCGGTCTACTTCGGTCATCATGCCGACCCGATTTCGGGCGTGATGTGACGGTGATCCAAAATTCAGTGGGGAAGATTTTTTGATGAGTGTTGTCGAAACGATTAGTTGGCCTGCTTCAGGTTTTCCGGACAGTCGGAGTGCTTATTCTGGACTCGCATCAGCGCGGGCCATGCCAACAGCGGCGGGGCGAGCAACACGAGTCCCAACGGTGTCACGGTGTCAGTGGCAACGGTTCCGTCGAGTGCTTCACACCGCAGGCCACGAGCAACAACAAGCAACCGCTCAAGAGGGCGAACCGGATTCGCCAGTTTCCGGCGATGGTCTCCCGCAAGCCCGGAGCTTGCGATCCAAATCGGTTATAGGTCAGTCAGTCCCGCCAACTGGTGAGCAAACAGCCGAAGCTCGAACCCCCTTCATCCAAGAGGGCGGTCATCACGGCCACGACCGCCATTGCCAACACACCGACGGCGCGATGGGGCATTGGCAACAGTGACAACGCCGCCGGAACAAATGCCATCACCGCAAAGTAGGACGCGGCTCCCTTGCGATGTTAAGTCGCCTCGGCCATTGGCGCGGTCGTCGCGAGATCAACGGCGTGCATTCCAAATAGCCAGACGAACGCTCCCAAGCCCACAGCAGCGAGCAGCAGATGAGCGATGGAAACCGCAAAGTCTGCCACGACGAAGAAGCCCAAGGTGTAGAGGACACTCAAGGCTTTCAACCAATTCGGATTGGCGGTCGTCGTCTCTTCCAGCATCAGGAAGTTCGCACCGACGAACAGAACGACGGCCATCAGTCCTGCTTCCGAACGGAAGACTCCATCGGGCTGCATTGACCAGACACACGTGGTTCCCAGCAACAGCAAGCTCCCGCATTTGCAGATGGTCATGGTCTGTTCTGAAAACGAGAATGCCTTGGCGGTGAAATGCAGTTCGGATCTCGATGTTGACAGGCGATCCAACTGCACGGGATTGCCTGCGGACTGGTGGTAGACGCCGTTGCGACTTGCAAAGGCTCACTGTGGTCGGAAACGTCAGCGACCAGCGGGAGCGGCAACGCGCATTCGAGCGGTAGCTCGTATCAAAGCGGCACTGCCGGCGCGGCATGGGAAAGTCTCGCTAAAAGAGGGAAAGAGGTCAGACACCACACTGAGATGCACGGCCAGGCCTTCCGGCCAATGCTGATTTGCAACGGACGCCCGAATGGCAGCGGCTTGGGGAGCCGTGCCCGTGATCACCACGAGCCAGAACTGTTGAATCCGAAGAAGCTTGCTGAAACGGAGCGCACGTGAAGCGTCGCTCGATGTCGTGAGCGCATTTGCGGACGACATGATCCGCCGAGATCGACGCGAATGAGTTCCAGACAAGGCGCGTTCGGCTGCGACTCATCAAGGCATTGCGGCGCGGCGGTGAGCACGGGAGTCATCCACGGGAAGCGGCGTTTCAATTCGCGGCTGAGGTAAGCAATGAAATGAATTCTGGTTAGGCCGTGATCAAGCAAGGGAGTGCCAAGCCATAACGGATGAATTGAAAGCGTCTGGGACGGATCTGACGGACCAGCAGTGGGCGCTCATCGAGCCGCTGATTCCCGCCGCGAAGCCGGGCGGGCGGCCTCGCGGAGTCGATCTGCGAGAGGTTCTGAACGGGATCCTGGACCAGAATCGGACGGGCTGTCAGTGAGACCTGTTGCCGCAGGACTTGCTCCCCAAGAGCCAGGACTACGAACGAACCACGGCCTCGGCGGAAGCCCTGTTGCACCATCCAACTCCTACTCCACCGGCTTGCGCCAGCCAACAATTTCGTGACCTTCAACTACCGTCGCACAGTCACAACTCCCGCGACCATCGCGACATGAAGAATTCATTCCTTCTCGCATAGCCTCTCACTCGTCCAAACTCCCGTTGACGCATCTGGAAACTTCACATACAGAAGCAGCAATCGTGTATCAGCCACTATTCACATTTCATCTCCAGTCTCTTGCGTCACCGATCTGCGGCATTTGCGTATGGACACCAGTCGTTTCGCCATCGTTTTGATTGCATGCGCCTATTACGCCGTGGCTTCGATGTCTTACGCGCGGGTAGAAAGTATTCTGTACAAAGAAATCCATCTTGAATACATTGAATTGCCGACCACGATTCAAGTTTTTATTGCGGTGATGGCTGTTGCGCCAGCTTTATGGCTGCCCAAAATAATTGAGCGACCGTCGCATCTGGCACTATGGATGCTTTATGCGACTGTCATCGTTCCGACAATGCTTGTGTCATTTCATATTTCAAGTCGCCCCGTAGATGAAATCGTATTCTTCTGCGGATTCCTGTTGGGCTTATTTGCAATTCTTAGCACATTTGGCAAACTTTCCATTTGGCAACTTCGTCTTCCCCAAGTGCGACAGCGTCCACTACTGACAGTGTTGATCGGTGTCGCTTTTGGCTTGGTATTCCTGACGGCACAGACGTCGGGGTTTCGCCTCAACTTGTCGCTGGATAACATTTACGACCGTCGACTCGATGCACGCGAATCGGTTCAAGGGGGAGCGCTCAGTGCGTATGCCATCGCCATTTTGTCGCACTCGCTGTCTCCAATTCTGTTTGGATTGGGTGTTATTGAACGGAATGCGGCAGCGATCTGTACGGGTGTTTTGGGAAGCCTCTGCGTGTTCTCGTTTGCGGGCTGTAAGAGCGACTTGCTCTCGCTGCCGCTGATGCTAGGTGTCATGGTGCTAATTGTGCGTGGACGACTAACTCCCAGTACGTACTTGGTCTTCGCCTGGACCGGGCTTGTACTCGTATCGATGCTGCAGTTTTTGATACTTGATCGCAACGACATTTCTCTTTATTTCGTCCGAAGATTGATATTTATACCTGGACTAATGAGTTGCATTTATTGGGACTTTTTCAGCCAGAACTCTCAAATTTGGTATGGCGACAGTTTTCTGCGATGGATGTATGCGTCTCCCTACGATTTACCTATGGCACGACTGATCGGTGAAAATTATTTTCATTCGCATGAGACCAATGCGAATGCCAATTTATGGGCGACATCCTACGGACATTGTGGATATCCGGGTATGTGCGTCGCGACAATAATTCTGGGGTTGACTCTACGCATCATCGATGCCCTGTCAGTCACTTGTGGGTTTCGTCTAGTGGCAATGATGACTGCCCTGTTCGCGATCAGTTGGTCAAACGGATCGATTGAGACTTCGATGTTGTCGTATGGAGTGCTGCCGTCTTTGGTCATCTTTTCTTTGCTCCGTACGAGTGAAGCCAAGCCAGCGGAGGCGGTGAATGGCAACCGATCCGTGGAGCGTTTGCCTTCTGAACTTCAACACTCTCCGCCGCCGCGTCGTCGAATGGCAGGCACTGAAATACCCATTAGTGCCGATATCGGTTGAGTCGCGAGAGATTCGCAGTTCGACTCCGCCATAAATGGTCAGGTTGCGGGAAGGAAATTTTACGGATGATTGTGGTACTCGACTATGGAATGGGAAACGTCGGTTCCATTCTGAACATGTTGAAGAAGATCGGCCAGAAAGGAGTCGCTTCGGCAGATGCCCGCCTGATCGAAGCGGCGGATGGAATCATCCTGCCGGGTGTCGGCGCATTCGATGAAGGAATGGAGCGCCTCGAACGTCTCGATCTCGTTCCGCTTCTCAATCGTCAGGCACTTGAGCTTCGCAAGCCAATCTTAGGAATCTGTCTCGGAATGCAGTTATTGACCCGCCGAAGTGATGAGGGACGAAAGCCGGGATTGAGTTGGGTGGATGCCGAGACCGTTCGTTTTTTTCGAAATCATGAACGGGCACCTCAACGCGTGCCTCACATGGGCTGGAACACCGTAACAGCCTCATCAGCGCATGCTCTATTTGATGGTATCGAGGATCCCCGCTACTACTTCGTTCATTCCTATCACGTCGAATGCAAAAATCCCGACAACGTGCTGGCCACCGCCGATTATGGAGGGCGGTTCACGGCCGCTTTGATGCGAGACAACATTCTTGGGACACAGTTCCATCCAGAAAAAAGCCATAGTTTCGGATTGCGGCTCATCGAAAACTTTGTGAAGCGAGTCTGCCATGTACAGATCCCGAGTTATTCCCTGCCTGCTGCTTAGCGACTCGGGACTCGTCAAAACGGTCAAGTTCGCAACTCCAACATACGTTGGCGATCCGATCAATGCGGTGCGCATATATAACGACAAAGAAGTCGATGAACTCGTCCTGCTCGACATTTCTGCAACGAGGGCAAACCGAGAACCTCCATTTGAGATAGTTCGCGAGATTGCTGCCGAGTGCTTCATGCCGCTGACCTACGGTGGCGGAGTCCGTTCCATCGAACAGATGGACCGATTGTTCAGTTCGGGGGTCGAGAAAGTCTGTCTCAACACTGAAGTCATTCGCACGCCACAGTTGGTGGAGAAAGCGGCCCTCAGGTTTGGAACACAAAGCGTGATGGTCTCGATCGACGTGCGGAAGAATTGGCTCGGTCGCTACCGAGTTTGGAGTGACGGTGGGCGCCGTGACAGCGGCCTCGACCCCGTCGAACATGCCAAGCGAATGGTGGACCTCGGGGCCGGTGAAATCTTGGTTCAGTCGATTGATCGCGACGGAACGATGGCTGGCTATGATCTCGACCTTGTTCGACAAATTACTTCGAACGTTTCAGTTCCCGTGGTGGCTTGCGGAGGAGCAGGCAAGCTCGAAGACCTGTCGCAGGTCGTCCACGATGCCGGAGCGGCTGCGGCTGCGGCGGGGAGCCTGTTCGTATTTCATGGTAAGCACCGCGCAGTGCTTATCAGCTACCCAACGCAACGAGAATTGGCCGCGGTGATGGCCTGAGACAGACGGTGACAAACCGGGTAAATCGGCGAGTCAGATCTTTTGAGGTGAAAGAAAAAGGGGTGAGTTCATGTCGATTATTGTTGGCACACCATCGTCTGAGTTGGGAACGAAACATCAAGTTGAAGAGGCTTTTCTCTCACGACAATATTGTGTTTGCCAGCGATGCATCATGGATTCATCCGACCCGGAAATTTGCATTCAGGCTGACGGAACCTGCAACCACTGCAACCATTATTTCATGCGAGCGGAAAAAGAGATTTTAGTCGGCGTAGAACGCGATCAACGGTTAGCTGAGATGGTTGAGAAAATCAAGCGAACGGGAGCGAAACGCGACTACGATTGTATTATCGGCATCAGTGGGGGCGTCGATAGTACGGCAGTGGCCTATCACGTCAAACGGCTTGGATTGCGTCCGCTGGCCGTTCATCTCGACAATGGTTGGAACTCGGAGCTGGCCGTCGATAACATTAAGAAAACTCTAGACGTACTCGGGATCGACTTATATACACACGTCATTGACTGGGGTGAGTTCCGCGATTTGCAGTTGTCCTTCTTGAAGGCGTCTGTACCGAACTGCGAAATCCCCACCGATCACGCGATCAGCGCCCTGATGATCACGATGGCCATGAAGACCGGTGCGCGGTTCGTGCTGACCGGCAGCAACCTGGCGACTGAGGGGATCATGCCGCACGCTTGGGGGTACTACAATCAAGACTTGAAGCACATCCGGGCCATTCATCGTCAGTTCGGCAGCGTACCACTCAAGACGTTTCCTCAACTTGGGATCGCAAAATATCTCTGGGCTGTTTTGGGGCGAGGCGTGCGTTTCGTGCCGTTTTTGAATTACGTTGATTACAACAAAGATGAAGCCAAGGCCATGATTCAGCGCGAGCTGGGTTGGCGCGACTACGGAGGCAAGCACTTCGAGTCGATCTACACGCGATTCTTCCAAGGCTGGATCCTGCCAAAGAAGTTCGGGTACGACAAACGCCGCGCTCATCTATCGACTCTCATCTGTTCCGGGCAGGTCACCCGTGAAGAGGCGCTGGCCGAGATGGAGCAGGATCCCTATCCGCGTGAGATTGCCGAAGCAGACCGCGAGTACGTCATCAAAAAGCTGGGGCTGACAGAGGAGGGCTTTGATCGCATCATCGCGGCCCCGCCGAAACTGCACGCGTCGTATCCGTCCAACAAGTTCTTCTATCACGACCTGCACGCACTGAAGCAGGCGTTTAAACGCATTGCCACACGCGTCTGACAAGGCGATTTCGCCAGACCCGGCGAGCCGCCAAGGTTCGATGGTGGCTCTGAGTTCACGTTTCATTTTTCCGGCCGAAACCCCAACCTATACCAGTCTGGTGTGACGACCGTTCACAGCGTCCGACGGTGCCCAATTCTGTCGTTCAACAGACTTAGGTTGCCAGCACACCGTGTGTGTCTCAAATTTGCCAGACAATAAATAAAGTGAGCGTGGTAAACACCCGGCACGAAAGGTTCGTCGTGGAAAGCAATTTATTGGAAACTGGAAGTGGCCGGTCGAATCTGCATATTTATCAATCATTCATGAATTACGAGAGTCGGATTCTCAAGATCACAGGATCTCTCGTTGCCCACGGAATCTTTCGCGATGCTGTCCTGCTCGGAAAGTGGCGAGAAAAATTGCCGGTCGATGAGTCGGTTGACGAGCATCGACGGATTCGGCGGGTGCGGACTGTATTCCCCGCAGAGGCGACATCAACTGTGTTCAGAGTTCTTCAAACCTTGGAATGGATGGGCCGTGCGATCTTGGAAGCACGCCGGCTGCGGCCGGAATGTGTCAACTGTCACAGCCTGCTCGTCCTGCCGGTGGGGGTGGTCATAAAGTGGATGATCGGTTGTCAATTGGTCTACGACACACACGAGCTGGAAACGGAAACATATCTTTCCAAGGGACTACGACGCTGGGTGGCGAAACTGACCGAGAGACTGCTAATTCGTCGTACCGACAAGGTCTTCGTAGTGGGTGACGCAATTGCCGATTGGTATCGCCAGACGTATCCCGGTTTGAAGGTCCATGTGGTGAGGAACGTGCCCTATGCACAAGGCGGAACGGGTCGCAGCGTTCGTCCCTTTCACAAACGGTTTGGAATTCACAGCGACGAGATGGTCTTCCTCTATCAAGGCTTGATCGACGAGGGACGGGGCATCGATTTGTTGCTGGATGTTTTCGCTGGCTTGCCGCGATCAAAGCATGTGGTGTTTCTCGGCTACGGTCCCCTGACAGGGAAGGTCGAACAATTTGCCGCTTCCCACACAAACATTCACTACCATCCGGCGGTTCGTCCTGAGCAGCTTGTGGACTACAGCTGTGGAGCCGATGTGGGCCTCTCCGTCATCGAGAACATCTCGCTCAGTTATGCCTATTGTGTCCCCAACAAACTGTTCGAGTACTTCAATGCGGGCATCCCGGCGATTGTCAGCGATCTGCCGGAAATGAGTCGTGTGGTCGATACCCATGGTTGCGGTTGGAAGGTGGCCATCGAGAGGCAGGCGATTGCACGGCTCATTGGCGAGTTGACTCTCGACGATGTCGCTGCCAAACGATCCGCCGCCCTGAGCTGTCGCCACAATTTCTGCTGGGAATGCGAAGAAGATCGCCTGCTTGAAGCCTATGGATTTACTCGTCCCATCGCTCGTCGGGCTTGAGTCGCGCGATGCCGCGTATCAATCAACGCCTTTTGAACAGTTGCGCAAATCGTAGAAAGCCACTCATGAAAATTTGGTTGGTCACAATTGGTGAGCCGGTTCCAGTCCACTTTGATTGCAGTGAACGCCTGCATCGAACGGGGCAGCTCGCAAGGTTGGCTGCGCGCGCGGGGCACGAGGTTACGTGGTGGACCTCGACGTTTGACCACTTCTCAAAGAAACAACTATTCGAGCACGATTCGATCGTTCAGTGGGAAATTGGATTGCAAATTCGACTCTTGAAAGGGTGCGGCTACCGGTCAAACGTATCCTTGGCGAGGTTTCGTGATCATCGTGAAATTGCCGCGAAGTTCGCGACCCAGGCGCGACAACTGGCATCTCCACCCGACATCATGGTCGCAGGCCTGCCGACGATCGAGTTGTGTGCCGAATCGGTAAAGTACGGAACGGAGCATTCGGTCCCTGTCGTGCTCGATATGCGGGATATGTGGCCCGACATCTTCGTCGATACGGTTCCGGCAATTGGGCGCCCACTGGCCCGGCTGTTATTGGCACCGATGTTTCGTCAGGCGCGAGACGCATGTTCCGGTGCCACAGCGATCACGGGAATCACAGATGACTTTGTCGATTGGGGTTTGCGGCGCGGAAATCGAAAAAAGAACAGTATTGACCGAAGTTTTGCAATGGGATATTCCTCCGCCGTCCCGCCGGTCGAGCGAATTGTCGAGGCGGAAACGTTTTGGGATCGCCAGGGATTGACCGGTCGTAATGGCCAATCGATTGCCTGTTTTTTTGGAACGTTGGGGCGCCAGTTCGATCTAGAAACCGTAATTCGTGCCGCGCGTCGGTTGCAGGAAGCTCAATCGTCAATTCAGTTCGTCCTTTGCGGACAAGGAGATCGATTGAACGACTACAAGAAGCAGGCAGCGGGATTGTCAAACGTGGTCTTTCCGGGGTGGGTAGACGCTGCCGCAATTCATGTCCTGATGAGGCGTTCAGCCTTCGGATTGGATCCGCTGCCGAATCGATATGACTTTCTAGCGACGATCAACAACAAGGCCATCGAGTATTTGAGTTCTGGGTTGCCGATTATTTCCAGCCCGACGAGCGGAGTCTTGGCCGAGTTGCTCGCCAAAGAACAATGTGGTGTGAGTTACCATAACGGTCGCGATGCCGAACTGGCTGAGCAACTGTTGAGACTGTCTCAAGATCGAGTAAGTCTGAATCACATGTCGAAGCAAGCGACCACGCTGTTCGAGAACAAGTTTAGAGCCGAGCAAGTGTACGCCGAAATGCTCGAGTATTTTGAATCGCTCGTCAGCATGAGGGGTTCTCGCTCCGCGCAGCTGGGAGTTGCAGCATGACTCAAGAAACGGAAATGAGTGAGTACTATCAGAGTTACTACCATCAAAAAGGCTCGAATCGAAATGATCTGAGTTCCAATCGTGGCGTGCTATTTCAGACGCTGGCATTGGAAGCATCCGTCGTGCGTGCATCATCCGACCTTCGCCAAAATCCCGTGACTGCGAAGGTACTCGATGTTGGCTGCGGTGGTGGTGGCAATCTTTTTCAATTGTTGAGATTGAACTACCAGCCGGAAAACATCTCGGGGATCGATATTCAAGATGAACGCCTTGCCGAGGCGCGCCGACTCTATCCCCAGATGCGATTCGTGCAGGGGGATGCCAGTCGAATGAAGTTCGACGACGCTTCGTTTGACTTAATTTATGAATCAACCATGTTCGCGACACTTACCGATGACGATTTGTGTGCTGGAATCGCGAAGGAGATGCTGCGAGTCTGTCGCCCCGAGGGGTATCTGCTGTTGGTTGACTGGTGGTTCCCAAAGCCGAGATCGACAACTTACAAGGCCCTCACACGGCATCGACTGGCAAAGCTGTTTGGTGTAGGAACGACGACACGGATGGTTTCTGTCAGCCGAGGCGCACTGGTTCCCCCTGTTGGTCGATTCCTTTCCCGTTACGCTCCGTTTGCCTATTTCGGGGTGTCTGCCTTGTGCCCTTTCCTAGTGGGTCAAGTGGCCTACTTGTTGCAACGTACGTCGATTGGTGCGGGATCGTCAGCCGGTCACGCTCAAAACAAATCGTCACCTTCGCGCGAACTCATGGAGGAGTCCGGTCATGTTAAAGCGGTTGCTTGATGTCACTGCCAGCCTGTGTGGTTTGATTGCGCTGTCGCCGGTGTTGATCGCCATCGCACTCTGGATCAAGTTTGATTCGAGCGGGCCGGTGTTCTACAGGGGACGTCGCATTGGACGCTACGGCGTCCCCTTTGGCATCTTCAAGTTTCGGTCGATGGTGACTAATGCCGACAAGATTGGTGGCCCTTCCACTGCGGGAGACGACCCGCGCGTAACGCACAGCGGTCGGTTCATCCGACGTTTCAAGCTAGATGAGCTTTCACAACTGATCAATGTTTTGTGGGGCGATATGAGCCTAGTTGGCCCACGCCCCGAGGTCGTTGATAAGCTCGACGGTTACTCGGGCGAGTTTGCTCCGATTTTGGAACTGCGGCCGGGGATCACCGACTGGGCCTCCATCTGGAACGCCGACGAAGGGGCCTTGTTGGACGGTGCCTTGGATGCGGACCTCGCCTACGAGAAGGTGATTCGTCCGACGAAATTGCGGTTGCAACTGCAGTACCTCAAAACGAGAACGCTCTTCGGCGACATCAAAATCATCATTTACACACTGGCCAAAATTTTCCGCAAGGATTTGGCTCCGACGGAACTCAGCGACTATCCGAAGTTTGAATCGCTTAGAAGTGAGGTCGTGAAGCTGAATGAAACGATGAAACAGGAAGGACTCCGAGTCAACAACGCGGCTTAATCTTCGTCACCAAGTCACAATTTCAATCTGATCATTCTCACCAAGGAAGGCGTTCAAATGGTCGTAAACAACGATGCCAGGCAGGTTCCGTTTTTCAATTACCCGCATCTATTCCAGTCGAACGAAGAACAATTGGTTTCGATTGTGAAGGATGTTGGAAAACGTGGTGCCTACATTCTTCAGCAGGATCTTCGCAGCTTCGAGCAGCATCTGGCTGAGTACTCTGGTGCGAAATATGCGCTCGGTGTCGCGAACGGTACCGACGCGATCTGGCTGGCTCTGATGGCCGCTGGAATCGGCTCCGGTGATGAGGCGATCTTCTGCTCGCACACCTATGTGGCCACTGCGGCGTCAATTCACTTTGTCGGAGCCACTCCGGTCCCAGTTGAGTGTGGCCCGGATCACATGCTTGATCCGAAGTCCGTCGAAGCAGCGATCACTCCCAGAACGCGAGCGATCCTGCCGACGCAGGTCAACGGACGCACCTGCGATATGGACGCGATCATGCAGATCGCCGACAAGCACAACCTGATTGTCATTGAAGATGCTGCTCAGGGACTGGGATCGAAGTGGAAAGGTAAGTGCGCCGGGACGTTCGGTCTGGCGGGAACCATCAGTTTCTATCCGGCCAAGACATTGGGCTGCCTCGGTGATGGTGGAGCGGTCTTGACCAACGACGAGGCACTCTATGAAAAGATCTACGCTCTGAGAGATCACGGTCGGAATCGTGATGGCGAGATGGTCTGTTGGGGCTTCAACTCACGGCTCGACAATCTGCAGGCGGCAATTCTCGACATGAAGTTGAAGACTTACGACACCGACATGGCGCGACGTCGTGAGATTGCCAGCATGTACCAAGAGCGACTGGGTGACATGTCGGAGCTGACATTGCCACCTGCGCCGGGCAGCGATCCCAATCACTATGACGTTTATCAAAACTATGAAATCGAAGCGGATCACCGTGCAGAACTCCAGCCGTGGTTGAAGCAGCGCGGAATTGGAACGCTCGTTCAGTGGGGCGGAAAAGCCGTACATCAAATGCCCGCTCTCGGGTTCAATGTTTCGCTGCCATTCACTGAGCGAATGATTTCCCGCTCGTTGATGTTGCCGATGAATACGGCGCTTAACGACGACGATGTCGAGTACGTCTGCTCGCAGGTTCGACAGTTCTACGCGATCGAAGCCAAGTCGCTGTCGAAGGCTGCCTGAACGTCGCTCGTGACAGCGGGTAGAGGAGTCAACAGCTCACTCGCCGGTCGTTCCAATTCATTCTCAATCGAGGCTCGTACAATGTCAGCGTTGGTTCCCGAAGTCGATGTCGGTCGCTTGAAGTGGTGCTACGAAATGATGGTGCGGATTCGCGTTTTTGAAGAGGCCGTTGCCGACCTGGTCGAAGCGGGCCAAATCATAACACCCTGCCATTTTTGCATCGGCCAGGAGGCGATCGCCACGGGCGTTGCCGCCGCCTTGAATCAGACCGATTACGTATGGGGAGGGCATCGTTCTCACGGCCACTATCTCGCCAAGGGTGGCAACATCGACTTGCTAATGGCTGAGATCATGTGTCGCGCGACCGGCTGCTCCGGAGGACGGGGCGGCTCGATGCACGTCTGTGCTCCAGAGGTTGGTGTTGTTGGAACGGTTCCGATCGTCGCGGCCACGGTCCCCTTGGCTGTTGGGGCCGGATTGGCGGAAACCCTTCGCAATCGGAATGGCGTTTCGGTGGCGTTCTTCGGCGATGGAGCCATCGAGGAGGGACACATCCACGAATCACTCAATCTGGCTGCACTCATGAAGCTGCCGGTGTTGTTCGTCTGTGAGAACAACTTGTATTCCAGTCACATGGGGCTGTTGCAGCGGCGAGCGAAGGACAACATCGTCGAAACGGGTAACGCACACGGAATCGCTGCTGAGCGAGTCGATGGCAATGACATCCGCGAGGTGGTCCATGCAGCCGAACGAGCTGTTGGTCGCGCACGTCGCGGTGAAGGCCCGACGCTACTGGAATGTCGTACGTTCCGTTGGCGTGGCCATGTTGGGCCTGCCTGGGACATGGACGTCGGCGTTCGAAGAAACGACGAGATCAAAGAATGGCTGAAGCGAGATCCGATTGCGCACTGTCGAGGTCTGTTGGTCGCACAAGGTGTCTCGGCCGATGAAATCGAGCAAATGCAGCAACTTGTTCAACAGGAAGTTGCCAACGCCGTCCGCTTCGCGACCGATTCTCCTCATCCCTCGGCGGATGATTTTGCCAAGTTCGTCTATTCCGCAGCATGAAGGGTTTTTAGATGCGTCCACTCAACTATGCGGCTGCCATTCGTGAAGCGCACGCGCAGCTATTGGCTTCCGATCCGCGCGTGTTTGTGATTGGCCAAGGGTTGTGGAGCCCGTGGTATGCCGGAGCAACGCTTAAGGATCTCGACAAGGATTATGGTCGCAGTCGTCTGATCGACTCGCCCGTGTCCGAGAACGCGACGACCGGCGCGGCCGTCGGGGCGGCGATCGTGGGTATGAGGCCGATCGTATTTCATCCTCGCATGGACTTCATGCTGTTGGCCGTCGATCCGATCGTGAATCAGGCTTCCAACTGGAACTACGTTTTTAACGGACGCATGTCCGTTCCAATGGTGATTCGCTCGGTCATCAATCGTCGTGGAGAGCAGGGCGCGCAGCATTCCCAAGCTCTACAGGCCATGTACGCGCACATCCCGGGGTTGAAGGTCGTGATGCCTGCCACCGCTTACGATGCTAAAGGATTGTTGATCGCGGCTTTGAACGACGGAAATCCAGTAATCTATATCGACGACCGCGAACTCTACGCCCAGGTCGATGATGTCCCCGAGGAAATGTACGAAGTCCCCCTTGGTAAGGCGGCGATTCGTCGGACGGGGACCGATGTCACCCTTGTCGCGACTTCCGCAATGGTCAAAGCGGTCTGTGAGCTTTCGGATCAACTGGCTGCCAGAGGGATTGATGCCGAAATCATAGACCTGCGCACCATCAAGCCGTGGGATCACGAATGCGTGTTGTCTTCCGTCGCCCGCACGGGACGGTTGGTCATTCTGGACACCGGCTGGAAGAACTGCGGAGTCGCTGCTGAAATTGCCGCCACGGTCGCTGATGAGGGTTTCGCATCGCTGCAAGCTCCGATTCAACGCATCTGCCTGCCAGATGTCCCCGCCCCCGCCAGCCAAGTGTTGGAGAACGCCTACTACATTGGAGGCAATGCGATCTTTGAACGGATCGTAAGGTTCGTCGAAGGAACAAACGTGCAATGCCAAGCCGTCCATTTTTCGCAACGGGCCGCTTGAGCCGTGTCTCGTGCAACAAGCCGAACGGGATCATGAAAATTGACGTTTTCAAAAACGTTCCTTACCGGCGCGAACCGCACAATGAATAAGGAATGCGGTGTGTTCCTCAGGAGTCGAGATCTGGCGAATCGACTTCTGTCGGTGATGTCAAAGTTGAGTTCGTCGCGAGGTGAATTTGTCTTGGGCCGATGCCGAATTGCCTTTCGAGAGAGTATCGAATGAATGGCCGAAGCAGCTGTAATTGAACCCCGGAACGGTCGCACACGAATTCGGCGACGGCAGTCGTGTGCGACCACCTTCGGACGCCCTCTGGCCCAACGGCAACCCACTTTGGTTGTAGGCACCGATCTTTGCTGGGCGATGATGTTCTTCTCAGTCTTGGTCTGTTTTGGTGGTCGTGCCGCAGCGGGACAGTTTTTCCTCGTGGTCGGCGCTGCCCTCACAGTTAGCTGTTGGTTGTTGCATCAGCTCACCTCGCGCGAGCCAAGATACACCTGGACTGGCAGCGAGTGGCTCTGGTTGGCGGGCATCGCGATCGGAGTGAGTCAGATCATTCCGCTGCCTCGGGAGTGGATGCTGGCCGTCTCGCCACAAGTTGGGAAGATCCTCTTACCTCCCAGTGGCAGCAATTCCGCCAGTCTTGGGGTTGATGTTTGGAGTCAGTTGTCGCTGGCCCCGTGGGAGACGGCATCGGGACTAGCGACTTTCGTTGCGTATTCGATGCTGTTCCTGGTGAGCGTCCAACGTGTCAAAACACTGGACGACGTGGAGCGCGCGATGTTTGGCGTGGGAATGGTCGCCGTTGCCATGGCAGCGTTTGCGCAGGTGCAGTATTTCACCAGCAACGGCAACTTTTTCTGGTTCTATCCGCATCCCTACATGACCACGAGTCGTGGTCCCACCGGGTGTTTTACGAATCGCAACCATCTCGCGCAGTTTTTGGCGTTGGGTGTCGGCCCACTGATTTGGTGCGTGCTGCGGAAACTGGAGCCCAATGAATCGGAGCGGACAGACTCTGCGAGGCTTGCTACAAATCAGAATCTCATCGCGACGATTGTGATCTCTCTTGGGCTTGGCGGCACGATTCTCACGGCGCTGTCCACATTGTCGAGGGGTGGGTTGCTGTCCATTGCCGTTGCCATCGCTGTCAGTGTGGGAATGCTTTGGCGTCTCGGTCGGATGTCTGCCACGGTCTGCTTGGGACTGGTGGTCTTGATCTCGGTGATTGGGGCTATCTTGAATTTCACGGGGAATGAGGCCGCTCTCGCCTCGCGTCTCGAAAGTGAGTCTGGGCGCGAGCAGATTTGGCACGCCAATATCGCGGTGGCCCAAGACTTTCCGGTCCTCGGGACGGGAGTCGGAACGCACGCCGATGCTCACCAACTCCGCCTCGACAAGCCGATCGCCGGGGGCGAATACACGCATGCCGAAAGCGGCTACCTGCAAGTCATGTCGGAAACCGGGTTCGTCGGATTGGGGCTGGCCGCGTTGTTCATTGTGGTCAGTCTCTGGTGGTGCTGTGGAGCACTGAGGAATCCTGACACACGGGTCAGTTCGATCGCGGCTGTCGTCCTCGCGAGCCTGCTGGCAAACCTGGCACACGCGGTGGGCGATTTCATTTGGTACACACCGTCATGCATGTTGTTGTTGGCGATTCAGTTGGCCTGTGTTTGTCGCCTGTACCAGATGACTCGTGAGGGGGCAGAAAACAGCAGGCAGGAGGCAGGAGTCCGTGATCCGGAATCGGTAGCCAGTGGTGGAATGATTAGACGCGTTCGGCAGTTGGTATCGCTGACTGCGTTGGTTGGCGTGTTGGCCACGGCCGCGTGGATGGTTTGCCTGAAGCTGCCCGCTGCGCTCGCTGAGCCGGATCAGATGCGGGCGATCACGCTTTCTTTGAGGACGCGCGAGTTCTACACGGACGATGAAGAATACCGGGCAGCGCAACGTGAGAAACGACAGGCCCTTTTTCGGGCCGCTCGACTCAACCCCCACGATTCACGTTTGCTGGAGGAGGTCGGACTGGCATACGTGGGATGGTTCAATGAGCGCCAAGAGCAATCCCAAAACTCCTTGCCGTTGGGGCAGATTCGAGATGCGGTCAAGGCTTCTCAGTTTGAATCGCCGAAAGCGATGCAGGAGTGGTTAGACCGAGCCGTCGGCAAGAACGTGAAGTTGCTGCGGGTCGCGATGAAGACTTTTCGCAAGGCATTGCAAGAATCTCCGTTGCGGGCTCACTCCTATATCCAACTGGCAGAACTCGGCTTTCTGGAGAGTGCGAGTGAAGAAACCGAATCGGCATATCTGCGACAAGCATCCATATTGCGCCCGCGCCATCCCGATATCTTATTGGCCGTGGGAAGGGAAGCTCTACTGAAAGGTGATCTGGATCAAGCGATGGATTCGTGGCGAATTGCGTTTGAAAACAGCCACCAGATGCGGGGAATCATCGCCGATTTATTGGCGAGCCAGGTCACTCCAGAGTTCCTTCTCGAAAAGCTCAAACCCAGTTGGTTATCGATCGCGTTCCTCGCGCGGGCATTTACCAAAGCCGAACGCGAGGAGGAAGCCCGCCAAATGTGGGTGCGGTTTGTCAGCGATGGACGGCAACGCCTGAAAAAGGCTCTGACTGACGTGGAATACGAATCCACGACCCTCGAATTACACGCCGCCTACCTGATTCTGAAAGAACCCGACGAGGCTATCCGTTTAATGACGCACAGCCTTAAGCGGCTCCCGTTCAGTTTTCCAGTACGGCTGTCACTCGGATGGGATCTCTCTGCCGAGAACCGTTTTGCCGAAGCGGCTGAACATCTGACTTGGTGCGCCGCCCGCAAACCGGATGACAGTGGGTTGCAACAGGGGGCCGATCGTGCCGTCAAAGAACGGCTCAAGTCCAAGTCCTCGATCAACCCCCGTGTTGCCAGCGATCCGCGTGAATTGCAAAGTTCAGCATCGGAACACGCACCCAAAGCAAACGACTGACGACCGATTTGATAGGCGACGCGGATCGGATGGGACGAAGATTTCTGGATCTTTGCCTGATCCGCAGGTCCGCCCATCCTCATGGTTGCGGCTCGGCTAAGGAACGGGGCCGTAATAACTTCCCGAAGTGAAGCAAGTTGCCGATCAGCCGCAGGGCGCTAGCCCCGGTTTGGATGACACAAA
>JAYVDI010000372.1:0-6868 GCA_043749505.1 Schlesneria sp. | reverse complement strand
GTTGAGGAGATTGATCGGTTCGCCCATCTTCTCCTTGTTGCGAGTCCAGCAGGCGTAGTCGTTCGGGTCGTGCGCGGGAGTCACCTTCACGCAGCCGGTCCCGAGCGCCTTGTCGGCCAGCAGCGCGTCGGCCACGATCGGGATCACGCGGCCATTCACCGGAATGCGAACATGCTTGCCAATGAGGTGCATGTACCGCTCATCGGTCGGATGGACGCAGACCGCCGTGTCGCCGAGCATTGTTTCGGGGCGAGTCGTTGAGAACGAGATGCGTCCGCCGGTCGGCTGCCCCGCGTCATCGACGACTGGATAGTTGAACGTCCAGAAGTGGCCGTCGGTCTCCTCCTCGTAGACCTCATCGTCGGCGACGGCGGTCTGGAGGAAGCAGTCCCAGTTCACGAGTCGCTTACCGCGAAAGATCAGTCCATCCTGGAACATCTTGAAGAACGTCTGCCGCACCGCGCGCGAGCAAACTTCGTCGAGCGTGAACCTCACTCGCCGCCAGTCGCAGCTTGCGCCGATCCGCTTCAACTGGCCGAGGATGCGAGTCTCATAAACGTCCTTCCACTTCCAGATGCGCTCGATGAGTGCCTCGCGCCCGACATCGTGCCGCGTCAGGCCCTCTTCTTCGAGCATCCGCTTCTCGACCATCGCCTGCGTGCCGATCCCCGCGTGATCGGTCCCCGGCATCCAGAGGCTCTCGTAACCCTGCATCCTGCGCCAGCGCGTCAGCAGATCCTGCAACGTGCCATTCAGCGCGTGGCCCATGTGCAGCGCCCCGGTCACGTTCGGCAGCGGGATCATGATGACATGCGGCGGCTTCGTGGGATCGGGGTCGGCATTGAAGTCGCCTCGCTGCTCCCAAAACGGAAACCATTTCGCTTCGGCGGCAGCAGGATCGTATTGCTTGGGGATTTCAGTGGGCATGGAGTTCGTTGCAAGGTGAGGAGTGAGATTCGTGACCGGATCGCGGGCTACTTCGTCGCTTCGGCATCCTTGTACAGCTTGTATTCGACGCTATCGACGAGGGCCAGCCAACTGGCTTCGATCACGTTTTCGGAGACACCGACGGTGCTCCAGACATCCGTGCGGTCACGGCTTTCGATGACGACGCGGACCCGAGCGGCGGTTCCTTCGGCGGAGTTGATGACGCGCACCTTGTAATCGACCAGTTGCATCTCGGCGAGGTTCGGGTAGGCCTCCGACAGCGCCTTACGGAGGGCGTTGTCGAGGGCATTCACCGGGCCGTCTCCTTCGCCGACGACGTGTTCGATGTGCGAGTTGACCCGCAGCTTGACGGTGGCCTCGGTGGTCGTCGCCTGTCCCGCCGTGGTCTCGACGTTGACGCGGTAGTGCAGCCGCTGGAACTTCGGCGTGTAGGCTCCCGCTTCCTTGCGGACGAGCAGATCGAACGAGGCTTCGGCCGCCTCGAACTGGTAGCCCTCGTTTTCGAGATCCTGGACTCGTTCGAGGATGCGCGTCATCAGGGCGTTGTCGTGGTTGATCTGGAATTTCGTCGTCTTGGCGATGATGTTCGAGCGGCCGGACAGCTCGCTCACGAGGACACGGCGCTGATTGCCGACGGACTCGGGCGGGATGTGTTCGTAACTGGCGGCCAAGCGATTGACCGCGTGAACGTGCATGCCGCCCTTGTGAGCGAAGGCACTCGTCCCGACGAAGGCTTGGCCGTTGCGGAAGTTCATGTTGGCGATCTCGTAGACGTAACGAGACAGCTCGGTCAGATGCACGAGTCCGCCGGGCTTCAGCACCTCATACCCTTTCTTTAGCGCGAGGTTGCCGATCACGCTGATGAGGTCCGCGTTGCCGCAGCGCTCACCGATGCCGTTGATTGTTCCCTGCACTTGGATCGCGCCGTATTCAACCGCCATTAGCGAATTGGCGGTCGCGAGATCGCCATCGTTGTGAACGTGGATTCCGACGGGCACCTTCAACACTTTGCGAACGGCCTCGACGGCGGCGGCCACATCTTCGGGAAGCCGCCCGCCGTTGGTGTCACACAGGACGATCATGCTCGCTCCCGCATCCTGTGCCGCTACGACCGTCTTCAATGCGAACTCGGGATTCGCCCGGAAGCCGTCGAAGAAGTGTTCGGCATCGTAGAAGACTTCACTCCCCTCGGCCTTCAAGAACGCCACTGAGTCCCGGATCATCGCGAGATTCTCTACCTCGTCGATGTGCAGAACCTCGAAGACGTGCAAGTCCCACGTCTTGCCGACGATCGTCGTGACGGCAGTCCGCGCGTCGCGCAAAGCGCACATGCCGACATCGTCTTCCGGCGCACAACCCTTGCGCCGCGTCATCCCGAACGAACAGACCTTGGCATGTTTCAGCGGCAGGTCTTTCACACGCAGAAAGTATTCGGCGTCTTTCGGATTCGAGAGCGGATAGCCACCTTCGATGAAATCGACTCCGATGTCATCCAGCTTTTGCGTGATGAGTAATTTGTCCTGAAGCGAGAAGTTAACCCCCTCGCCCTGACTACCGTCGCGGAGTGTCGTGTCGTAGATCTGAATGCGTGACATGGCTCAACTTTCAACGTTGACTGCGGAAACAAAAAAGCCCTCAGGTGCGACCTGAGGGCTTGTCATGATTCGTAACTTCACCACCCCGAGATCGCTAATCGACTCCACTAATAATGACGACCTCAATCCGAATGCTCGGGGTATTGGACGACGGGGTTGAACAGGCGCTGAATTGGAAAAAACTGGATAGCATCATTCACTCAGTTTTGTATCGGGCGTCGGCCGCAGGGACTTCGGTCGGGCGGGATGGTAAGGGGGAGAATGACCCGAGTCAAACCGAGGTTCGGAAATGTGCCGGTCTTGACGATCCGGTGATCCGCAACTGACGGACGGCAACGAGCGAGATTGGATCCTCAGCGTTGTTCAATATTTCATCCGACTTTGATACGTTGAAGTCGGCCATCGACTGGGCAGCCAAGGCGATATTCATTTCAGTCACCATGAGGACGTTTCCATGAGCCAGGTTCGAATTCTCGTCGGCACGAAAAAGGGGGCCTTCATCCTCACGTCGGATGGCAAGCGGCAGACCTGGAAGATCGACGGACCGCATTTTGGCGGACTTGAAATCTTTCATATCAAAGCCTCGCCGGTGGACTCGAATCGAATCTATGCTTCACAGTGCAGCGATTGGTTTGGTCAGGTGATCCAATGCTCGAACGATGGCGGCCAGACATGGAATGCCGTGGGGAACAAGTTCACCTACGATGGTGAGACCGGCAATCATCTGTGGTACGACGGCACGCCTCATCCTTGGGCTTTCAAGCGAGTCTGGCATTTGGAGCCGTCGCTCTCCTGCCCCGACACGGTGTACGCGGGCGTTGAGGACGCGGCCCTCTTCAAGACCACCGATGGTGGCCAGACGTGGAACGAGCTGAAGGGATTACGAACGCATCCGTCGAGCACCCAATGGGCACCGGGCGCGGGTGGGATGGGCGTTCACACAATTTTGATCGACCCGCAGAATCTCAATCGCATCTACATCGCGATCTCGTCGGCCGGTGCCTTCCGTACGGAAGACGGTGGCGCAACATGGACGCCCATCAACAAGGGGCTTCAGTCGAAATACATACCCGATCCGAATGCCGAAGTCGGTTACTGCGTCCACAATCTTGCGATGCACCCGTCGCGGCCGGATGTGCTGTTCATGCAGCTACACTGGAATGTGATGAAGTCCGCCAACGGAGGCGATCTGTGGACCAACGTCAGCGGCAATCTGCCGACCGATTTTGGCTTCCCCATCGAAGTTCATGCTCATGAGCCAAACACGGTCTACGTCGTGCCAATTAAGAGCGATTCAGAGCACTACGTTCACGATGGCAAGCTGCGCGTCTTCCGCAGCCGTACGGGAGGCAACGATTGGGAACCGCTCACCAGCGGACTGCCTCAACGCGACTGCTACGTCAATGTTCTGCGGGACGCGATGTCGGTCGATACGCTCGACGGCTGCGGCGTCTACTTCGGCACGACGGGCGGTCAGGTCTATGCGTCTGCCGACGGAGGCGATTCTTGGAACGCGATTGTTCAAAATCTTCCCGCCGTCTATTCGATTGAGGTTCAAACGCTGCCGTGACCACATCTCAAGTGCGGATCGTTCTGCCGTATCACCTCAAGAACCTCGCCAAGACGAATACGGAAGTCACCGTTGATGTCGTCGGCCCCGTCACGGCTACCTCAATCTTAGACTCGCTGGAGGCACGCTTTCCTGTCCTCAGCGGCACGATCCGAGATCACGTCACACTCAAACGTCGCCCGCTGCTGAGATTCTTCGCCTGTGAACGAGACTTCTCGCACGCGTCCCCAGACACTCCCCTCCCACCCGCCGTGGCGTCGGGTGTCGAGCCGTTCCTCATCGTTGGTGCAGTAGCTGGCGGATAGCGGTCGCTTCCTTCCAAATTCTCGGATGAACAACAAGCACTTGGTTGCCATCGAAAACGCGAAGTCGGGGGACAAGCAATACGCCCTCCTCGACCGTTCAGCCGAGATCATCGCTCGCGAAAAAACAGGGTCGCAATCACTTCCCGACGCTCGTAGTCCGGCCCCTTGGTCCGGACGTATCCCGTTGCAGTTGATGTCGATCATTTCGTCCAGACCAAGGGGGCCAGACTACGCCGCCGCGAATCGGGGAGTAATTGCGGCCCCGTTTCCTCAGAGGCTGGAAGGAATCAATCCAGCGTCTACTTCAAAACCACTCTCGCGGACGCTCAACCCAACTTGCCACTCGCCAAAAGCAGCGCGATCTCGCAGCCTTGCAGGAAGGTGGGGACGTGAAGCCATTCGTTGGTCGTGTGGATATCGTGTTGGCCACAACCAAGAGTGGCCGTGGGAAAGCCGTGAGCGGTCATCCAGTTGGCATCAAGCCCCCCATTGCCGATGCACAGTTCAGGGGTGAGGCCGATCTTTTCGACCGCCTGTTTGGCGAGCGAGACGGCCGGTTCATCGGAACTCAACCGGAACGATTCGTACTTCAGATCGAAATGGAATGTGACGCGACCGGTCTTACCGTCGGACGACTTCACTGACTTCGCCGCCGTGTCGAACGCCTTACGGTACGCCTCGACGATTTTCTTGCGGAAGACGGGATCGTGACTGCGAGCCTCGGCCCGCAGTGAGAGACTTGGCGTGACGACATTGGTCGCCTCGCCAGCTTGAATGATGCCAACATTGCTCGTCCCGCGATGCTTTCCCTTTTCAATCAGACCATGCCAACCGTTCTGCGTGAGATCGGCGATGGCCAGCGACGCGATGGTGATCGCGCTGACTCCGCGTTCGGGATGAACGCCCGCATGGCTGGCAATTCCTTCGATCTCGACCTCAATCGCGTAATCGCCGGTTGCTCCGATGTTGACGTAGCTGGCCTCGCCACCATCCCAGTTGAAGCAGAATTTGGGTGAACCAAGCTTGTTTGCCGAGACGTAACGCGCCCCGTACAGGCCGATCTCTTCTTGGACGCAGAAGAACAGCGTGACGGGCGGATGCGGCAGCTTGCGACGAAACAGTTCGAGCGCCGCCGTCAGCACGACCGCCACCCCTGCCCGATCATCGCCACCGAGACCCGTCGCCGAATTGGACGATCGAATCACGTCCCCCTTAAGTACGGGCTTCGCTCCCACGCAGATAGGGACCGTATCCATGTGAGCCATCAACAACCGACGCGGCCCACGCTTCGTACCGGGCAGCTTGACGATCAAGTTCCCCGTCTCACCGCCTCCAGGAATCCGTCGGTTGGCGGTGTCCGTCTCGATGCACGACTCTGGAACCCCTGCCTCAAGAAGTCGCTTTCGAACAAGCGAGGCGACCTCCCCTTCCCGCTTGCTGCGGCCAGTGACTTCCATGAGTTCCATGACAAGTGCCACTGCCGCCGACTTGTCTACAGCGAGTGATGCCTCTTCCGACTGATCTGTCATCACTGCTCCTCCAAGCCATTGATCTCCAGCCACCCGACAACGGACCAAACTGCCACTCAGACACCGCAAAACAACACGGCGGGCGAAGGACACTTCGCCCGCCAATCCCTACTGTCGCGACTTGCTGCGAGATAAACACACCACATCGAAGACCGAAGTATCCGCCAGTGCAATGCGACCACAATCACTCTTGGACAAGGCTATAACAACCCGTTTCCGGATCTTTGACGATCCCCTCGGAGTTGTAAATGTTTTGGTAGATCATGTTGCTGAAGTTGGAGCTGTTTGATTTATACCCAGCCTCTACAACTTTTGGAGTCAGCTCTTCCAAGGTCAGTCCTTTTTTGCTCTTGCTCAATAATTCTGAAATCACATCCCGCAGTGACCGTTCATTCTTGGGGCGAGCGCCGCGGTTCTTACTTCCGCGTGGCCTTCCAGGACCGCGTTTGCCAGTGCCTGCTGGACGGCCTCGCTTAGCCCCAGTCTTTTTCACCGCCACCTCGATCCCCACGATTTCCTGGAGTTGTCCCTGAATCTCGGCGAGTTCCTTGTGAAGTGCATCCCGCCGCTTACCAAGTTCTTGGACAAGCGACTTCCGCTCATCGAGGATTCGCTGAAGGTCGGCAACGCTGATTTCAGATTCTGCTCGTGACATATAACCCCACTTGTGTCTGGTCTAATTTGGTGGCGAAACAACAACGCGCACGCGTGGCAGGAGCCTATCCTCCTAATCATGCTATTGCAAATGATCTAACGCTCTTTAAGCACCGCCATAGAGGCCGTTTCAAAAACTGATTGAGAAGTAGCCACGTTCGCCAGAGCGTGGGTTTTTACAGGTCTTTCCACGTTCTGACGGATGTGACTAGAGCGCATTTCAAAACTAGCCCGCCGCGCAAGCGAGGGCTGAACATTCGACGACGG
>JAYVDI010000371.1:0-4804 GCA_043749505.1 Schlesneria sp. | reverse complement strand
TTCGATAACCGTGTTGCCGGAAGTATTGAGGCAGCGTGACGGCGTCGGGCACCGACTTCCGAAAGTTCGTCGCGAGGTCATAGATCCCCAGCGTCTGCGGCCTGAGTCCGACCAGCAGCGCATTGCGCGAGGGGGAACAAACAGCCTGATTGCAATACGCCCGCTCAAACATCACTCCGCGAGCCGCCAGCCGATCCAAGTTGGGCGTCTTCGCCAACCGGTCCCCGTAACAACCGATCAGCGGTTTGAGATCATCCACACAAATCAACAACACATTCGGCCTGCCCGCCGGCTGCGCACACACAGTCCGAGCCGCCAACAGCGACACCAACACCTGTGCAACCAACAAACCGATCAGGGCAAATCGAGTCCGCGACATAGCGATCATCTCCTCTGAAGTGACATAGGCGGGGCTGCTCTTGTCCCCTCGCCCCGGCCTTGCGGGGAGAGGGTTAGGGTGAGGGGTCTTCTCTTCGTCCCCAAGTCTCAGACGGGAGAGCGGCTATGTGCCGGGAGTCATCCATCGAGATCGACGGCGGCTAGGATACCCTCATCGACAGCAGTCATTTCCGCTGGCGACAAAGTTCCGAGATGTACGATGAGTTTGGATCGGTCGAGCGTCGTGATCTGATGGCACAGCGCCACGGAATCGGATTCGAGACCACCGACACCGGCTGGCAGGAACGCGGCGGTCGGGCCACGGCGGCGCTGATTCAGCGACGATGAACAAGGGACGACGATCACAGACTGCCATCCGGCGGCCATGTTGAACGAGTCGCGAGACACCACGATGACGGGACGACGGCCTCGCTGTTCCGAACCGGATCGGGGATGCAAGTCGGCGAGGAACACATCGCCCCGCTTCATGGCGTCCCCTCCACCTCGCAACGATCCAGACATTCGAGACCGGCCTCTTCCAATTGCGGGTCGAGATCGAATTCCGTTCCGGCGTGTTCGGTGGCATAGACGGCGATCTCGGCATCAACCCGACGGCGGCGCTGTCGGCGCCGCAGCCAGTCGAGCAACGCCTCGCCCACCACTCGATTCGGCGGCGAACCCGTTCTGGCGACTTCCTCGGCCAACAACGATTGCAGTTCGGGGGTCAGTGAAATCTCAAAGGTCGATGAGACAGAAGTGACCATCACAAAGCTCCTACACAGTGAATCGTGTCAACGGCTGTGATCGTAACCTAACCGCCACTGTCCGGCGACAACCGCCCCGCATCACAGAGAGTTGGTCCCCGACCTCACGACAACCAATCCTCAATTCGCAAGCCGGGAATCCGGTTGAAGTCATTGGTGTTGCGAGTCAGCAGGGTGGCGTCGTTGGCCAGGACGATACTGGCGATCTTCAAGTCCATCGTGCCGACGCGGATGCCGGCTTGCCTCAAGGACTCGAACTCGTCCACGACGGCGGCATTCCATTCGAGGATGTTCCACGTGGCGTAGAAGTTGAAGAGCCGTTGAAAACGACTGTATCCGTCGATTTGGCGACGCGGATCGTTGGTTCGACGAATCGCCGCCATCCAGCCACGCATGTTCTCTTCGACGGTGATGATCGTCGTGGCGTATGGCTCCGTCGCCGAGTCGAGCCGCTGCTTCAGCCGCTGTGCCGCAGCCGACGTCCCCCTCTGGTACTCGGTCACATGGACGGTATCGAGGACGAACATCATGGTTCCTCGGCGTTGACTTGATCGCGGAACTCACGGCCCAACCGGACGACCTCCTCGAACTCCGGGTCGTCGGCAAACATGCCGAACGTTTCTGGCACGCTCCGCAGCGGACGAAGCGGCTTGATCTCACGCCGCAGTTCGGCGACTTCACGTTCTAACTCTTCCATCCTCTGCTCCAATTGCTGTCGCGTCATGGCGGGTTGCTCCCGAGAAATGATGATTCAGGTCACGGCAGAATGGCGGGGACAGTAGCGAATCGAATGGCCCCGAGAGCCGTCCGAATGGTTACGTCGATGATCCGGGCCTTCCGCAAAGCCTCCAGACCCGGCCACCCTGCCGGTTCATGGCTGCGTGGCTTTCTTGCTTTGCTTCGAGAGGGCTTTGTCGATCGCATCCATGAATCGGGCATCTGACAGGCAACGAGTGACGATTTCGTCCACATTTGCATCGGGACTTCGATCACCCTTATCACCTTTGACGCCGATTACACCGCGCTCGCCTCTCTCACCCTTTTGCCCTGCTTCTCCTTTTGGCCCACGCAGTAGATTGATCAGCGTAGAGTCTGACCGAATCTCTCGTACCGTACGTATGGCTTGATCCGCCGGGCTACTGATCAGCAGGCCGCAGAGAACCAATACGGCAACGATGGTGAGCGCTGAAAGAAAGCAAAACCGCGCCGCCCGATAAACGTCAACCAAATAGTCCGTGCGGTTCTCTGACGCCACACGACATCGCAGATGGCGATTTAGAAGACTCTTCTTGAGGTTGGTTTCGTCCAAAGGGATGTCAGACTGCCCCAAGGATACTTCCATGTCTTGCCCGATGTCAAAGAACACCAACAGAACGATGATGGCATTGAACAGGATGGCAATGGCAACAATCGACAGCCCTCGCATCCACGACGAATCAAAGGCAAGGTACTTGGGCATCAATAGTCCGATGATGCCAAGCAAGAGTGATCCGAGAGTGAGGAGCGTCTTGCACTTATCCGTTATGCCACTCCGCCGCTTCTCAGCATTCGCGACGCTCCCCCTCGACATCTCAAGAAGCGTGTCGATGTCTTTTGCATCTTCAAGGCTCAACGGCGACGGCTTGCGGCTGGCAAACGTCCCAGCCATCACGTCACCGTATTCGATCTCTTTCCCGTAAATGCGTAGCGTGAGATAGGCGAGAAACGTGACGACGTGTCGCCGGGCGTAGAAACAATGGTCTAGAATCGCCTGAAGAAACGATGCCATGTAAATGCTCCAAATCTATCTCTCATCATCCGAGAACGAAGAAATGAACGACTCGAAGATTGTTGCCTCACCACACAAGTCGAGCCATGCCCATTGCCCGTTCGGATTGATTTCGAAGAAGTACCACTGCCCACCCTCCGCGATCGCCATGTCGATTGCGGCGAATCGTAGGTCGTAGAAGGACACAAGCTGCCGCACCGCAGCGTCTACATCCGCTGGCAGGCTGATCGTACGATACGTCACGTCCAGCATGTTGTTGCGTCGAATATCGCATCGCTGTTGCCCATCGCCATCCTTGGCGGACAACTCAATTGCGCAGATGTTGGAATCGACAATGGTGATGCGGACATCCGACACCTTGCGAACAGCCTGTTGAAACAGTGTCGGACACCGGGCGAGATCAGTCAGGTCTTCGAGGTCGGATTCACGTACAGGATTGGTAAATATCACGGAGTCACACTGGTCATCCGGCCGCTCCACGTATGCTCGTCCAAGTGGCTTCACGATCACTTCACCATTGTTCTTCCCGAAGAAGCTCCGGAGAGTTGCCGCATCTTGCGTCACGATGGTGTCTGGAACCGTGAAGCCGAAGTGCCGGGCAGTGGTAAGCTGTTCCATCTTCCTCGATGCCAAAGCATTTGCAGCGGGATAATTCATCCACCGCATTCGAGGAATATGTGCAAAGAAACCTTCCAGTGATTCGGACCACTCGTCCAAAACGCATTTGCCTTCGGGAGTTTCGGGGATGCGGGAAGAAACCAGTCGTTCCGGTCGCCGATACCAGACTGTCGAAAAGTCGTCTGGGCCATACCAACGACCATCAATCTGGAGCGACGGCTTGCTCGGCTGGTACGAGATGGCGATGTGTTCCAAAGCCACGTTCGTGTCGAAACGCACGAAGGGTACGGAGGCTTCCGTCAATCGTGCCAGGAGGTAATCAGCCGTGGCATCATCGCTGTTCGTCAGTACGAGGAGCATTTTGGCAATACCCTCAGTTCATGCTGGCGAGGATCTTGGTCATCGTTTTCCATCTTCACGGCCGTCGCCGTTCCAGTTCCCGCAACTGGAGCGACAGGAACGATTCGGACATTGGAACTGTAGTCTGCATCAGATTGTTCGCGATGAATGCGAGTGTTCGTCATCGTTCCGGAATTGTCCTCGACAGATGGCAATAGCCGATAGGTTGTCTTTGTAGGATCAGCATCCGGCTGCTCTCGCAAAACCTTCGTCGTAGTTTCGGTTCCAGTTGCGACCGGACCGGATGAGCCATCTTCGCAACGGTCTTGAAATCGCAAGAGAAAGGATTGCGTCATTGTGTGAATACTCCTGGTATGGTTTGAAACAGTTGAGACGTGGGATCGTTGTCGGCCCCCTCCTGACGCACTTCTGTTAAGGTTGTCGTTCCAGATAGTACGGCCGAAGTCGCATCCTGGACCGTCACTTTGGACCGTGAAATCAAGCCGTCGATTGGAATTGAGCGGAATGTATGGTGGCGGGGGTCAGAGTCAACCTGTTCAGTCCGAACGTACGTGTGTGTCTCCGTTCCCGTGCAGACGGGGCCTGCCGGTGCAGTCTTTCGCCTTTCCTGAAATCGCAGTAGGAATGTCATCGTCATTATGCGGTCCTTGTTATCGCCTGGTTGTATCCAACCGCCAAGTGGGTCCATTATCCATTCTGCGGAACTTCCTGATGTCCCCATGAATCTAGAGCTGCCGAGGTCGTTTGCCGCCGATCACGTCGCAGCGCGACCGGTTCGCTGTCCGGTCCACTGCAATTGGTTTGCCTCCAACGGCGATTCGACCGGGCGTTCGTAATGGAGGGCGTAGTCGTAGCCGGCGCGGTCGTAGGTGGTGGTGAAGACGGTCTGCAAATCGAGCGTCACGTCCGGGTCGCC
>JAYVDI010000370.1:0-14013 GCA_043749505.1 Schlesneria sp. | reverse complement strand
GAAAGGACGTTCTTTCGCGGAGCGAAAGACGACATTTTTTGGACGGATACTTAGAGTTACCCGCTTCAGCCGTCCCTCAGAAGCTCCCTCACCCTCTCCCCGCAGAGCCGGGTGAGGGGACAAGAAAAACAGTCACCGCAGAGGACCAACCATGCAGCTCGGTTTTGTGAGTGCCATCCTGCCCGAATTGTCTCTCGCTGAAGTCGCCAGCGTGGCTAAGTCGGCGGGGTATTCGTGCGTTGAAGTGATGTGCTGGCCGTTCAGTAAGGCCGAGCGACGTTATGCGGGGGTGACGCATCTCGACGTGGTGGACTTCACTTCGGCGAAGGCTGACGAGGTGAACGGGATCATGGCCGAGGCGGGTGTCGCGATCAGTGGCCTCGGCTATTACCCGAACCCACTCGCGCCGGACCTTGATGAAACGCGGCGGTATGTCGAGCATCTCGGTCGCGTGATCAAAGCGGCCTCGCTCCTCGGGCTGACGCGCGTCAACACGTTCATCGGTCGCGACTGGACCAAGTCGGTCGATGATAATTGGCCTCGCTTCTGCTCGACGTGGAAGCCGCTTGTGAAGCTGGCTGAGGATCACGGCGTTCGGATCGGGATCGAGAACTGCCCGATGTTGTTCTCGAAAGATGAATGGCCCGGCGGGAAGAATCTCGCCACATCACCGGCCATTTGGCGGCGGATGTTTGATGAGATCCCGAGTCCGTCACTCGGGCTGAACTACGATCCGTCGCACATGATCTGGCAGCACATGGACTACCTGAAGCCGCTCCGCGAGTTCGCCGATCGCCTCGTCCACATCCACGCGAAGGACGTGCGAATCGACCAGGACAAGCTGGACCAACTCGGGATTTTGGCTCATCCGAATCTCTACCACACACCAAAGTTACCGGGGTTGGGCGACGTGAATTGGAGCAAGTTCTTCAGCGTCCTGACCGATGTGGGTTACCGCGGGCCAGTCTGTGTCGAAGTGGAAGACCGCGCGTATGAAGGATCGCTCGAACTTCGGATCGAGTCGCTCAAGCAGAGCGCGGCGTATCTGAGGCAGTTCATTGTTGGATAGAGAACCGGTCCCACCGCGATCTCGTGAAGTGGAGTTCGTGCCGTTCGCGCGGATTCCTTCGGCCTCGTTTCACTGGCGGACCTCGCGGTGGTTGAAATCGGTTCCTCAGCCCGGAGGGCTACCCACTGTTGCCCTCCGAGCTGAAGAACAAACCTTTGAAGCTGAGACCTTGTTCTTGGGGCAGTTCTAAATCTGCTCTGACTCACTCACCTTTCCAAGTCTTTTCCTCTGTCAAGGAAGCCCATGACGATGACCTACACCTACGATGACATTGCCAAGATGATCGACCACTCGCTGCTCAACCCGACGATGACGGAGGCCGATCTGATCGCGGGCTGCAAGCTGGCGGTGGCTTACAACGCGGCGAGCGTCTGCATCATGCCGTACTACGTCAGCCGGTGTGCCGCGCTGCTCAAAGGTTCGACGGTCAAGCCGAGTACCACGATCGGGTTCCCGCATGGTGGGCACATGACCGCGATCAAGCTGGCCGAGGCGAAGCAGGCTCTGGCCGATGGGTGCCAAGAACTGGACATGGTCGTCAACATAAGCCAAGTCTTGAGCGGCAACTGGGACTATGTGCGGGAGGACATTCGCGTGGTGGTCGATGTCGCGCACGCGGCCGGTCAAAAGGTGAAGGTCATCTTCGAGAACTGCTACTTGAAGGACGAACACAAAATCCGGCTGTGCGAAATCTGCGGCGAACTCAACGCCGACTGGGTGAAGACCTCGACCGGTTACGGCATCGGCGGCGCGACGCCCGACGATTTGAGGCTGATGCGCAAGCATGCCCCCGCACATGTGCAGGTCAAAGCGGCGGGAGGCGTCCGCGATTTCGACGGGCTGCTCGCGGTGAGGGAGCTTGGCGTGACTCGCTGCGGCGCGAGCAAGACCGCCGAGATTCTCGACGAATGCCGCAAGCGACTCGGGCTGCCGGCGATCAACGCGCCGAAGGCCATCAGTACCGGGTATTGAGCCTCGTAGGATGGGCACTCTTGCCCCTCCGCTCTTCCAATCCACGCCATAGCCGGACGGGCAGAAGTGCCCATTCTACGCGGTGTGTTGGAGTGGATTTCACGCGACGGCGCGCAGCACGAGTGACGTGTTGTTGCCGCCGAAGCCGAATGAGTTCGAGACGGCGACCGACACGGGATGACTGATCGCGTGATGCGGGACGTGTCGGAGCATCGCGCAGTCGGGATCGGTTTCATCAAGGTTGATCGTGGGTGGCAGCATCTGTCGTTGGAGGGCGACCAAGCACGCAGCCGCTTCGACGGCGGCGGCGGCACTCAGCAGATGTCCCGTCATGCTTTTGGTCGAGCTGATTGGAATGTCTCCGACCGAATTGCCCAATACGGCTTGCAGCACGCGGGCTTCACCGACATCACCGACGCAGGTCGAGGTCGCGTGGGCGTTGATGTAGCTGAGTTCACTCGGGCTGACGTTGGCGTTGCGCAGCGCCTGCCTCATTGCGGCAATTCCCTGAGCGGGTTCGGGGCAGGGGATGACGAGGTGATGGGCGTCGCTGGTCCCGCCGAATCCGGCGACCTCGGCATAGCCGTGTGCCCGACGGGCGCGGGCGTCCGTTTCGCGTTCGAGAACGAACAACGCTCCGCCATCGCCGAGCACCATGCCATCGCGATTCTTCTCGAAGGGGCGCGAGGCCGCTTGCGGTGTCTCATTTTTGCGGGAGAGTGCCCGCAGATTTCCGAAGCCCGCCATCGAGAGTGGTGAGACACCGTTGTCGATCGCTCCCGCGACGCACACGTCGGCCCAACCGAGTTGCAGCCAGCGGCGTGCTTCGGCCAAGGCCCAGTTGCCGCTGGCGCACGCGGCGGAAATGGTCAGAGTCGGGCCGCGCAAGCCTAGTCGGCGCTGTGCCGTCGTCACGACCGACTCTTCGTCGAGTCCGGCGTTGCGCAGACGATGACCGCCACGTTGGCGATCGGGTTCCCACATCTGCATCCATTCGGCACCCATCCCAAGAATCAGGCCAACTCGCAATCCGTGCGTGTCAAGTTGTGCATGCTTGATCGCCGTCCGACCGCACCAGTGAGCCAACTGTTCCAGTCGCAGGAACGATGCGAACTGAGTTTCGTCGTCACCTTCGGGGCAGCGGATGTCTCCCGCGAGACCAGCGATCTGGCTGGGATGTTCATCGACGTTGAACCGTTCGACACGATGAATGCCCGAATGGCCCGCGAGCAGGTTGTTCGCGAACTCGTCGTACCGGTGTCCCAACGAAGTTGTCAGTCCAACACCGGTGATCCAGACAGCAGGTCGCTGTGACATGAGCGGCTCGAAGTGGCAAGAGGTGTAAGGAACGGATGAGGATCAACTCGCCGCACGGAAGTCGGATGCGGCGTGATCGGAGGAGGAGGTCGAGTTGGCTGCGGAACTGGCCGAGTTCCACACGAGTTCAGCTCGCAAGCCATCACACAGTCGTGCGATGACGTTGAGGTTCTGAGGCTCCTTGTGGAGCAGCGCCGTCAGCAGTGAGAGCCAACTGGTCGAGTGGTTCTTGCCGTTCGAGGCGCTTGCTTCTTCAAAGACATCGTGATCGGGAACGATCCGAAAGCTTAAGCCGCCACGGACATTACGAGTTGGTTTGAGAGCCATCGCCAGCGCGTGGCAGCGACATTCTTCCGTCGGCGTTCCACTGGCATCAACGTTCAATTCGGGAGACCAGCCTGCCATTACGAGCCACACGCCGGGAAGGTCAAACTCGTCCAACAGGGACGTGGCCGCAAGCAGTGCCTGTCCCTCTCCATCACTTCCGCCACCGACTCCCACATTGGGGCCGTGGCTGCCGATTGCGAGGCTGATTGTGCTGGATGTCGAGTGCAGCGACCGGTGAGGGACGACTTGCACCGAAGTGTTCCACGGTCCTTCGCGATCAAATTTCTCAAGCGACTGGGCGAAGAACGAGCGACCGATAAAGCGTGTCGAAGCGACGATGCCCCACGCCTCAAAATCCGCCGTGGTGGATTCCATCTTGCGCATGGCATCGCCGACCGCGAACAGGGACGCCAGTGTTTGCTCATCACAGTGCCGTGCGACCGACGGAGCGAGCGGCATTGCCGTGTGTGCTTCCGGTGACTTACGGATGGTGGCGAGTAGCTCACCCGTCAGGTTGGCGACTCCGAATGCAGCAATGCCGCATTCGAGAGTCACGCTGTTGTCGGCACTCGCACCGAGAGCGGAACCGGACTCCGCCGACAACGGGGAATGGCAAGCGGCAGACACGACGGACTCCTTCCCGTGCGGGGCAGCATTCAGGACTCGAACCACCGTAAAGCACGACAGTTCCTGACGCCCAAGCGAGTTGGGCGAGGGAGTTTAGTGATACTGCCGTTTGCGGATAGACCGGTTTCCGAGTTTTTGAAGGCGCGGAAAATCGACGGGGTTCAAGCGGAGTTGTCGTCTGTGGGAGTTCAAGATTCCTCCTGCCTGCGTGTTCTGAATGGCAGGGGTTCCGAAAGGGCGGCAAGACAGGATGAATCCTGAACTCCCACTTCGGCAACTCAACGTGAACCGCGCTCCAAAAGCCGGGATTGTGCGAATTGTCAAAACTTGATTTCATCCCGCCCCGCCCCGCTACGGACGGACGAGGCGTCCATTTTACGCGCGCTACGCTAATTGGGAGGGCACACACGATGTCATGCGATGAGATACGAATCGTCTTGATGGAGCTGTTCGAGGACGAGACCGGTGAAGATGTGACTTCGCTGCAAGACGATCAGAGTTTGGCCGAACAACTGGGGCTCGACTCGGTTGATATGGTGAGCCTCATCATGCAACTCGAACGACGGTTCAAGATTCGACTGGCCCACGAAGAGCTGGCACAAGCGCAGCAGTTGGGTCAGTTGGTCGGCCTCGTGCAGAGCAAGTTGAACGTGACGACTCGCGCCGCTGCGTGACATGACGCCTGCCGCTGATCGCCCCGAGTCGTCGTCTCTCACGGGTTGAGGCGCTGCTTCGTCCACGCATCATCGGCTTGGCGCGTGTAGACGAACCGGTCGTGCAATCGGCTCGGGCGGCCCTGCCAAAACTCGATCCGCTCGGGGGTGAGGCGGTAGCCGCCCCAATGCTCCGGACGCGGGATCGGTCCTAACGCGAAGCGGAGACGCAGTTCATCGACGCGCCGTTCGAGCGTCTCCGCCGAATCGAGCGGCTCACTTTGCGCTGACGCCCATGCGCCGAGTTGGCTCTGAATCGGACGATCCGCGAAATACGCATCCGATTCTTCGACCGGCATCCGTGCGACGGTTCCCTCGATGCAAATCTGTCGTTCGAGTTCTCGCCAATGGAACACGAGCGCGGCGTGTGCGTTCTCCGCCAGTTGTCGTCCCTTACGGCTGTCGTAGTTCGTGTAGAAGTCGAAACCGTTCGCATTGGCTCCGCGCAAGTAGACGATGCGAGCACTCGGTCGCCCGTCGGGAGAGGCCGTCGATAGTGTCATCGCCTCCCAGTCCAAGACCTTTGCCGTCCGGGCCTCTTCGATCCAGTGTTGGAACTGAGCGAACGGGTCGCTCGACAACTCGGCATACCGTAGTGGCGGGAAGTTGAACTCGCGATGTTCGACAGGGAGTGTCATCGGCGGGCAATCCGTTGCGGGAGGAACGGTCAGGCGGAAGGTTACAACGGGGCGAAGTGTACCCATCGTCCTTCGAGATCAGGAACGTGTGGCTGGGGTCGGCATTTCGCTGCCCCCAGCGATGTTGGTTACGCCCCAATCTGGGGGCGGCGAAGCGCCGATCCCAGCCACACCACACGATTCACATCAGAACGCGGGTTCACGGAGGACCGCTTCGCAGGCGTTGAGTCCTTGACGGATCGACTTGTCGTGCGGCCACGCTTGTTCGGCGAGGCGATACAGCGGGGCGGCCAATTCGGGGTGAGCGAACCGGCGGTACAACTCGGCCAATGGGACGAGCAACTCGGTCTTGTCGCCGAAGCGTGCGCGTGCCGCTTCGAGTACCGTGATCGATCGACCCGGCCAACCGTACTCGTCGAGTAACTTGGCGAAACGGACGTGTGTCGGCATCAAGCTGGGATCCGTGGGAGCGACCCCGGTTCCTGCGGCATCAGGCACAGCGGACTCATCAATGATGATCTTCGCGGTGATGACCTCACGCGCGTTCTCGGGATTCAGCGCGGAGGCTGGGGCGTCGAGACCATTCGGATCGAGATCGACAGTTGTCAGGTTGGCTGCGTTTGAATCAGATGATTCCGCGATCGGTGAGTCTGGTGTGAGTCCGTCCTCCATTCGCTCGTTCGCGAAGGCGGTGGTCAGTCGCAACAGTTCCAACTTCGCCCGAGCCTCTTCATGGCCGAGCGTTTGTGCGACCTCGTAATGCCACTCCGCGCGAGCGAGTTCACCGAAGATGTGATACAGGTATCCGCGCCAATAGTGTGGTTCGGCACGATCTGGGGCGAGGGCCAACAGGGCGTCGGTGTCTTGTTCGGCACGCGTCCATTTGAGCGCCGCGACGTGTGATGCGATGCGACTCACCAGACGATCTTCAGACTTGGCCTCCACTTCGGCGGGTGACTCGGCAAGTCGCGATCGCGCCCGTTCCGCACCGTCCGCCAACACGGCTGAGACGGACTCGGCATTCGGAAGCGTGCGTGCCAATTCCAGGTACTTTGCGGCGTCGGCATAGCGGCGTTCTTCAAACAGTGCCCAGCCGAGGTCCGAGCAGACTCGAACAGTGGAGTGGCCTTTCTCAACCAGACCTTGCAGGTCGGTGATCGCCTCGTCGTTGCGACCAAGTTCGCGCAGCAAAGAGGCTCGCCGCACGATCACGTCGTGACGACCGGGGTGCTGAGCCAGGAAGTCGTCGATCGACGCGAGCTGCTCGTTCAACCAATCGTCGTAGGCCGTGCGTGAGACCTCGCCCGTGCGGTTCGGTTCGGCCTGTAGCACAGCGACATCGCGGTCGCGGTAGACGACCTTGAGGACGCAGGCGGGATCGGCGGACAACTGCCGCCAACCGAATCCGTCGCCCCAGTGTGCGTCCGACACGACGAGATGCCGCGCCGAGAAGGCCGTGATTTGTTGACGCAGCCGCTCGGGCGAAAGCGTTTCAAATGCGACTCGCTTCTGAAACCGGTGAGCCGTTCCACCCACGGCGGCGTGCCAGGTGAGGAGCCTCGCGTGCGGCGGGGTGTTCGCTTGCAGCCACGTTCCTGCGCGACGCCAATCGCTGAAGTAAAAGCCGGGACGTTCTCGCGTGTGGAAACCATCGCGGTCGGCGACGGCGCGCGCGTTGGTTGCGATCAGGCTCGCATCGCTCCAAAGGTGACGCTGGCACAACGCCAGTCCAATCAAGATCACCAGCGGCATCAGCCAGCGGCGTGTTCCCGGCTGAAATGTCTGCATCACCGAACTGACTCCCGCCGGGACGAACGTCCACAACAGCGGGATCAGCGGCCAGAGAAATCGCTCGTGACGCCACGGCCAGACCGCGAGGCATCCGAGATACAACGGGAGATAAAACATCACGAGTGACCCCGTTTTGCGACGTTGAGTCCACACGCCCCACAGTCCCGCCAGCAGCACGATGATCGAGGCGATGTTGAGCAGACGGCTCAGTCCTTCAGTCGATGGCAACGGATCGAGACTCAGCATCGCGTAGAACGGTCTCTCATTCAGCAATCCGGGGAAGAGAATGCCGGGGAGTGCCGCCCAATAGAACTGCATCGTCTGCCACGCTTCCGCCACGACAGCATCAAAGCCGCGTTCTCGCAGTCCGTCGAAGAGCGACGCGGCATAGTTGTCGCCACCCGCCGCTTGCCCGTGCTTCATTCGCCAATAGATGCTGCCTCCCGCGAGCGCCGCCACCAGCAAATAAGGGAACCGCCAGCGTGAGACCAGCGACCACAACGCCACGGCCACGACGAGCGACACTCCCACGGTGCGGATCGCGGGGAGCCACAGCAGTGCGATGAAGATCGCCACGAACCGCAGCGTGTTCGGAACTTGAGGCCGCTCGGTGAAGCGACCGAGCCAGTACAACACCGCCAGAACCGCAAGGGCATACGGAACTTCACTGAGTACCTCCGTCGATAGGACCAGCATCACGGGGCTGCTCGCCGTGAGAGCGACCGCGAGCGGCCCGGCCCATCGTCCTCCGTGCAAGATTACCAACCCATGCACTGCCAGCAGCAAGAACGCTCCTGCCGCCAAGACCATCACTTTGGCCGCGATCACGTCGTACGGGCGGAAGAGCAGGGCGGGAGTCAACAGCAGCGAGAGTCCCGGCGGTCGCCACGAGTAGACCGGCTGTCCTGGCAAGTCGATCGCGCGGTACTCGCCGAGATTCAACATTCCCTGCGCATAGATCAGGTAACGCGGACTGTCCGGGTTGAAGAGGTCGCAGTCGTTCAGTCGTTGCGATGCGGCCGCCACAAACAGACCGATCACGATCACGGAACACGCGTGATGCCAAATCGAAACGCGCGGCGCAACAAGTGGTGTTTCTGACACGGAACTCTCCTCCAGATCGAACGAGTGGCAGGCCTGTTGCGAGTCTCGTAACGACTGCGCGCGAGAATGGCCTGCGACGATGTACGAAGAGCAACTGCCGTTCCTACCGTCAGCACGCGACTTCACTCACATTGCCTTCTCGGTGTCTCGGTGCCTCTGTGGTAAATTCTTTTGCTGCGGATTGAACCACAGAGACACCGAGACACCGAGAAGACAAGGCGAAGAGTGTTGTCCAAGCGGTGAAACGAGAGATTCACACTCGATCAACTACGCGATTACTTGCCGGAGTTGTGAGTCTTTTCAGCCCTCGCCCTGGCTTGCGTTGCGGGTTAGTGTTCTGCCATCTGATCTGCGCCACGAATCACAACAGCTTCCTCTTCGGAGTCACCGCGATGTTCGAGATCGACGACATTATTGACCAGTTCCGCGTTCCGGCCGGGAAGAAGATCAAGCTGAAGGACTACAAGACGAGTTGGGACGGCGATGACTCGCTCTCCGAAGAAGTGCGGAAGCAAATGGCCGCCGAACATCTGGCCAAGAGTACTGGAGAACTGGCCGCCGCTCAGGAGTTGCTCTACGCCGCCGACACATGGTCGGTGCTGTGCATTTTCCAGGCGATGGACGCGGCGGGGAAGGACGGCACGATCAAGCATGTCATGTCGGGAGTGAACCCTCAGGGAGTACAGGTCGTCAGTTTCAAACGGCCTTCGGCGGAGGAATTGGATCACGATTTCTTATGGCGTTGCTCGAAGGCTTTGCCAGAGCGGGGCCGGATCGGGATATTCAATCGGTCGTATTACGAAGAGTTGCTCGTGGTGAAGGTGCATCCCGAATTCATCGCCGGTCAGAGGATTCCTGATGCGAAGCCGGATAAGAAAAAGTTTTGGGAGCAGCGCTACGAGAGCATCAACGATTTCGAGCGGCATCTGGCTCGCAACGGCACGCACGTCGTGAAGTTTTTCCTGCATGTCTCGAAGGAAGAACAGAAGCAGCGATTGCTAGCCCGGATTGATGACCCGGCCAAGAACTGGAAGTTTGAAGCGGCTGACTTGGATGAACGCGCTCACTGGGATGAATACATGTCGGCGTTTGAATCGCTGCTGCGCGAGACCTCTACCAAAAACGCCCCGTGGTACGTTCTCCCTGCCGACAAAAAGTGGAACTGTCGAGCACTCGTCGCCATGATCCTCGCCCACGAGATCAAACAACTCGACCTCAAATTTCCCGAGATCACCGACGCGCAACGAGCCGCCTTGCAGGAGTGTAAGCAGCGATTGGAGTTGGAAGGCGACTCAACGAAGTAAAGTGTCTGTGGTCGAGATTAAATTTGTGACTCTCCGCCATCCGTGTCGAAAACAGATTCGTGAGCCGCAAGGCGTTAAGTCACAGGTCGATGAAAACAACACGCGGCTAGCGCCTTGCGGCATCACTGGCTGCGGACATCAACACGAATGGCGGAGAGTCATTTTTTCCACGAGGAGATTGCGATGACAGGTACACAGGTCCGTTCGCTGCTGTTCTTGGTGGCCGTAAGTTTCGTGGAAGTGCGATCAGCGGAATCGCAACAGATCAGTCCTCAGAACCCATTCCGCAGCTACAACCTCACCGGAATCAATTACGGCTCGCAGCAATGGGAACGGTCGCAATCCAGCAAACTACCATCAAGTCCTCGCAGCAGTCGCATATTCATTCGCCGGAGATAGCAGCCGTGTTAACCGTCTGCTGAAAAAGGTAAGCCGGCCCTCTTGCCCGTCCCACAGCGATGTTCAACAGGCTGCTAAGCCGGGTGACCGGGGTATTTCGTGTTGCTGAACATCTCCTACGGAATTGAATGAATGCAAGCGGAAGCTGGAGTGGCCGTAACCGCCGGGAGGTCACGGCCCACTCCCACGAGTTTCACGTCCCTGCTGCGCCTGAAGTCGGATCGGATGCGGGGGCGCGATTCGCGAGTTCTCGGTCGAGATCGAGCAGCGCCGATGGGTCGTTTTTGACGAGTTCAAATTTGGCGACGATGTCCCGTGCCGTCCGCTCTTCCTCAGTCTGCTCGCTGATGAACCATTGCAACTCGACAAGAGCGGCGAATGCCTTTTCTTTGAACGCCAATTCGTAGAGCAGGTCGATTCGACGGCTGACTTCCAGTTCTTGCGTGAGAGCTTCTTGGAAGACGTGGGGAATCGAGTCGTAGTTGATTTTCGGCGAGCTGATTTCCTTCAGGACAACGCGGGCGCTGCGGTTGATCATGAAGGTGCAAATCTTCCGGGCGTGCATGTGTTCTTCGTCGCTTTGCATGCGCAGCCAGTGGGCGCAACCGCGAAAGTTCTGTTGCTCACAGAAGGCGGACATCGCCAAGTAGTTGTACGAGGAATAGAACTCGGTGTTGATTTGCTCGTTGAGAGCATCTTGAACGACTTGACTGAGCATGAGTATTGTCCGTCCCTGTGGGAGTGAAAACGAAACCGGTGACGCGCGGCGGATTCTAGCTGCCGATCAGCGATTTCCCAGTGTGACTCGCTCCCTTTCACGGCAAATCGCCTGGGTAGGTCGCAAAAGAAATCTCACACCGGGTGAATCAGTCATTTGTAATCCGTTGCCAACACACGGCCTATAAATCAACGTCGCTGACCTCTCCCGTTGAAAGCTCACTGATCGCCGCCGAGGCGCTGCGGTTCGTCGTGAAGGGCGGTGAGAAAGTCCATGACTTTTTCGAGTGGTTCGCCGGGCGACGCGGTGAGGTCGGCGGTGAGCGGGCCGGGGAACTTCAAACTGGCGGCGTCTGCTGTTGCTTTCCAGTCATCGGATCGCAGCTTTAGCCGGAGTGGTGGTGTGGCTCGATCTCCCGTCGCACTAGGTGAATTGTCAGCGGTCAGCGTGATGCCGGGAAACAGCGAGGCGATCTGAGCACGCGAGGATTCACACAGCGCGGTCCAGTGTGGGGCGAGGCGGATCTGGAGCGGGCGGGCGAGCAGGCGGTCTTGCAGATTGGAGAGCGAGACTTGAAAGAGCGGGTGCTTCAGGTCGGGAGCGATCTCGATCAGAGGGTCGAGAACGAAGCGGCGGTACCACGCGGCGGGATGTGGGACTGTCAGACGCGGTGATTCGATCAATTGCTCGCCGAAGAACAGCAGATCGAGATCGAGCGTTCTCGGCCCCCACTGAATGCCTCGCTGGCGGCCGAGATGTTTTTCGATCGATTGCAAGGCATCGAGCAGCTCGAACGGGGTGAGCGATGTCTCGATCCGACAGACGGTATTCAAGAAGGCGTTCCCGGCGACCTGTCCCACGGGGGCCGTTTGGTAGAGACCGCTGCAAGCGAGGACGCTGATCTGCGGATGAGCGTCGAACTGTGACAACGCCACGTCGAACGCGGCACGCGTATCGCCGAGGTTGGCTCCCATTCCGATCCAAACATCGGGCATGATCTCTCCGTGATGTGAGACTCGTAGAATGGGCACTCTTGCCCGTCCGGCCTTGGAACTTGTCCAAGAACGACTCCACCGTTTGTCGCCTTTCGCTCCGCGAAAGACGACATTGTTTTTGGACGAGTTCTTGGATTGAGAGGCGGACGGGCAAGAGTGCCCATCCTACATTCGGTCGTGTCGGAGCTTCTGTACGAACTGCTCCATGTCGGGAGGCAGAGGCATCGTGAAGTAGACCTCATCCTGCGTGACGGGATGGAGGAATCCGAGTTCTGCTGCGTGGAGAGACAGCCGCGGCGCACCGCTCACGTCTTCGATCATCTCGGCGGCGAAGGGTTGCCGGTACTTCACGTCGCCACACACGAGGTGTCCTTTCTCGGAGAGATGGATGCGAATCTGGTTGGTGCGGCCGGTCTCTAAACGGCACTCGACCAAGCTGTATTGGCCGAGTCGTTCGAGTCCCCGGATGTGAGTCACCGCGCGTTGGCCGATTTTCGAGTTGCCCGTGCTGCCGCGTCGGCCGTCGCCGCGGTCGCGGGCGATGTGTGTGACAATCGTGCCGTCGCGCGGTGCCCCGTGGACGACGGCCCAATAGACGCGATGGACTTCGTGGCGGCGGAACTGATCGACGAGATGCAGTTCGGCTTCATCGTTGCGGGCGAAGACGATCAGGCCGCTGGTGTCGCGGTCGAGGCGATGAACACAGCGCACGATGTTGCCGCGCGGGCGGGCTTGGCCGCGCTGCAACGCGCGATTCACAAGGAGTTGAATTACTGCTTCATCAAGTGCCGGCTGGCGGGCCTTGCGTGCCGCGGACCAGTTCCGTTCTTCGGGCCGTCTGTGTGTCATCATGCCCGACGGTTTCTCGACCACGACCACATGGGCGTCGGCGAAATGAATCCGCACGGCTTCTGTGCCCGGTGGCGACGGAAGAGACTGCTCACCGATGGCGATCACGTCACCGGTGGCCACGCGCCGGCCTTCGTCGAGCCACGCGAGTCCGTTCAGGGAGACGCGAGACTTTTGCAGTTCCGTCCGCAGCTTCGACCAGGACTCGCCCGGTCGCATCACGCGCAGGACCGCGAGGACTGTTTTGCCGGCGTGTTCGTCAGTGACGATGAATTGTGTGGAGTCGCGCCCTTGTTCGTTCATGGTACTGGCACCTCCCACGTCTCGCTGCGCAGTTCGGCCAGTGCCGCCTGGGCAGTCATGTCGAATTGCAGCGGCGTCACCGTGATGTAGCCGTCGAGCAACGACTTCACATCGGTGGTGTCATCCAGCACATGGCTCTTCATGGGGTTGAGGCCGCTCCAGTAATAAGTCCGTCCGCGCGGATCGATTCGTTCCTCGATCCCCTCATTCGCGCGACGTGCCTCCATGCCGACGAACCTCACGCCGCGCGGCCATTCCGCATGAATGGACGGAAAGTTGAGATTCCAAACGAGGCCGGTCTTGGACCGTGGCAACAGTTGGCGACAGAGCGAGACGGCTCGCCGCGACGTGGCCTGAAAATCAGGCGGCCCATCCATCCACTGCGACACCGCGAACGAAGGAATGCCGAAGAACGCTCCTTCCATCGCGGCCGCGACCGTACCGGAATAGAGGACGTTCAGCCCGACGTTGGCTCCCGCGTTGAGGCCGCTCACGATGACATCGGGCCGCGTCGGACAGAGTTGCTGGATGCCGAGCTTCACGCAATCGGCCGGTCGCCCATCGACCTTCCAGCCGACAAACTTCCCTTGTCGCAGTTCCTTGTGCGCGAGCAGCGGATGTAAAAACGTGATCGAGTGCCCGACACCGCTCTGTTCCGTGGACGGAGCTACGACCGTGACATCACCCCATTTCACCAATTCTTCGTGCAACGCCCACAAGCTGGGGGCGTGGATGCCGTCGTCATTGACCAACAAAATCTGCATAGGTGATCTCAGGGAACCTCTGGATGAAACGGGCGGTATCGTGTGGGCCGGGAAAACACGGGGGGAAGTCGGTGTCAGGTGGTTCAAAGTTCATTTTTCGCGGCGAAAAATGAACTTTGAACC
>JAYVDI010000369.1:0-5450 GCA_043749505.1 Schlesneria sp. | reverse complement strand
CAAAACTAGCCCGACGCGCAAGCGAGGGCTGAACATTCGATGACGGTGAAGCCCTCGCTTGCGCGTCGGGCTAGTTTTTCGAGACAAAAACAGGTTTTGAAATGCCCTCTAGCGTCCGGTTCTAACCGCGGGCTAGCGCCCGGCGGCTGATGGGCTCAACCCGAATTCTTAGCCGTGACAGGGCACTAGGAGTCCCGACTACGGTCACTTCTTTTTTGGCGCGATCAGCAACTCGGGCTTTTCCAGTACGAGGTAGTGACCGTGGTCGGCGGTTACGATGAGGAGCGACTCATTCCAGTTGCTGTGCTTCTCAACCCAGTCGGTGATCGTCTTGACGGCCGCGTCTCCGGAGAGGACCGCGCCGATCGAGCTGTCAAGATTGTTGTCGTGGTTGGCCCAATCGACATCACCCGACTCGACCATCAGCCAGAAGCCCTTTTTGTTTTGCGAAAGGACTTCGATCGCGGCCGAGGCCATGTCGGTGAGCTTGGGGTTCTCGACCAAATCGGCCGGTTCGTACTTCTCGATCTTATCCTTCCCGGCACGACCGATCGTGGGGTTGTAGCCGCCGTCAGCCGTGGCGAACGGGAGGTGCTTCGTTTTGCCGACGCCATAAAAACCGAGCAGCCTGTTCTTCGTTGCCGTCGCCTCGCGAGCCGCCTCTTGCAGACGTTGCTTCCCGCTGATGCCCTTCGTGCGGACGGCCGTCACGTACTTGCCTCCGTTCCGAACATCGACCGCCTTCAAGTCGGCGTCGGTCAAGTACGCGTTGCCGGGAACAAAGTTGGAACCCGCCGGTCTTGTGGCCGGTTCCGTTTCGGTGGCTTCGGTACCGTCTTTCTTTCGCACGTCGCCGAAGCCCGCTCCAATGACCACGTCCAATCCTGAGAGCGGTTCTTCCGAGTGAACGATCGACTTCAACCCGAGCATGTCGCGCGTGAGATCTTGGTAGTCATCTCGCTCCACGTTGTGAGCATACGCACAGGCGGGTGTCGCATGGCTGATGGGGACGCTCGTGACGGCTCCGACCGAGAAACCCTGCTCCTGTGCCCAGTGTGCGATCGTGCGAACGGGCTGCCCCGCGTAGTCCATGTTCACGCCGTCGTTATAGGTTTTGAGGCCCGCCGTCATGCTCGACGCGGAACTGGATGAGTCCGTATACGCATGGAGAAACGCCTTGTTGGCCGACTTACTGATGAGGTACGGCGGATCGTTGCCGGGAGTCCACGGGTTGGGACCGCCGTGCTCGACGTTGTAACCGCCGAACATCGTGCCACCCGGATTGAGAACCGTTTGCAAGCTCGGATCGCTCTTCGTCCCCGCGTTGTGCGGACTGGTACACATGAACCCAAACTGCGTCGTGCCGCCCGCCGTGTAGTCCTGAAAGTGCAGTCCCGTTCCACGACCGCCCGTGTAGGCAATCGACTGCGTCTTGTGGATCGCCGCCGCGCGCGTGGTGTTCCAATCCATGCCGTCGAAGATCACCAAGAACACGTACTTGCGGCCGCTATCGAACGCCGCCTGTTGCAGGTCGTAGATGTTCGTCTGATCGAGGTATTCCGCCGCCGGGTTGAGCGTGTGCGTGGGAACCCGCCCGTACAGCCTCCTCAGTTTCGCCTCGTCCCGGTACGCACTGTTGGCTCCGTTGAAGTTCCTCAGATCGACGGGACCGAGCTTCTCGGGTGGCGAACTTCCTTTGTCGGTGATTCTCGGCGTGAGTGTTCCAAACGTGTAGACCGGGATCAGCCGATTGGTGTGTGAACCCCATTGCTTATAGTTTGCCGCGTCGTGTCCCCAGTGACCGAAGTCCGCCTTGTTGGCTTCGATGGCCGCAGTTTGAAGTTCTCGAATGTGATCGGCGTTCGCAGATGAGAACGTCACCATTCCGATCATCGCGATGCAGACAACGATGAGTTGTATCGGTCGCATTTATTCCTCAATCAATCTGGCTGTAATCTCTGCCCATGAGCCGCGGGCCGAAGAAAGGTGTGATGAACAAAGCAGCTAATGAACCACCAACTAACGCTCCAAGCAGCGCCGGCGTCTTCGGGTCTTGAGGCGAAAGCCACAATGAAGCAATCCATCCAATACATGCGCCGAGCAGCGCACATGTGACAAAGTCAAGCCAAACCGTCCAATGCCTCAACCAAGCTGGCGCTGCCCGCAGCATTCGCCTACGAAATGCGGCCACAGTCTCACCTGTATCAGCCCACGCCACTCGATTTAGCGGGAAGTAGTTTCCGCAGTGGACACACATCGTCTTGCGACAAACGCTGAACGGACTACACACGCCAAACAACTCGGGATCAGAGACAATCGTCACCTCTTCGCAGTCGAGGTGAATGTATGGCCTGGATGTTCTTCTCGGCACACGATCATTGCGGGATCTTCTTTTTGCTATGACACACCTCTTCCACGAGTTGCCAGCCTCACTTTGTCGTCCACTCCGGTGATGGAGCAATCTCGGCGGTAGGGAAATTGCCGGGGCCGGGGCGACCGCTGCCGTGCCAGCGGCTGGTGCAGCGGACGATTAGATCGCGGTCGCACAGCATCTGGCAACTTAGCCGAACGCCGGTCACTCCCTTGGCGAGGAGGACGTTTTTCTCGGCCATTGTCATCGCTTCGGGTTCACCCGTGATGACCTCGACGCGGCAGGTCGTACACCGCGCGTTGCCACCGCAGGCATGAAGCTGATCGACTCCCGCATCCTCGGTCAGCGCGAGGACCAACCGCTTCCCCTCCGCCACGTCGAACTCGCCGAAACCTTCCACCGTCAACTTGGGCATGAACCTTCTCCTCTGAGCGAATCAATCCGAACAAAACCGACTTGATGAGAGCTACTCGACGCATGCCTCGCAACTTCTTGCGATGAACTTTCGACGAAGAGCGGTGCGACCCTATTCGTGCGAGTGAGCGGCGTCGGGGAACTCACCACCGGCGACTTCAGCGATGTACTGTCGGGTTGCCTCCAACGCAGTCTCGCGCAAGTCGGCGAAGTGTTTGAGGAACCGCGGCTGGAACCCATCCGTCAGCCCGAGCATGTCGCAACTGACGAGTACCTGACCGTCGCAGTCGGGGCCTGCTCCAATGCCGATTGTGGGGATCGACAGCGCCTTCGTGATCTTGGCGGCAATGCCGCGCGGGATCAGTTCCAGCACGATGCCGAACGCGCCCGCTTCCTCGGCGGCGCGGGCATCGGCCAGCAGTTCGACTTCATCGCGCTGGACCTTCGACATCGCACCAAGCCGTCTCACCGATTGCGGCCGCATCCCGACATGAGCCATCACCGGCAGATCGGCCTGCGCCAGCGCCCTGATCGTCGCGGCTTGATGCACGCCTCCTTCGAGTTTTACGGCTGCACAACCCGTCTCCTTGAAGACGCGTCCTGCATTCTCGACTGCCTGAGCCGGACTGACCTGATACGACATGAATGGCAGATCGACGATGACCAGAGCGTGCTTCACAGCCCGCACGACCATCTCACCGTGATAGATCATCTGGTCGAGCGTCACCGGCAGCGTCGTCGATTTCCCCTGCACGACCATCCCCAGGGAATCACCCACGAGAATCGCATCGACGCCCGCTTCGTCGAACAGACCCGCCCACAAGTAGTCGTAGGCGGTGAGGACCGACAGCTTCATTCCCTTCGATTTAGCAGCCATGAAACGCGGCACGGTCATCGGACTGGAGGGGATGGGACGAGCGGATATTGGATGCGAGGTCACAGCGTCTGGGCGAGGTTCGGTCATGGGTGAGTCAGCCAGTCAGATCGAGAAAAATGAGGCACACAGTCAGGAGACAGAGGAGCATTGATGCGTCGAGATCGCGAAGTTTAAGAATTGAGCCATCCGGGTCTTGATGAGCAATGTTTCATTGCCACTCTCTTCAAATTCTCAGCTTGTAAGCAAGGCACTGACACCATACCCGACCAGCAACGACGACATACGCGTCGCCCCAAAAATCAAACAGCAAAATGTCGCAGTTGAATGGAATTGCTGCGAGTCACTCGTGCCAGCAAACTTTGACATCAAGCCTCAACCACCGAAAATCAACGGACATTCCAGATCTCATGCAAATCTTCCAGCATCACTGCCGTCGGCACACAAACTGCAAATCAATTTCGACGCCGAGCGACAGGCGTTGGCCCGCTCTTGTCGTAAGGTATTGATCCGGGGGCGTGTTGGGTTCGCCTGACACGCCCCCGGTCGTTTCTTTGGTCCACACCAACCCGCAGCGTGAGCAAGGATGAGCGGACCGTTCATCGTTCACAAATCTCTCTCGTCCTTGCTCACGCTGCGGATTGGTGTAGGCCAGAAGACTTGCTCCACTCCGCCTAGACGTTTCTCGTACCCGCCCACTCATGCAATCCAACCCCGCGCCTTTGCGACGTTCCGAATCACGACGGCGAAGTATGCGACCGGTGGAGCGGAGGCAATCATCAGCAGGAACAGCAATGCCTGCCGTCGCACCACCCAAAAAAGGACTGCGGTGACGAACGCCAGCACCGCCGCGTGCGATCCAAATAGAATGCACGCATTTTTGACGAATCCGCGCGGCAGAACTTCGCCAAACAAGACTCCAAACCACGCGACCGCACACAGCCGCGTCACGAACGTGACCACGGCGCTTGGTCTGGCCGGTTGTTGTTGAGGCTTACCGTGATCGTCACCCATCGTGCGCTCGCTCTCGTGAGGCTTCTGCCGTTCCATTCCTGCCGCTTGTTCCATACCTCACGGCCATGAACGAGATATTCGAGGCGAGCCGCATGCCGTCAGGCCACGGGTCTCCTGCGACGATCAAGAACCCGCAGCCTGACGGCATGCGGCTCGCCGTTCTCTCCTCTTGGGCACCGCCGTCTACGCCCCGGAGTACGTATCAAACACGCGCACCTGTGCCCACGTCGGCTTGTTCTCCTCGATGAACTGCAAGTGCCTCGGGGCGATCTGGTAGTCGTCGTGAGCCTGCTTATTCTCGAAGACCACGCTCAACCCGACATGAAAATCGCGGACGTTGACCGGGCGAGCCAAGTCCGGCACGAGTGGCCCGGCGGCGTAATAGACCACGCCCGGATGACCGCTCAGGTATTTGTCACACGCGGCGATCAGTCCCTGAGTATTCTCGGGCGTCCCATCCTTCAGAGTGAAGTAAACATTGTGAATCAACTGCGGTTGCTTGGCATCGGCCATCGAACAGGTTCCCATCCAGAGGTTCTTCCAAGATGCGTCGGTCGCGCCCACAATGAGACTCAGTTCCCGCACCCCATCTTCGTCACTTCCAAAAGTGATCGGGCGGCATCATGTCTTGGTTTCTCGTCGGTTGCCACCGTCGCGCGCCAAAGCAACCGCCGTGGCGAGGGAACACCACTCGATCCGCTGGCCGGCTTTAGGGCTGGCGCAGCAATGAGTGTCGTCTTTCGCTCCGCGATAAGGACGTTCTTTCGCGGAGCGAAA
>JAYVDI010000368.1:0-7301 GCA_043749505.1 Schlesneria sp. | reverse complement strand
TTTCGCTCCGCGAAAGAACGTTCTTTCGCGGAGCGAAAGACGACACGAACGGCGGTGTCGAACCGTGAGAGAAGCTCACCCTTAAGAGAAGTCCGGCTTTCGGAAAAGCCGGACTTCGTGCTGCTCTTCGAGTTGCTTCGAGATGCGACTCTCACGGACGGCCCTCCCGTTGGAGTCGACCCATCACAACGGCTCCCGTGAGTCCGCGCACGTTCAACGTGACTTGCTGGCCGCGATCGTCGATGACGGTGAACTCGGCATCAATGGCAGACCCATCCGGCTGAAAGAGGATCGGCCCCGACCACGACAGTCCCGACAACTTGTCGGCCTGAGGCAGCCCACTCAACACGTCCGAAGCCAACTGCTGGCTCCCGCCGGTTGTCGTGGAGGAACTGGATGTCGCACCCGCAGCCGCGATTTTCGAGTTGCCAAATTTCACGCCCTTGGGAAGCTCACTACTGGCCTTGCTGAATCGTCCCAAACCTTCGGCCGCTCCGGCACCCTGAGTTCTCGCATCGACCGCTTCAAACTCGCGCTCGAACGGCACGACCAGAAAGTGCGTCCCCGCGATCTCGTGACGAAACTGGTAGGCCAGCCCGCTCTCAATGGCGTTGATCCGAGCGACAGCCACGAGGGCACGCACCTTCTCCGCCGAGTCCACAATCTTCTGTTCGTTGTGAATCCGCAGGACACTCGGCCACGCGAGCGCCGCGAGGATGCCCAACACGGACAACGCCAGCAACATTTCAATCAGCGTCATTCCCGCGCGGCGCGACTTTCCGGCGCGCCGCAACGCGAACGGCAAAGCTCCCGCTTGCAGTGAACCTTTCGCTGGAAATGGCCTGCTGCCAAACATCGTTCTGATTCCCTTGCGTTGCCGATTTGAATGAGCCGAGTCCGTTGAGTGGGGCGCTGTCATGTAGCACCGTCGTCATCCGCCGATTGTAGACCGCCCTGACTGAAACCGGCCTGAATCGAGCCACTGTCACTGAGCCACAGCGCGAGGCGGAGTCTACTTCGCCACTCAAAACGAAGAAACGCTGAGTTCGTCGTCGTGAGGAATGCCCGCCATACTCCACGCGGCCGAAGGTGAGTGTGGTTTGCGTCAGACTCACCTGAATGCGATAGATTCTTGTTTACCGGCCAGCAAACGTCTTCCTGCTTCCAGAGCCTCTTTCACGAGCGGCCCCATTTTGGGATGTGATGGTTGAAGATCGACCCCGAGGCCGCCCTCCGTCAGTGTTTCTGTGGCCGTTGGACCGATGGAGGCGATCACGCAGCGGTTGGCTGCGGCGAGCCACTCGCTCGACTGTCCCGATTCACCAGCAATCTCTAGCACGCTGTGAAGTTGTTGGGCACTCGTGAACAGAATGACATCGAAGTCGCCCGCGATCGTGCGCTGTACGGCGTCTCGCAATGGAGCCGTCTCGATGGGAAGCGCCCAACGGTAAACGGGGACGGGCAGCAGGCTCGCTCCTCGCGATTCAAGCTCGCGGTAAAGTTCGTCACTCGGCTTGCCGTATTCCTGAATCGCGATCCGGCGACCGGAGAGATCGACGGCATCCAACAGCGTGCCCAGCAGCTCTCGCCACGTATTCGGTTCCGGTGCGCGATGATCGACTCGCAAGCCCCACTTGTTCAACACGACGGTTGGCTTGGGACCGCGCACCACCGTGATACAACGTTCCATCGCCGAGACGATCTTGGCGCGAGGCCACCGCGTTTCAAGCGACTCCATCAACGCGGTCGCACCCACACCGGTCAGAAAGACAACGATGTCGATTCGACCGGCCAGCAGTTCGTCACCAAAGGCAAACGCGGCCGGATTCTCTTCGAGTGGGATCTCGCGCATTGAGGGCGCAACGGTTGCCACTCCGCCATGTCGTTCGATGAGCGACCGCATCTCGTCAGCCCGACGACTCTCCAAGCTGAGAACCCGCAGCGCAGTCTCCGCAGCGTTCGCGCCTGCTGTTGAACCGGAAATCGCTTCCGTCATTCCATTGCCTCCTTAAAATACGGATTCGTCGCTTATGGCGAGCGAAAAAAGTTGCCTGCCCCCCACCAAAGTGTGGCAGTCGGATGGGCGTAGCGAAGACCCGCCGTGACTCTGTTCGGTAAACATTGTCCACCGTCTGGCGAATCTGTGCGACCGTACTCTCGTCCATCACTCGAATTCTCAAGACCTTGCTGACGGGTTGACTGCACCAGACGTCGATTCTCTCAGTCAGTGAACTCACTTGGCCGGACGGCTGAGTTCATCGAACATCGTTTCCAAATGCAGGCTCAGTTCGTCCCACGGGTTGTTCTTTGGGTCGTTGGGATCGGCTTTCGAGTCGAAGCGATCGTGAGTCACATAGATCCAGCGGACGTACTTGCGAGTCATCGTGAACTTCGCGCGGTCAAACGCTTTGAATGAGTGGACCAAGACGGCTCGCGTGGACGGCGGGTAGTCGGCATAGCCGCCGAAGTAATCGCCGCGCAGCATCTCTTCCGTCGGGAAGGTCTCATTCTCGTGAATGATGATGACATCGGCAGCGGGCCGCTTGAAATACGGCTCCGGCGTGGGTGTTCCAGGGTTGGAGAAGATCGGCCAAAATCCGGCGTCGCGAGCGGTCTGCGTGGCCCTCACATAGTAATCGACGTGAGCGGCCACATCGTCGTTGGTCATCTCATCCAGGAAGATGCCGTTGATTCTCAAAGACCGCGTTTTCCACAGAGCGATATTTTTGAGGACTTGCTCCAACGGCACCTGAGCAAAGTGAGTCGAGACATAGCCGAGCGTCACGATCCCCGCGCCGTGAAACCGGTCGATGGCTTTGACGTAATTCGGATCAAGAGCCTCTGCGCCCGGCCCATTCGCCGGGTTGACGATAACGCACACGGGCACGGTGGGGTGCGCCTTCTTGAGGTCCATCAACCGATTGAACGCGACGTTGCGATGAATGTTGGCCGGATACTGATACAGCGGAACGATCAACCCCGTCGGCTGATTTGCCAACGCCATGAAGCGCTGATTCTCGACGAGTCTTCGCCCGTCCACAGGATCATCGGATCGAGCGCTGTTTGGCAGCATCATGAGCACAACGCAAACCAGTCGCGGGAGGAATCCTGTTCGCATAAATCTCTCCGGTTGAGGCGGACACGTCGCCGCGCCCGGCGAATTGCACGCTCTGTCTTTTGATCTGCCACACCGATTGGTCACTTCACAGCGGGCGATGATGTCGAAGGTTCGACTGGCAACTTTTTGACGACCTCCACGGTGGTGACGATGAGCCACGCCGCGCACATCCCCGCCGTGATCAGAGCCGCGATGAACAGGACCGGATCGGGGCTCCAGAAACTCGACAGAAACAGGCCGACAATCAGAAAGACGCCGGTGGGAACAGTCGTCCGAAGGCATTGGCCGTTGTCATGGGATACTCCCTGGGGGTGAAAGATTGGGAACTCACAAACACCGAGCATTCAGTGTCAACCTCCAAAATTTCGTCGAATGTTGCGAAATCTTTGCCGCCGAACAACCTCAGCTCAGCCACCCGACCCACGAAAGGACGCGATTGCAACCAGTGCGATGGCCGGGTTCGCGACAGCGCATGGCTAGTGCTTTGTCACGGCTAAGAATTTGGGTTGAACCCATCAGCCGCCGGGCGCTAGCCCACGGTTAGAACCGGACGCTAGCGCGTTCCGGCTGATTTACTGAACCCCCAAATCAAGACGTGACAAAGCACTAGTCGGCATTCGTGACAAGTGACGGACCATAGTGCTCCACGGTCGGGAATGGGTCGTAGAAGTGGTGCAGCAGCGTGCGCCACCGCTGATACTCGGCGGACTCTCGAAAGCCGACCGTGTGGTCTTCGAGTCGCCGCCAATGAACCAGCAAGAGGTATCGGCTCGGAGCCTCGATGCAGCGCCGAAGCTCGTGTGAATGATAGCCGGGCATGGAGGCAATGATGGTGGATGCCTCACAAAACGCCGACTCGAACGCGTCGCTGGCTCCGCCTCGGACATTCAGGATGGCGACCTCAAGAATCATGTGCGAATCCGATGCGGGCGTATGATGTTGCCGAACGACCGCAATCTCCGGGCCACGGCGAGTGGTCGTCCATTCGAGAATGTCCGGCTCAGTAGCTCCGTAGCATTGTTTGGTTTGGCACCGCTGCTAGCGATGATGCTACTTCTGCGCATGGCTCGCGAGCATCTTACGCCATTTTTTCTGCGAGTTCCGCAGGAGACTGTTCGGGAAGGTCGTGTAGTAGTCGTAGCCGAGGTCGTTCTTGGCGGCCAGTTCCTCGAACGTGCCGTAAAGAACTCCATCGCGGCCGGGAAAAACCGGGCGATTGGTTCTGAGATCATAGAATCGCGCCCAGTAAACTTCCGTGGAAGCCGGGTCGGAACGGTACACCGTCTTTCCGTTGATTTTCGTTTTGCTCACGCCAGTGATCTGTGCGTCGTCCAGCCATCGCAAGCCGGCTTCGATGCCGTCCACGACGTCAGGCTTGGGGTCGTTGATGGTCATCAGAAAGCGCAAGAGGTGGGCGCTTTCCAAACCGCTCAGCGCGGCCGGCTCCATCTGGCGGGCGGCGGCGGGCTGGAGCGTCAGCGGATCGTGTTGCGCACACCAGACGGTCTTCTTGCCTGCCTGCACAACCTGAAGTTTGAGCACGCAATCCATTCCCGCCGCGAGCGCCGCTGCGGACTGTTGTCGCTGCGACTCGTCCAAAAAAGCGAAGCAGAGATCGTTGCGCGTGACGGCCTGGAGCAGTTCGAGGACGTGCGTCATGGCGTCATCGTTGAACGTGATGTTGTCGTGATATCCGCCCTCCAGTGGATAGACCTGGGGCCAGCCGCCGTTCGGATATTGAGCATCGAAGATGAACTTCAGCCCTTTGATGAAAGCCGCCTTGCAGTCCTCGCGCTTCGTGGCCTGCCACACATGGGCGAGGAAAGCCAGTTGCTCCGTGGTCGAGCGGTTGTCGAAGGTCGCGACATAGTGCGCCGGCTGCCCCGGTTCATTCTGCGAAGTCCATTGCATGCCGGGTTGCCGCGGGCCTTTGCTGAAGCCGAGATGCTTGGACCATCCACCTGCCGGGGTCTGATAAGAAAGCACCGCGTTCGCCAGCAGGCGAGCCTCATCCCCGGCATACCACGGATCACCAGCCGGAGCGGGAAGTTTGAAATCTCCACCGCTGGGCGCGCGGAGCGCATTGGTCATCTTGTTCGCAGCCGCCTCGGCCAGCACCACCGCCTGGTCGGCCTTCGCCTTGATCCGGGATTTCTCCAGATACGCCTCCCACGCCGTTCGATCTGCCACGGGGAGTTCGCCGACGCGGGTGGTTGTGATCGCGTCTGCGAACGCGGATGAAACGGGGAGCACAACGACAGCACACAAGAAGTATTTCGTCAGCGGCGGGAGCATAGCCGTTCCAGCTTGTGAAAGGACCGACGCGGGTTCTCGTAGCCGAACGACACCAATCACCCGGTCGCGGCCAAGAGACATGGATTTGAGGAAACGCCCGATCGACTCGCAGTGCATTCCGATAAAGTGGCAGCGAACAACCTTTCCTTCCGCAACATTCTGTAGACACCGTTCTGTCTCCGTGAACTGCGTCTACAGAATCAAGTGGAACCGTGTTCGACGCTGATTTATTTTTCGATCGCCAGCCCGGCTTCTTTCCAACCCCGGAAGCCGCCATCCATGCTAATGACGTTGGTGTAGCCCATCTTTTGGAGGTTGTCCGCCGCGAGCGCCGAGCGGAAACCGCCTCCACAATAAAGAACCATCTCGGTGTCGGGATCAGGGACTAGAGACTCGATATCCCGCTCGATGATTCCCTTGCCGAGTGACCTCGCGCTCGGGAGGTGTCCGGACGCGAACTCGCTCTCTTCGCGAACATCGAATAACAGGAACTGTTCGCCGCGGGTTTGCCGATCTTGCACGTCGTGGACCGTGCATTCACGGATATTGACTCGGACAGCCTCAACGATTTGAAGAAAGCGAGGAGCGTGATCTGCCATGAAAAGTCCTTCCTGAAGTACGATAGAAATCGAAGTTGAAGCTGACTTGCCAGCCAAGATTAGCGTGAATGCGATTTCGGAGTAACAGGTCCGAATTGGCTCGACAACTGGCCCCTACGTCGTTTCTCGCCACGGTACTCCAAGATCGACTTTTTTCGGGAACGTCAAAAGAGCGTGTAGATGAACGGGGCCAGCACGGAACCCTGCACGAAGAAGAGCAGTAGGCCTAGGCCGAGCAACACGATCAGGATTGGCAGCAGCAGGTAATGACCGCGTTCGTAGAAGAAACCGAGCGTTGCCAGCAGCAGCCTCGGCAGCGACCTTCGGTCGGAGAACGCGCTGTCGCGAGTCGCGACGAAACTCGTCGGTGAGCCATCTTCTGAAGCAACGGTTGATGATGGAGCGTTATCCCGCTGCGGCAGTGGTTCCCAGCCGAGTACTTTGGCTGGGGGTGAGCTATTCCAAGCGTGAAAGGGATGGGTTCCTTTGCGTCGGCGAAGCAACCCACCCGCGGGGACGATCAGAGTGAAATAGACAACCGTCAGTACGATGGTCATCACGATGCGCCCCTGCCAATGTGCGAGAGTCATCCACCAACGACACGGTCGTTCGAGCAACTCAGGAACACACGATCCCAGCACGACCAAGACTGATCCCGTTAGCAACAGTATCAGCCAAAGAACATCGAGCGAACTGACGACGCACAGCCAGCAAAACCCTCCCGTGAGAGCGAACACCCAACCGACTGCCAATCCAAATTGAGCCAACTGTTCGACGCGTGCGAGTTGCCGTCTCTCGGCCAATACGTGCGCATAACACGGCGATGCTGCACGGCGGATGGTCGAATTGGGAGTAGAGGCCATGATGGGGTTGTTCCTCGTCCGATGTCTTGCTGGTGCTTGGGTGGCGTTGTCCACGCGAATCAACGACGAATGGTTGCATAAGGAACCGGCTTGAAACAACTTCCCGTGAGCGGCCGTTTGCATCTGGGCGTTTCGTTCGAGCAAGTTCCTTGGGACCGGGGCCGCAATCCGTTTCCGATGCGGGGGTGCCTTAGTATCTGTCCAAAAACAACGTCGTCTTTCGCTCAGCGAAAGAACGCCCTTTCGCGGAGCGAAAGGCGACAAACGGCGGCGTAATTCTTGGACAGGTTCTTAGTCCAGACTAAGGGGTCCGGACTAAGGGTGTTGGGTAATGATTGGTTCGCGGATGCTGTGTTGCGTGCGGACATTTTAGTTGAGAGGAGAGACCGGCCGCTCACGGATTGCAAGGCGGGTGGCGCGCGGCCG
>JAYVDI010000367.1:0-19809 GCA_043749505.1 Schlesneria sp. | reverse complement strand
GTTCGCTCCGCGAACCGACGTTGGTTCGCGGAGCGAACCACGACAATCGGTGACCGTCATTTCTATATCGAGCCTAAGCACTCGGTCGCGGCGAGGCGTCGTCCAACCGCGTGGACAACGCCCCGGCGCGCCGATGGGCGAAACAGGCCCCAACGTCGCTCGACGCGTTGCCCACGCGGCTAAACAAGTTTTAATCAATGCACGCCCTGCCCTGCGAGCCAGCGTTCAGCGTCGAGGGCCGCCATGCAGCCGGTTCCGGCGGACGTGATTGCTTGGCGGTAATAGCTGTCGGCGACATCGCCTGCCGCGAAGACTCCGTCCACGCTGGTGTTCGTGCGGAATGGCTCCGAGTAGACGACGTAGCCTTTGTCGTCGGTGGCGATCTGTCCTTTCAGGAAGTCGGTGTTCGGCGAGTGGCCGATCGCGCAGAACATGCCCGACGCGGCGACATCTTCCGTCGCACCCGTTTGCAGGTTCTTCAGCCGAACACCTGTCACGCCCCCCTTCTCGTCACCGAGGACTTCTTCCACGCCGGAGAACCACTTCACGGTGATCTTGGGGTTGTCGATCACGCGCTGCGCCATGATCTTGCTCGCGCGGAACTCGCCACGTCGGTGAACGAGGTACACAATCGAGGCAAACTTGGTGAGATAGCTCGCCTCTTCCATCGCGCTGTCGCCACCACCGACAACGACAAGTGGTTTATTGCGAAACCGAGGCAACGCTCCGTCGCAGACGGCACACGCGGAGACACCGAAGTTCTTGAACTTCTCTTCGGACGGCAGGCCGAGATAGTTCGCTCGTGCGCCCGTGGCGATGATGATCGCGTGCGCGGTGATCGCTTCGCCGTCGAGTGGCCTGATTTGGAATGGCTTCACCGACAGATTAACTTCCAGCACATCATCGGTGATGACGCGCGTGCCAAAGTTTTTGGCTTGTTGCCGCATCAGTTCCATTAACTCGGGACCGGTCACGCCGTGTCCGCCGTGAGGTGCCATGAACTGCCGTTGAGACTCCGGCAGCGCGGTTTCCAAGTATTGGGTCAAATTGCCACCGGGGAAGCCGGGGTAGTTCTCGACCTCAGTCGTGAGGGAAAGTTGCCCGAGCGGCAACGTCCCGCGCATCCGGTTCTCTTCCGTCAGAGCACCTTCAAACACGAGCGGCTCCAAGTTCGCTCGCGAGGCGTAAATGGCCGCAGCCCATCCGGCAGGACCGGACCCAATAATGACCACTCGCTCCGTCACGCTGCTGCTCCTCGGTCTGAACTTGGATGAAAGGTTGTTGGTTGTGGACTGTGCTCGAATGCTCGGAAGGTTGAGGTCGCGCCAAGTCGTTTAACCGCGTGGGCAACGCCCCGCGCGTTGACGTGAGCAGCACGCTCCAACGCCACTCGACGCGCGGGGCGTTGCCCACGCGGTTAAACGAGGCATTGGAAAGTGCGGGAACCATAGCGGTGACTTGGTGGACCGGCAACCGACGAAAGACAACTCGCCGAGCGGTGGCTAACATGCGTCGCACGAGTCGGCGGCGTTTTGGGAAACGGCGGATGCGACTCGTTTTTTTCACACACAGCGATGAGGCATGCCATGCACCACGGATTGGATCGACGCGATTTTCACAAGCTGACACTGGCCGCACTGGGTGGCGTTTTGGCGGGAGCGACCGCTGGTTGTGGAGGGGCTGCCCCGCCGAGTGGTCCGGCTGGCGTTCCCACTGTTGCCGCGAACGCCACTTCGTCCAAGGAGCTGACTGACGTTGAGCAGCTCATCACCGACGAGCCGCATGTTTGTCGCGGATTGAACTCGTGCAAGGGGCTTGGTCGGACCAAAGAGAACGACTGCGCGGGACTCGGGTCATGCGCGACGATGGCCGATGCCTCGTGCGGTGGCAACAACGCCTGCAAGGGCCAGGGCGGTTGTGGAGAACTTCCGGGCATGAACTCGTGCGAGGGGAAGGGAGCCTGCCATATCCCGCTGATGGACCACGCGTGGGACAAGGCCCGTGCCGCGTTTGAGTCGGCCATGAAGAAATCTGGCAAGAAATTTGGAGCCGCGCCTGCGAAGGTGGAAAAGGAGAAGGCATGACGGCGCGCATTGGCATCGTCACCGTGTCGGATCGCGCGAGTCGTGGTGAGTACGAAGATCGAGGTGGCCCGGCGATTCGGGACTACTTTGCCGATGTACTCACGTCGCCGTTTGAGCCGGTTGCGCGCGTGATCCCGGATGAACAACCGTTCATTGAGCAGACGTTGCGCGAGCTGTGTGATGTGGAGGGCTGTTGTCTCGTCGTCACCACGGGCGGGACGGGACCGGCTCTGCGCGACGTGACCCCGGAAGCGACTGAGGCGGTCTGTCAAAAGATGATGCCGGGCTTCGGTGAGTTGATGCGCAAGGTCTCGTTGGAAAAGGTTGCCACGGCGATTTTGTCTCGCCAGACAGCGGGCATCTGTGGCAAAGCCCTCATCGTGAATCTGCCCGGTCAACCGAAAGCGATCAAGGAATGTCTCGATGCCGTCATGCCTGCCATCCCGTACTGCATCGACCTGCTGGAGGGACCGTTCCTCACGACAGATGAAGCGAAGATCAAAGCGTTCCGTCCGAAGAAGTGATCGCGGGAACTGCATGAGCATCGGTCCCTCACACACCATCTAGTGGTCCAGATCAATTCTTCCCGCAAAATGTTCCGTTTGCTTTACAACGCCCAAGGGCCTGCCTAGAGTCCCGCCCGCTTGAGGACGACCGTGTCAGTCGTGTTTGGAACACCTCTGATCGGTCCATTGAACAACGTTCGGTTTGGCTGGTTTCATTGAAACCCCGACCGCCGTCACCTGAAGGATTCGGGTGGAGACTGCTGAATGGATTCGCTGACAGTACCTGTGTTCGGTGTCGGTCTCCTCGTTCTTCTTGGTCGTCTCTTCGACCATCCACTTGCTCGTTCGATGAGCGAGATGCTTCGTTGGGGTGGTGCCCGTCGGTTCGTTTGATGAGGGGGGCGCGTCGCGCCCGGGCGAACCAAATGGACGGGTGGCTTTTGGTCTGCGCACAAGGATGTGCCTCGGTTCAAAAAGGGAGTTGATATGCAGAAGAAACCAATCATCGGCATCAATGGCGAACTTCGTTCCGGACGCAAGGACGCCGTCGGGTTGAGCTGGTTCAATACCGGCTACTACGACTCGATCAGTGCGGCGGGCGGACTGCCGTTCTTGATGCCGCCCTACGCTTCGGACGACGATTTGAAGCAGGCGTTGCGAAACGTCGATGGTGTCGTCCTGGCCGGGTGTTCGATGGATCTCGACCCAACGCGACTGGGCTTGGAACCGCATCCGCATACGCGACCGATGCCACCTCGACGCGAAGACTTTGACCGGCGCATGGCGAAGGCTGCGGTCGAGATGCGGCTGCCGATCATTGCCATCGGTTCGGGGATGCAGACGCTGAACGTGGTCTGCGGCGGATCGCTCTATCAGCACGTTTCCGAAGAAGTGACCAAGGCTCTGCATCACCGTGACACCGTGGAACGCCACAACCGTCACATCATCAACATCGTCGAAGGGACTCGCTGTTTTGACATCTACGGACCGGGTGAGATTCGCGTGAACAGCGATCACCACATGGCCGTCAAGCAACTCGCACCGTTTTTCAGAGCTGCCGCTCACGCTCCCGACGGCGTGATCGAATGCTACGAAGCGACTGAAGAGGGTTGGTTCTGTGTCGGCGTTCAGTGGCATCCCGAAGACGAAACGTCATCAGCCCTCGATATGCAAATCTTCCAAGAGTTCATGGCGGCGTGTGGCAGCTCGACTCCGCAGATTCTTCAGATGCCCGTCCGCGCCGCAGCGTGACGTGGTTTCAAATACTCTGGCGAACGAACGAAAACACCCCGGTTGCCACTCGGCAACCGGGGTGTTTGTTTTAAGGAATTGCAGGGTATCGCTCAGAAGTCCGGCTTAGCGTTGTTAGCCGGACTTCCTTTCGGAATGGCGCACTCTGGAGGGAAGTCCGGCTTCTTTAGGAAAAGCCGGACTTCAAAAGACGCTGACGGCGCTGAGTATCGCAGCCACTTTCACTCGTCGGTGACACAACCTTCGGTTGCGCTCTTCACGTTCTTAATGTACTTGTAGAGCGTGCCGCGTGTGGCTTTGAGCGGCGGTGCGACGAATGCCGCTTGACGGCGTGCGAGCTCTTCTGCGGGAAGGTCAATGTCGATTCGATTCGTCTCGGCATTGATCGTGATCTTGTCGCCGTCCTGCACGACCCCGATCGGGCCACCGTCCTGAGCTTCCGGTGTGACGTGGCCGACGATGAAACCGTGCGACCCGCCCGAGAAGCGACCGTCGGTGATGAGGGCCACATGTTCTCCAAGGCCCGCACCCATGATGACTGATGTCGGCGTCAGCATCTCGGGCATACCGGGGCCACCCTTCGGGCCTTCGTAGCGGATGATGATGACATCCCCCTTTTGGATCTGCTTGTCCTCGACACCCTTCAGCATGGCCTCTTCCGAATCGAAGACGCGAGCCGGGCCGGTGAAGATGAGGCCCTCTTTGCCCGTGATCTTGGCGACGGCTCCACCGGGACAGAAGTTGCCGCGCATGATACGGATGTGGCCTGAGGCTTTGATCGGCGTTTCAATCGGCACGATGACGCGCTGTCCTTCGGCGAGGCCCGGCAGATCGGCGAGATTCTCGGCCATTGTTTTGCCGGTCACGGTGAGGCAGCTTCCGTCGAGGAAGCCCTTCTCCAACAGGTACTTCATCACGGCGGGCGTGCCGCCCACGTGGTGCAAGTCTTCCATCACGTACTTGCCACTCGGCTTGAGGTCCGCGATCAGTGGCACTCGGTCGCTGACTTTTTGGAAATCGTCGATCGTCAGGGGTACATCCACCGACCGCGCCATCGCGATCAGGTGCAGCACGGCATTCGTCGAGCCACCCGTCGCCATGATGAGGACCAGCGCGTTCTCAAATGCCGCCCGCGTCATGATGTCGCGCGGCTTGATGTCCTGTTCAAGAAGAATCCGAATCGCCTTGCCCGCCGCGAGGCATTCGCCTTCCTTCAGCGGATCGGTCGCGGGGATCGATGAACTGTAGGGCAGCGACATGCCGAGTGCTTCAATCGCCGACGACATCGTGTTTGCGGTGTACATCCCACCGCACGCACCGGCCCCTGGAATGCTGCACGCGATGATCTCCTGACGCTCTTCGTCCGTGATGCGACCGTAAATGTATTCGCCATAAGCTTGGAAGGCCGACACGATGTCGAGCTTGGGATGACGCGGAGTACATCCCGCTTTGATTGTCCCGCCGTAGACCATGATCGACGGACGATTGAGTCGCCCCATCGCCATCAGACAGCCGGGCATGTTCTTGTCGCAGCCGGGGATCGAAATATTCGCGTCGTACCACTGAGCCGACATCACGGTCTCGATGCTGTCGGCGATCAGATCGCGCGACTGGAGCGAGAACGACATCCCGTCGGTCCCCATCGAAATTCCATCGCTGACACCGATCGTATTGAACCGCATTCCCAGCATACCCGCCGCGATAACGCCCTCCTTCACCTTGTCGGCCAGTTTGTTGAGGTGCATGTTGCACGGATTGCCGTCGTACCAGACGCTGGAGATCCCGATTTGGGCCTTGTCCATGTCTGCGCGCGTCATGCCGGTGGCATACAGCATGGCTTGAGACGCCCCTTGGGAACGGGGCTGAGTGATGCGGGAAGAAATTTTGTTGAGGGCTTCAGGCATGATGGCTCTGGTGGAGGAGGTGGCTGTTGGAGGCGTTTGAAAATCAAGGGACAGATCGGACGGATCAGTCTGATCGGACAGTGATCGTCAAGTTGTCTGCTTTGCGATCACTGAACTAGTTCCGCAGGGTGCGGCACCCGATCAACTTTCGGCAGGACTTTCGGCTGATAGATCGTCGTGTAAGCCGTCGCTTTGCGATGAGCATCCACGGCCGTCTGGTCGGCCCAGTGTTCGTTCAGAATGAAGACCTTTGGGTCGTTGTTCGAGTGGTAAACCTCAAACCTCACACACCCCGGTTCGGCGCGCGACAGGCGGCCTTGCTCGGCAAGGAGCGATTGGATTTCCGGGACATCGCCTGCGTCTTTCACCGTCAAAATCACGTTCAAATAGATCATGGCCACCGGTCCCCCAAAGCCGCGAATCAAAGCTCAGAAACGGGAAGGTCGGGCAGAATAGCAGCCAATTTCGGAAGAGGCCAGCAACCTTGGTGACACGCGGTTGGCGGTGGCAAGTCACGTTCTGTGTCATCACGTTTCGTTGGGCACGACCGGAAATTGCGGCGCTGGCGACGGCCGGAGAAACGGCGGCAGAGCTTGTCGTTCGTCGGCCGATGACCATAATGCTCCGGCCTTCCCACTGGAACTTGAAGTTCCTCCCGCCCCGCGAGTTTTTCCGTCAAATGGGTTACTCCCGTTTGCTGGGGGCACACCCGTCAGACAACTCTTTCACAAGGTGAATTGCGATGCGCACGGTTTCGGTTTTCTCAACGACGGTTTTCTCGATGGAGTCGGCCAGTCTGGTCGCGCTTGCGGCGGTCCTCTGCTTGTCGTCCGTCGGTTGTGGTGACATCACCACGGCGACTCCCGTTCAAGCCGCGACTCCGATTGTTGCCGCGACGACAGTTCCTGTCGCACAGCTTGCGGTGGCGGTTGCTGTTCAAGCTCCGGCCAAGGGCGATTGGGGGTCGATCAAGGGACAGATTGTGGCGGACGGAGATGTTCCTCAGAAATTCCATCACAAGAAGGGCGACGCCACGGCAAAGGACGCCGCCGTCTGTGCCGCTCAGGACGTGCCGGATGAGTCAGTCGTGGTCGATGCCAAGTCGGGTGGAGTTGCGAATGTTGTGATCTATTTGCAGAAGAAGCCTGCCAAGGTTCACCCGGACTTGGAGAAGAGTAAAGACGCGGAAGTCGTCTTCGACCAGAAGGGCTGCCAGTTCCTGCCTCACGTGTTGCTGGTTCGCAACGATCAGCAGGTACGCGTTCTGTCGGGTGACGCAGTGGCTCACAACACGCACACTTATCCTCTGAAGAACCAGCAAGCAAACTTCATCGTGTCGCCGAATGATCGTACCGGAGTCGCGGTGCCGACCGTGAGCATCGTGGAGCGGTTGCCATCGAAAGTGGGCTGCGACATCCACCCGTGGATGCAGGCGTACTGGGTGATCCTCGACCATCCCTATGCCGCCGTCACGAAGACCGACGGGACGTTTGAGATCAAGGATCTGCCGGTCGGAGATCACGTCTTCACGGTCTGGCAGGAGAAGGTTGGCTACCTCGACAAGATGTACAAGGTGACGGTCAAGGCGGGAGCGAACGACCTCAAGCCTGTCAAAATTCCCGCCGCGACTCTGATTACCAAGTAGTCGGCGATTTGCTGAAGACTGCGGCGAACGAAGTGCCCGGATTTATTGAAGCGTCGCGTGTGAGCGAGCGGACTGAAACACAGTCGCTCGCTCATTTCGTTGATACATCTCGCGGCCAAGCGTGAGATATTTCCGAGCAGGGCGGTGTCAGCCCCCCGGTGCTTTGAAAACGGGCTGACGCCCAAAAACCGGGAGGCTGACGCCACCCCGCTCAGAGGTCTCATTCACCACCGCGTGGGCGAACGCCCCCCGCGTCAGAACGGAATCACCAACCCGTCGTGGGAGAGTTGCACTCCGGCGGGGAGCCGCGCGTTGGTCTCGGTGTATTCGAGATAGTGCGACACATGTGTGAGATAGGTCTGCTTCGGGCGGACTCGCTCGACGACCGCGAGTGCCTGCGGGATGCCGAAGTGCGTGGCGTGCGGTTCGTCGCGCAGCGCATCGAGAATTAGCACATCCAATCCTTCGAGCAATGGCCAACTCTCGTCCGGGATGAAGCTGACATCCGTGCAGAAGGCGACGTTGCCGATACGGAACCCGAGAACCGGCAGGTTCCCGTGCATCAGCCGGATCGGCTGGATTTGCACTCCGAGTAACTCGAAGGGATCCAGTCCGATCCGCCGCAGTTCGAGTTGCGGCACGGCTCCGTAATGCAGCTCGGGATCGATTGGCGCGAAAGCATAGGCATACGCCGCGCGAATCTGCTGCTCGACAACCTCTTCACAGTAGAGCGGCACGGCGTGCTTGAGCCGGTAGCCGAACAGCCGCAGGTCGTCGAGACCGAACAAGTGATCGGCGTGACTGTGCGTGTAGACGACGGCCTGAACCAAGTCGATCCGTTCTCGCAGCAGTTGGATCCGCAGTTCGGGCGAGGTGTCGATGAGGAACGTCCCCTGCGGCGTCTTCACGGCGACGCCAGTGCGTGTCCGGTTGTTGCGTGGGTCCGTCGATTCGCAGACCGGGCAGTGACAACCGATGATCGGCACGCCGTGGCTTGTGCCTGTCCCAAGCAACACCAGTTCGCGGGGGGAATCAGAGGAGTCAGACATCGCTCAGGAAACCGTATCAGAAGACGTTCGCAGAACACTCGTGCCGATAATGAAGGGCGGTCGCACAGTGGGGCGGGAGTGTAGCAGGCAACTTGTCAGAACGCAGTTGTTCCGCGGCGGCGGATTGAACGAGGAGTTCGCCGTCCATGCGGTGACTTTGTAGTCAGGCGTGCCCAAAGCCTGAGCGGTCTAATCTCGCGTCGCTGCGGACATCCGAAATCTCATGGGATCACTTTGTAGAGAAACCGCCTTGATCGCCGCGCGGCATTGAATGTCGCGTCGCTCGGCATGACGGTTGCAATTCCCTCTTTTCCGTCGAAAAGACTTCGACAGGATCGCCGCACGGAGGCAATTCGCGCGAGCCGTAATCGGGCAGAACCATCACGAGTGAGTGTTCTGGTCCACCAAGGGTAGTTCGGCTGGGGGTACAGCCGGAGACGGTCTGATGGCCGTAGCCGGGCGAGCGCCTGTGCTCTCAGCCGACTACTCTTTTTCTTTGCCAGCGCAACCTGCTGGACGCTCCATTCCAAACGTCGATATAGTCCGACCGGCATTCGCCAGTGGAACGGACTTTCTCGTGACGCAACCCGCGCGATGAACACGCGACGTGGGTCGGAGCAGGGACATCATGTCGGAGTATTCGAGCATTCTCGTTGGCGTCGATCTGCATCGCGGAGACCGGGCTGTTTCGAGTGAGCTGAGTCTCGAAACACGAGCGACCATCGAGCAGGCATTGGAACTTGCGGCTCACTCGGGCGGAACGGTGACATTTTGTTCTGTACTCGAAATCTCTTCGCAGGCCGCATCACTCATTGAGCGCGATCCTGAGAACTTGCTGAAGACGGTCGAGGACTTTGCCAGCGAAATGCTCGATGCGGAAGTGAGTGCCGCAAACCAGCGCGGCATCGCGGCGGATAAGTCGATTCGATTCGGGAAGGCATGGCAGGAATTGGTCAATGAGGCGACCGAGCATCGGCACCATCTCATCTTGATCGGGACTCGCTCGCGCGATGCGGCGACTCGGTTGCTGTTTGGCAGCACGGCCCAAAAGGTCCTCCGGTTGGCAACGTGCCCCGTCTGGATCGTGAAGCCGGATGAAGTGCGCGAGATCCGCGAGATCGCCGTTGCGACAGACCTCTGCGAATCGTCGCTTCCGATTCTTCAAGCCGGAATCGCGGCGGCTCGCGCTTGGAACGCGCGGCTGTACGTCCTGCATGTGCTGGAGGACGATTCGTTGTCGTATCTGCTCATCGCCGGTGTTTCAGAACAGGAGATCGCCGCGTGCCAGCAACGGTTGCGCAGTGAGGCGGAAGCGAAGCTTCATGCGCAGCTCGTGCTGTGCGACTACCGCACGCTTCAACAAGGGATGCAGGTCGAGATCGGGACGGGATCGCCTGACCGCGAGATTGGGCGGTTCGTCACGGCGAACGAAGTCGATCTGCTCGTGATTGGCACGCACGGACGACGCGGCATGGAAGCGTACTTGCTCGGCAATACGGCTGAACGCATCCTGCCGTCAATCGAAGCCTCGCTGCTGGTGATCAAGCCGAGTGCGTGATGTTTCTGTACTACTGGTCGTCTACTTCTTGTCGGGCAGATCCCGCGCTGTGATGCTCCACTGACCGCCGATCGCTCTCCCCATAACGAGCGATCGGAGTCAGGACTCGCAAAGCCCCAGCCCTGCTGCGTCGGTCGTGCCCCCGCACAACTTCGCGTCCATCACATTCCCTCTGCGACGAGAAAGCTCGTCACGGCATCACAGTTCGCCGCTGTACTGGTGCGGCATGGCGAGAAATCGCTGCTGCATCTCGCGGTCACTGAAAAACCACAGCTTGCCGCGCCAGATGACTCCGACACGTGGATCGCCCAGTTCGGTTTGGCGGCCTTCCTTGGAGCTGACCAAACACTGACCGTTGGCCGCCGGCCAGAAGCGATCCGGATTGGCGAGAAACTTCTGTCGCTGCTCGTCCGAGAAAAAGCAGACCGTCTGTCCGCGATGCTCGATCGTCAGGCTGGCATCACCCTTGCGCAGCCGGTTCTCGTCGAGCAGACTCACTAGGCAGAAGCCGTCGAACCCGAGCGAGATCGTGTTCACCGCAGCCAGTGCTGAGACCGCGCCCGAATCGTCCAAGTCCTCCAAGTCGTCCTGATTGAGATCGTTACCGTCACGCGGATCATCCGGAGTGAACTTGACCAACTCCAGTGCCGACACCAAGTCGCCCGCCGATTGGTAGCCGGTCATTCGCTTCACGATCTTGAGTTCCGACGAGACGACCAGCGTCGTGGGGTACGCCTCGACGTGGAAACCCGCGATCAGATCGGGATGCTCATCGGCGTCCAGTTCGAGCAGGATGAAGTCCCGGCGCAACCGCCGTTTCAGCCGCTCGTCCGTGAACGTCAGTTGCTGCATCTGGCGGCATGGGCCGCACCAGCTTGCGGTGATCTTCACCAAGATCGGTCGCCTCCGGCGACGGGCCTCATCAGCGGCCTGTTTGTAGCTTTTCCGCCACGTGAGACGAGACACTTCGTGTTCGTCGGCTTGGGCGGAGGGGCGAGTCGCGAACGAAGTCGCGGTCGCCGCGACGAGAGCCAGAACGAGGCTCCCGCTGCGTAAGAATGACATGCACTACTCCTCACATGTACGGCGTTCAACTCTTCCGTGAGCTCGTCCAGAACAACTCGCCGGACCCGTGAACGCCAAGGCCGGTCCGGCCGCTGCGGACTCGACATCGCTGGGCGATTCGAGTCCAAGACGAGGCACCAAGGTAGCTGCCGTTCCTGTCGCTCACCACCTTCACTGCCCTGCCCTGCGGGACTGTGAGGAAACTTTAAGTTTTGACTTATGCGACGCCCAGGCGGGCCGTGACTCTTGATTTTTACGAGTCGAGTCTCAGCGTTGAAATCAGCCTCAACTTGCCCGTCATCGAGCTTGTAACGTCACCACTCTCGCAGCGATGATCGTTCGACGAAGCATGCTATGTCAGATGTCACGTTCCGCTCCCTTGCCCTCTCAATTCAGAAAGCTCCCTCGTGTCGAATCTCCCTCAACAAATCGAAGAGCATCTGGCAACCTACACCGCTGGCCCGGCTTTGCTGCGTGCATCGGTTCATGGACTGACCGCGGAGCAAGTGCGAACACCTGCTCCGCCGGGACGGTGGAGTCCTCTCGAAATCGTCTGCCACATCGCCGACTTCGAGCTGGTCTACGCCGACCGCATGAAGCGCGTCGTCGCCGAAGACCGACCGACGTTGTTTGGCGGTGATCCCGATCAGTTCGCGGCGAAGCTGGCGTATGGTCAACGCGATCTCGAAGAAGAACTGGCCGTGATCGACTCCGTGAGAAAGCACACCGCGCGATTCTTACGGACTCTCGATGCGACCGCCTTCGACCGCGAAGGCATTCACAGCACGGACGGCCCGATCTCGCTGGCCACGCTGCTCAAACGGATCGCCGGTCACGTCCCACACCACGTCGAGTTCATCCGCCAGAAACGTCAGAATTTCGGGCCGTGCTGACCGTCCTTTGTGGCGCGAGACTCGTTTCGTTTGGGAGCGTCGCGTGCAATCGCCTCAGCGAGGTCGTCGATCGCCTGCTGGCTGATTTCCGGGTCGTGTGACTTGAGCCATTCGATGTCTGCGGCGGCTTGTGCCCAGCGTTTCGTCTGATAGCTCACCACGGCGCGGTAGAACCGGTCGCGGCCGGAATCGGGTTTGAGCAACAGGAGGGCTTCGAGGTAATGCCGCATCCGTTCGGAGTCCTCGGCTGCGGCGGCTGTGCCGAACAGATTGCGGAGCATTCGCTCTAGGATCGCACGTCTCGACGAGGTGTCGAGAAACGACTCCTGCCAAGCGTCATCACTGAGTGACTCGAATTTCGTTTGGGCCGCTTCATCAGTCAAAAGTTCGCCTCGCTCGAAGACATCGATGAGTTGTGAAGCCCCTTCTTTCGGCTCATGTCGCGCGAGGAAGTGCCTCGGCATCCCGACGCCGACGACGTTCAGTCCCATCCTGCGGGCGATCTCGATGTAGAGGACCGACAGCGTGATCGGCAGCCCCTCGCGATCGTCGAGAACTTCATTGAGATAGCTGTTCGAGCGGTTGCCGTAATCGGTGCGACTTCCATGAAACCCCTGCTGCTCGAACAGGTATTTGTTCAACGCGGCAAGTCGCTCGGTCGCGGTCGCCTCTTTCGGCAGAGCGGCTTCCGCGCGGCTGGCATGTCGCTCGACCTCGCTCACGTAGGCGTCGATCTCCAGTTCGGGGTTGTCCAGCTTGGAAATCAACAGCCCTGCGCGGAGCAGGTCGAGTGGCGCGTCGTCTTTCACCGCGAGTAGTTTCTCCAACTCGGCCAGCGTCTGCTTGAGTTGCACGTCCGCCGCGAGTTGCCTGACGCGGGCCGCCTGCTGCTCCAGCTTGGTCGCTTGCAGTTCGAGCAGTTCGACGCTCGCCGGTCCTTGGCTCAGCAACGTCGCTGTCACGTTGTTCGGCTTTGCGTCCGACGAGAGTTCTCCCACGAGTTGTGTGACTTGCTCAACCAGTTCTGGCGAGGGCTTGCTGGAGGCGATCGACTCGGCAACACGAAAGCCTTTGAATTCCGCTTCCGTCTGCCGAAACTTACAGAGACCAACACGGCCGGTTTTGTATTCGGCATCGGCGACTTCGATCACCAGCGTGTCGTTGAGATAGCAGAGCAACCGCTCTGCCTCGACCCGCACTTTCAACGTATTCCAGCCAGACTTGTTGAGCTGCGGCGGGCGCACTTCCTTCAGCACTTTCCACGCGTAAACGTCTGGCCCATCGAAGCGACTCAGCCGCACGCCGCCGTTGCTCGGATAGAACCCATAGTGCCGGTCGCTTCCGTCAGAATGAAAGACCAGCCCGGCGGCTCCTTCGGCTGGCTCGAACTTCACCTGCACGGCGATCTCATACGGAACGGTCGGCGCGGCTTGAGTTGCCAAGCACAACGACCGTCCGCCAAACCCGGCCCCCTGCCCGCTCACAAAGAGATGACCAGACCGCTGCCGCCACTGGCCTCCCCACGAGACCGTCCATTCTTCGGGGTCGAGGACGCCGATCGTCAGCCAGCGGTCCATCGTCACCGGGTTCGGCTTCGCGAGTAACGGCTTGAGTGCGTTGATCGGCATCGCAAACCCGAGGTTCTCGGTCTTGAGTGACTTCAACGTCAGCAGTCCGTGTACGCGACCTTTCAAATCGAGCAACGGTCCGCCGCTGTTGCCGCGTTCGATTGGCAGCGCGACCTGCAACATCGCTCGCCCGTCGATCTCGCGTCGCCCCGACAACACGCCGCTGACGATGCTCCGTTCGAGTCCAACCGGGTTTCCCATCGCCACGACCGGCTGCCCCTCTTGCAAGTCGTCCGAGTCTCCCAGCGGCAATGCCGGAAGTTCCGTGGCATCAATCTTGAGAACCGCCAAGTCCTGCGAACGCTCCGTCGCGTGAACGGCCACCACATCGAACTTGCGTCCGTCATGCAGCGCGACACTGATCGGACGAGCCTCACCGAGGACGTGCAAGTTGGTGGCGATCAGTCCGCTCGCGTCGATGATGAACCCGGCACCCAGACCCTGCAGCTCGCCGTTGCGTCCGCGAAACGTCACCACCACGACCGACTTCTTCACCTGAGCCGCCAGCTCTTGCACGGTTTTGTCTGGTGCAGTCGTGTCCGGAGTGGGTTTGTCGGGCTTCACATCCTCAGCCACCACAATGGTCGCCACGCAGATCAAACCGCCCAGCAACAGCCCGCGTGCGAAGCCCATCATGCGTGAGTCCTTGAGAATGACGATGTGAAGGAACTGGCTGGCGAATCAGTTGCAGCGTGTGAAATCAACGAACCACGGTGTTGTGGAGTCCTGATGGACGGGTGAAGTCGCGACCGATTCTACGTGTCGCTCCAGGGAGCGTCCACGCGGCTTCGGCGCGAAGGAGCCTTTCCAACTCAACGCGACCCGATAAGCTATCGCCCGCGCTCGCGACACCCTTCGTCGCGCGGCTTCATTCAGGACGCTGCCATGCCTCACGTTGTTGAAGTTCGTCATCCGCTCGTGCAACACCATCTGGCGCGACTGCGTAACAAGGCGACTGAGCCGGTCGAGTTCCGCACGCTCATCAAGCGGCTGACAGAGTTGCTAGTGTACGAGGCGACTCAGGACTTGAAGCTAAGCGATGTCGAGGTCGTCACGCCGCTGACGACGATGACGGGGCGACGGCTCTCGCAGCAGATCGGTCTTGTCCCGATCCTGCGTGCGGGGCTGGGGATGGTCGATCCCGTTTTGAATCTGATTCCGTCGGCCGAAGTCTGGCATCTCGGCCTCTACCGCGATGAAGCGACCGCGTTACCAGTCCAGTACTACAGCAAGCTTCCCGCCACCGACCCGGTTGATGTGGGGATGGTCCTCGACCCGATGCTGGCGACGGGCGGTTCGGCCACGGCGGCGTTGGAGTCATTGAAAGCGTGGGGAGTCCCGTCGCTGAAACTTCTCTCGATCATCGCTTCTCAAGACGGTATCCGCGCCGTGACGAGTAAGCTGCCTAACGTGCAAATCTACGTCTGTGCCATTGACCCGGAACTGAACTCGCGCAAGTACATCGTCCCCGGCTTGGGCGACGCGGGTGATCGGACCTTCAACACACTGCGCGGGTGATCGACGGGCTGGTAGGGTGCGTGGAGTCCTCGGAACGCACCGTCTCAGCTTGGTCAACAAGACAGGATGAATCTTGAACTCCAGCGAAAAATGAGACGTGAACCATGCGACTCGGCATTTACGGCGGAACGTTCGACCCGATTCATTACGGTCACTTGGCGTTGGCGGAGCAGTGTCGCGAACAGTGCGGCTTGGATGAAGTCTGGTTCGTTCCGGCCGCTCAACCGCCGCACAAGTTGGAGGCCACGATCTCGTCCGCCAAGGCGCGCTGCGAGATGATCGAGTTCGCCATCGCGGGGCATCCGCACTTCAAACTGAGTCGCATGGAACTGGAGCGTCCCGGCCCTTCGTTCACGGTTACGACGTTGGAGCAGCTTCATACGGAAGATACCTCGCGCGAGTTGTTCTTGTTGATCGGAGCTGACTCGCTGCACGACCTGCCTCACTGGCGCGAGCCTCAACGCATCCTCGAGCTGGCGACGGTGGTCGCCGTGAATCGAGGAGACGCGCCGCTGCCAGAACGAACTGAGCTGGAACGACAACTCGGTCCCGCCGCCTCTCGGTTGCGATTCGTGCAGATGCCGGGACTCGATCTGGCCGCAAGCGATCTGCGTTGCAGGGTCTCCGCCGGTCAGAGCATTCGCTACCTCGTGCCCCGCGCCGTCGAGACCTATATCACCCAGCAACGACTGTATCGGTAGCTGTTGGAGTTGGGGGCTGTGCCGGTGTTATTCAGTGTGATTCAGTGTGATTCTTGGGCGTCAGCCCTCATCTGCTGTTCTGAGCGGGGCGGCGTCAGCCCCCCGGTTCTTTGAAAACGGGCTGACGCCGCCCCGCTCAGAACAGCCATCAGCACGAGGTGGAACTCAAGACGAGGGACGTGTGAGGTCAAGGGAGAGGCCCATTTCACGTCACGCTCAGATCGTGATCGACCATCATTCGCACCAAGTCGGTGAACGAGACGGACGGCGACCAGCCGAAGTCGCGTTTGGCTTTGCTCGCGTCGCCGATGAGCTGGTGAATTTCGGCGGGGCGATAGAAGTCGGGATCGACCTTCACATGCTCTTGCCAATTCAGCCCCGCATGCCCGAAGGCCAGCTCACAAAATTCTTGCACCGAGTGGGACTCACCGGTTGCGACAACGTAATCGCCGGGCTGCGGTTGTTGGAGCATCTGCCACATCGCGCGGACGTAGTCGGCCGCGAAGCCCCAGTCGCGCCGTGCTTCCAAGTTGCCCAGCGGAAGCTCGCGGATCAGTCCCCGTTTGATGCGAGCCACATGCGATGTGATCTTGCGCGTGACGAACTCGAAGCCGCGTCGAGGCGACTCGTGGTTGAACAGAATCCCCGAGCAGACGAACAGTCCGTAGGCTTCGCGATAGTTGCGAGCCAAGTCGTAACCCGTGACCTTTGAGATGCCATACGGACTGCGTGGCGAGAACTTGGTCCCTTCGTGCTGCGGTGTTTCGGGTGAGTTCCCGAACATCTCGCTCGACCCCGCGAAGTAGACCTTGCACTGGGGAGCCGCCTGTTTGATCGACTCGAACACGTAGTGCGTCCCGTCGATATTGGTGCGGAATGTCGAGAACGCATCGTCGAACGAGTACGACACGAAACTCTGCGCGGCGAGGTGATACAGCTCATCGGGCTGGATGCGGTTCACCGCGCTGTACAGCGACGGGAAGCTTTCGAGACTCGCCGCATGGAGCTGGATGCGGTCTCGGATGCCGATCAGCCGCGACAACCGATGGCTCGCGTCTTCGAGTGCCACTCGCCGGACCAGCCCGTGAACTTCGTAGCCTTGCTCCAATAGCAACTCGGCCAAGTACGAACCGTCCTGCCCCGTGATGCCAGTAATCAGTGCTCGTTTCATGGCGGCGAGTTTAAGCATGCCTCGCAAGCGGGTCGAGCGTGCGTGAGCAGGATGAGAAGGTGTGGTGCCGTTCGGGACAATCTTTCATCCTTGGCCGCGCTGTGTTCTTCGCGAGCTTCTGTTTGCGATGGAACAACGTCTGTCCAGCCATCCCTGCTCGCCAAATTCGACTTCTGTCGGACCTGACAAACATGTCCACGACTTCCAGAGCGACGCAAACACGCGTTCTTCAAATCAAAGAGTCGTCGTGTGAATCGTTGCCGCTACGATTACTCTTCAACAACTTGCAAAATGCGGTCAGCGGCAACGTTGTGCAACGTCTGCTCGGAACCGGAAGGCCAGCGGATCGTCACGGTGTCGAGCGTGGCGAGATCACCCAGCCCCCAGTGAATGCGTGGATCGCTTGAAGAGAGGTAACTTGACGCTGGCGACACGTCTGCCAGCCAGATCTGGTCGCCAGCTTTCCCCACGACGCGCGCCCCGTAGGCAAACACGTTGGGAGCTTTGCCGCGCAGGTCGAACTTCAGCCAATGCTGATTTGTTTCGGTTCTGTTCTCGAGCAGCATTGCTGGCCCTTCAAAATCGACCGCCAGCAGATCGACTCGACCATCGTTGTTAAAGTCGGCCGTTGCCGAACCACGGCCCACCATCGGCCGCTGAATGTCGGCTCCGAGGCGGGGAACAATGTCGCTGAACTTCCGGCCGTGATCATTCCAAAACAGTGACATCGACTGCCGGAACGGAACACTCGGTCCATGAATTTCGGCCGAGTTGTCATAGACGTGCCCATTGACGAAACAAATGTCCGGCCAGCCATCATTTTCAAAATCAAGCCATTTGGCACCGAAGCCCAAGCGGTTCTTCGTGGCGCGCGCCACGTTGGTCTGCTTCGCGCAATTCAGGAATAATTGATGACCCAAGTTCTGGAACATCACGAACGAGTCACCTTGCCAGTTGGTGACGACCAGATCCAACCTCCCGTCGCGATCGAAGTCCGCCCAATCCGCTCCCATGGCCGAGACCGCACCGCCGTTGTCGTCCGTGGCCACACCCGCCACGGACGCGATGTTCTCGAACCGCATCTGGCCCTGGTTGTGAAGGAGGTCGGCGACCACGCCATCGTTGCCGATGTAGAAATCCATGCGGCCGTCCTCGTCGAGGTCCGTAAACGCCAGCACCAATCCCACGCCGTGAGTCTGCTGCATTCCCTGCTCCGGAGGGACCAGCTCGAAAGCCCCCGTGCCGGTGTTCCGCCAAATCTGGCCGCGTTCGGGAGGGTACGTTCTGGGAGAGCAGCCCGATCGCACTCCGGGTGAGTATTCGCAGTACTTCTGCGAATCTGGGCCGTAGATGACGTAGTTCAGAATCACGAGATCAAGCCACGAGTCACCGTCGAGATCCATGAAACCCGCGCTGGCTCCCCACTGCCCGTGGTTCGTTGGGTCGAGCTTCGCCGTCTCCGTGGCCAATTCAAATCGCAGCCCGCCGACATTCTTGAACAGCGCCAGTTGGTGATAACCGGTGAGCAGCACATCGAGCAGTCCGTCTCCGTCGTAATCACCGATGGCGCAACCCGTCCAATGTCCCGCGACCGCCTTCAGCCCGCTTTCGAGAGTGATCTCTTCAAAACGACCGCCACCCACATTCCGGAACAGGGCCGGAGCAGGATCTCCCACCAGCAACACATCCTGCCAGCCGTCGTTGTCACCATCGAACGTGGCGCAACCTGCACCGAATGCATCGAGCGCCACCATCGGCCGCGGTTGTTCCGGCCAGCGGAAATGCAGGCCGTGCTCCTGAGACACATCAACAAACGAGAGATTTGTGGGAACGACAACTTCCACTGCGGTCTCTCGCACCTCCTTCATCGTTGGAAACGCGAGTGACTGCGGTTGTTTTTCCGGTGCCGATTTCTCGTGCCGGATTTCGGTGGTGACCGTCTCGCGACTGCCGCATCCCATCGCGGCCAGAACACTCCCCAGAATAATGATGACCTGCTTCGCTCGCCAGAAGCACCTGCCTGCGCCACACAGATTATGCGGTGAGGAGGCTTGCGCGGGAGACGGCATCAGAGACACCAAGCCGCCCGCTAAAGCGGCCAACCCGCCGAGCTTCAGCAAGTCGCCTCGCGGATGAACGAGCGGTGGAAATGATCGCGAATTCGCAGGGCGGGCAGGCATGAGGAGACTCTCCCAAGAGAACGCTCACTTCATCTGAGAGAAGCAGCCGCGACACTCTACGCGACGCTCGAACCTCGACCAAGCCCGGTCCTGAGTCCGAGTTCTGCGCGACTGCGCCGAATTCTGCCGGAGGACTAAGTTAGCCTTGTTAGGAACTGTTCCGAAATCACTTCCCGATTTGCGGTGACGTAGTCCGGCCCCCTTGGTCCGGACGAAAACGTTGATGATGGCAGCGGACGCACTCGTCCGGGCCAAGGGGGCCAGACTACCAATATCGGGAAGTTGCTTCGGGCCAGTGCGATGGGCCAGTAATGGCGGATTCCGGCGGGGGATCTAGGATGGTTTCCTGAAAGGAGTTTTCCATGAGCAAGAAGTCTGTGTCACACCGTCGGAGTCATCGCCCCAGTCACGGCGAATTCAAGCGTGAGTTGGTCCGGCTGGTCACAGACGAGAAGTACGCTTTTCAAGCGGCGGCGACTCGGGCACGTCCAGCTCGCACAGCAACGGTTTTCACACCGGGACACCGTTGCTGTGTCATCAGCCAAGATCATCGCGGCGCATAAAAAAAGCGGCCTGCATTTCTGCAAGCCGCCAAAAACCCGGCAACAACCTACTTTCGCGCTGTTTTGCACTATCATCGGCCGAGTGAGCTTAAC
>JAYVDI010000366.1:0-6385 GCA_043749505.1 Schlesneria sp. | reverse complement strand
GCGTAGACGCTCTGCGTGAAGTCGATGTGGTTGTAGACGTTTTGCTGTTCGACATACGGCAGAATCTGAGTAATCCAGCCCATGTGGTACTGAGTCGTGTCCTCTTTGCTGACGATCGGCCCGGTGGCGTTCTGTGTTCCCGGCGGCAGGACTTCGTGTCCCATCATGTAGTTTTGCAGGGCGAGGCCGATCTGCATCAGATTGTTTTTGCACTGCGTCCGCCTCGCGGCTTCCCGCGCCTGTTGAACGGCGGGAAGCAGCAACGCGATCAACACGGCAATGATGGCGATCACGACGAGCAACTCGATCAACGTGAAGCCGTGGCGGCGAGAGTGACGGGACGATAAAGAAATGCGAACGGTGGACATGATCTTCTCCTGCGAACGAGGTGGGTTTGAAATGGAAGTTGCGCGGGTAAGCCGGGCGGCGTTAGCTCAATGGCACTGACTTTAGAATGTAGTAGGCACATTCCATGTGCCGTTCCCTGCAATTTGCAGACGGCACATGGAATGTGCCTGCTACCTAGCAGGTAAAGTCAGTGCCATTGGGCGTTAGCCCCCGGACTCTTTCTTTCCTCGCCGAGTGTCCGGGGGCTAACGCCACCCGGCTCACCCGCACACTTTGTGTTTTGGATCGGCTAGGGCGAGAGTGATTTCAACGTGGTGACCGTGATTCGTTTCGTGATGCGGATCGCGGTCGGTGAGCCTTGCGGGTACTCGGCCGTGGCAGCGATGAGTGCCTGTTCGGGGTGAGCGGCAGCGGGTGCGACAATGATGAGGACAGAAGCCGTTCGTCCGGTGGTCAGTTGTTCGGCGGGGACGGACCACGTTTCACCCGTGTAATCAGATGAGGCGTTCAGTCGCGCGATGGCCCGTGCGGCTCCTGACTCAGCGAGCAGCACGGCCTGCGTGTGGAGCGTCTCGCGCTGAAGCTGCTGCCTCGACAACGTGACCGTGCGAATCAGCGATGCCCCCAACATCGAGACGATGAGCAACGCCACGAACGCGAAGATGAGCGTCGATCCCCGGCGCGGCGACGGTTGAAGCGATCCGGTGCGGCGAATGACTCGTTTCATTTCGACTCCTCCTGCGCTGCGGCGGGCTGCTTGGGCTTGAGGCTCGTCGTCAGCCGGTTGTCTCGCCCGAGAGCCGCCTCCACGACGAGCGTTCTGTATGGGCGGGTGGCCTGCGGTTGCGGTGTGATCGTGCTGTGCTGCCGCTCGATGGACAGGCTGATGAAGGAGACTTCGGCCTCAGCCACTTGGACGGCAAACGCGACGCGACAATCGGGCAACCGATAGACTTCACGGTGCGAGACACTGCGATCAGCAGCGCGTCGTTCGCGGAGGACTTCATCGGTCTGAATCACGTACACGATGGCGGGTTGATCACGATTTGCCTCAAACAGACCCAACGAACCGGTCGCTCCCTCTCGATGGGTGTCAATCTCCGCAAAAGTCGCCGCGTGAATGTCACGTCGAAACTGATCGGCCAAGCGTGAGACCGTTTGTTCGATGAGCGCCGCGCGCATCGCCGATTGTTCGGACAGGAACAGACGTTGAAACACGGCACCGAAGAGGCTGAAGATCACGGTGATGATGGCGATCACCACCATCAGTTCGATCAGCGTGAACCCGCGCCGTTGTGCCTTGGTGAGCCGGGCGGCGTCAGCCCCCGGACTCTTTACGGCCAAAGAGTTGAAGCATCCGAGGGCTGACGCCCAAGGGCACTCACTTTGTCGCCTTTCGCTCCGCGAAAGGGCGTTCTTTCGTGGAGCGAAAGACGACATTGGCAGACCGCGAACCTCTATCTGAGTGACATTAGCTTGGCTCACCTGATTCTTTGCAAGGTTGTGTTGTGTGACATTGGTTGTGACGTGCGCTCTCTTCACGGCTGGCCCTCCTGAGTCGGATAGACCCACGCCGACAGCGCGAGGGGTGCGACGGTTTTTCCCGCGCGGCCCTGCCAACGGATCGAGACAGTGACCTGTTTGGAACGAGGCACTTCGGGCAACTCGGCCACGGTGAGATACCGCTCCAAGCCGGGCAACATCGCCAGCACATCGGGTGGAGTGGCGGTGAGCGTTTGCTCGCCGGGCGGCAATTCGGACCAATCTTTCACGACGGCGCGTTCGAGCAAATTGGCCGCGTGCTGCAACGCGAACTGCCGTTGCTCGGCCGACAGCCGCTCGCGAGCCACCGTCACCAGCAACGGGATCGACACGGAGAAGACGACGCCCAGCAACACACAGGTCGAAATCAACTCCACCAGCGTGAAGCCCCGCCGCGCGCGCAAACCAGCGATGCGCCTACTTGTCCCCTCGCCCCGGCCTTGCGGGGAGAGGGCTAGGGTGAGGGGTCTTCGCTTACAGCCTTCAAATGGCCGAACGACTTTGTATTGCCCGATTCGGTCGTTTGATCGCGTGGGTAACGTCCCGCGCGTCGAGCGGCATTCAAACTCGTTTCGCCCATCAACACGCGGGGCGTTGCCCACGCGGTTAAACGAAACGGGCAACGCGAATCGCGCGGTGGCAGTTCTCATCTGTAGTTCAGCATTTCCCACGAAATCAGTCTCCTCAACTGAGGTCATTCAGCAGTTTGACAAGCGGCATGAACAGGCCGATCACGACGAAGGCGACGATGACGCCGAGGGCCAGGATGGCCACCGGTCGCAACAATTCCATCGCGGCCGCCAACCGGAACAGCCAACGGCGGTCGAGGCTCTCCGCCAGCAACTCCAAGGCCCACGCCAGATTGCCCGCGCGTTGAGCCGCCTCGATCAGGACGACTTCGCGCGTGATCAAGAAACCTTCGCGTTCGAGCAATCCCCAGCACGAATCGCCCTGCGCCAGACCGAACCGAATCGCCGCCGCCCGCCGCTGCAACAGGACCGGTCCCGAGGAACTCACGAACGGATCGAGTCCCCGTTCGAGCGGGGCACCCATCGCCACGGTGCTGGCCAAAGAACGAAGGATGTCGGACGTATGCGGCCGGACGTGCCACCAACCGCCCCACTTCTGCCACAAGACCTGCCAACCATCGAAGTGAGCCTTCGAGATCACTCCCCCCGCGACGAAGGCCGGATAGAGCAACGGCAGTCCCAAGTACCAGTAGTTCACCACCATGTCCGAAACATGGATCAGCATGACCGTGAGGCCCGGCAGTTCGGTCCCAAAGTCGTCGAAGATCTTCTTGAACTTCGGGATGATGTAGTACATGACGAAGCCCACCATCAGCACCATCACCGACATCACCGCCAGCGGGTACGTGATCGCCGCGTGCGCGTCCACGGTGTCGTTGGCGTCGGTCAATTGTTGAGTCCGCTTGACCGCCGCATGACGCAGTGCTTCCGCCAGCTTGCCCGCCTGCAAGCCGGCTTGAATCTCCAACGTCGCCGATCGGGAGAGCAACCCCTGCGGCACGGCCAGCTCGCTGTGCGGCAACCCCTGGCGCATCCGATCCGCCAGTTCGAGCAACCGCTTGTGCCGGTCTCCCCAGCTTCCACGGGCGTAGGCTTCGACATCATCGGCGAGATTACGGCCGGAGCGGATCGAGGTCGCCAGCATCCAGAGCAGTTCGACCTCCTGCCCGCGTCGGCGTGTGGCGGCCATCCGAAATTCGATATCGACCAACTGAGTCGCGGCGGCAAGAAACAGCACGAACACGATCATGGCGATCGGTCGCCCGAGCAGCGCCGTGGCCAGCAGGATCAACAGGCCAATCCCCAGCGTGGCGTAGCTCGACACAAACAATTGCTTCCGCAGTTGTCCCGACCACGACGCTTCGGGCTGAATTTCGGACGAGATGCGCAACACGAGCGCCACGCCAAAAATGACCACCGGCAGCAGAAAGATCGACGCTCCAATCAACTGTTCCATGTCAGCGGTTCCGTTGTGTAGGCCGGACCCCTGGGTCCGGCTGTTTCTGACGGCCGGACCCAGGGGTCCGGCCTACGTTGGAAGGCACTCTTGTTCGACTCAACTCAAATCGTTCAGCAGCTTGATGAGCGGCATGAACAGGGCAATCACAATGGTTCCCAACCCGACGACGGTGAAGACCATCACGAACGGTTCGATGATCGACGACGACAGGCGCGAACCGACATCGGTGCGAGCGGCATAAACATCTCCCAACCCGCGCAGTGCGTCGGCCAGTGTCTGCGGTGACGAGGTCTCGCGCAGGACATGAGCCAAAGTCGAAGGGAAGCCGCAGGTGAGCGCCGCCATTTCGGCTCCGACTCCGCGGTTGATGTCCGTCGCCAATTGAATGCTCGTCTGCCGCAGCCAGTCGTCCTCACTCGACTCCCCCGCCACGAGGACTCCTTCCGTGAGCGGCAGTTCGGATTCCACAAACACGGCCAGCAGGTGACAGAACTCGGTCAGAGCGGCCAGCCGAAACAGTGGACCGATCAGCGGAATCGCTCCCGACCAGCGTTGAGTCACCAGCCAGTGGCCACGCCAGGCGAACAACCAAGCCACAATCATTGCGAGCACTGCGAGACCCGCCAGGCAGAAGCCTCCGTACTCCAGCCCGAAGCGTGACACATTCACCACCAACAGCGTGATCCCCGGCAGCTCCGTACCGAAGTCGCTAAAGATCTTTGCGAATTGAGGCACGATGGTAAACATGATGAATGCCGTGACACTCATCGCGATCCCGAGCAACACCGCCGGGTAAGCAATCGACGCCCACAGTTGCCGACGGAGTTCGTTCGAGCGTCGCGTTTGTTCGACCGTCCAATGCAAGAGTGCGTCGAGCCGTCCCATCTGGATTCCGCGCAGCGACAGCATCCGCAGTACGGGTGAGACTCGCAGGTCCGTGGTGGACAGAGCATCGGACAGCGACTCCCCCTGTTCCAATCGCTCGATCAGCCGCCTCAGCACCCGACGCGTTCGGCCCGACGGAGTCTCCTCCGCCAACGCCCGCAGCGCCGGAATGATTGGCAACTTCGCCCGCGCGGCCGTGTCGAGCTGTTGCAACACCGGCTCCACGTCCGCAGCACGCAGCCGGTTCGCCGGGCGATCGTCGTGTGACGAAGACATGATGGGGGATGATCCTCAAGGGGATGGACATTCGTACAACTCGGGGTCATTTCAAAACTAGCCCGACGCGCAAGCGAGGGCTTCACCGTCATCGACTGCCCAGCCCTCGCTTGCGCGTCGGGCTAGTTTTTTGAGGCAAAAGCAGGTTTTGAACCACCTGACACCGGCTTTCTCTCTCACTTACTCGTGCATCAAACCTCTCCACAGTTCCGTCATCGGAATGAAGAACAGCAGGCTGTAAACCAGCACGATGACACCCGAGACACAGACCGTCGTGATCACGGGAAGCCACGTCTTGAACAGCGCCGCCCGTTGCAAGGCGCGGCGGCGATACGACGCGGACAACAGTTCCAGTGTCTGGACCAGCGTCCCCTGTTGTTCGGACGTGGCCAGCATCCAGCGCATCAACGGTGGCAGTGCCTTCGCCTGAGGAATGGCTTCCGCCAACGAGGCTCCACGCTGCAACTCATCACTCACACGCGCAGCCGCTTTTTGCAGACGACGGTTGTCGGTCGCTTCGCCCGCGCGGCGGAACGCGGCCTCCAATGGCAGTCCGTGTGAGACTTGCAACCGCAACAACTCGACGAACTGCGACCAGTTCAAGTAACGGTGAACGGAGGCCACGCCGGGGATCAGGCTCCACGCCATCAGACTTCCCGCCCGAGGGCCGCGCACCAGCAGGATCACGATCAACGACGCCACCAGCGCGACGGGAATGAACAACCCCCAGATCGGCACGGACCCGTGCAACACGCGCAGCACATCGAACGCGAGGCAGTTCGGAAAACGAAACATCTCGGCGGTGGAGAGATACGCGGGCGTGACCGTCAGCACGAACAGCACGAACAGTGCATGACCGATCACCATGACGATGGCCGGGTAGACGAGTGCCAGCGCGATCCGCTGCCGCGCGTCCTGATTGACCTGCGCCGAAAGCGTCAGCGATTCGAGGGCCTCACCCAACCGTCCCGATTGCAGACCCGCACCGACGACCGCCGTGTAGACCGAGGAAACGGCTGGCCCCTCCTGCTCTAAGGCTTCGGGCAACGACAGGCCGCTCGACAGCCGATCGGCCAATCGCGCGGTGAGGCCGCTCAATCGAGACGCCACGCTGCCGCTCAACCCGCGCAAACCCAGTTCGAGCGGAATCCCCGCTTTCACCAACGCGATGATCTCGCGGTTGAGCGCGAGCAGATCATCTAGGCGAGGCGGTGCAGCACTGTTCATGGGAGACACTCGTTCTCAGGGGCACTTCGTTCGTGAACAATGCAGGACTACTGGAATCTTTGTTTAACCGCGTGGGCAACGCCCCGCGCGTCGAGCGACGTTGTGACCCGTTTCGACA
>JAYVDI010000365.1:0-4280 GCA_043749505.1 Schlesneria sp. | reverse complement strand
CCCCCCCCAACCGGGGGCTCCCCCACTGCGGCTGATTGCAGCTTGCTTCACTTCGGAAAGTTGTCACGGTCCCGATCCTTACATCCCGCGCTCCGATGTGCGTCTACGGCAGATCATGGCCTGCATGGTTTTGAAATTGCCGCTCGCTCAGACAGCGGGTTGGTACAGGACGCGAACGCGGTTGCGAGCATTGAGGCGTGTGGCTAGCTTGCTTCCGTGCTGATCGGCCTCTCCCTGAGCGGAAGTTGTGTGATGAACGTATCGGTCTTGCGGTCGAGTTGTTGGCTGACACTGATCGCGGCGATGAGCGGGCCGCTCGCGCTGGTTGCGGCGGAATCGCCAGTCGTGCCACGCGTCGAATTCAATCGTGACATCCGACCGATCCTGTCGGACAAGTGCTTCACCTGTCACGGCCCCGACTCGGCCAAACGCCAGGCCGGACTGAGACTCGACGTGCGCGAGTCGGCTGTGGCCGAACGTGATGGGGGATCGCGGGCATTTGCCCCCGGCAGCAGCTCCAGCAGCGAGTCCCTCCGTCGCGTGATGTCAGCCGATCCGGATGAAGTCATGCCACCCGCCAAGAGCGGCGCGAAGCTTTCCCCGCGCGAGATCGATCTGCTGAAGAAATGGCTCGACGACGGAGCGGTCTATCAGCCGCATTGGTCTTTCATCGCCTTGAAAGCAGTGGTTCCTCCAACAACGATGCAATCGAAAGAGGCGCGCAGTCCGATCGATCTGTTCATTCGCTCCCAGCTTGATCGAGAGCGTTTGGTCGCTACCCCGGAAGCAGACCGAACAACGCTGCTACGTCGCGTGTCGTTCGATCTCATCGGCCTCCCACCTTCACCAAACGAGGTCGATGCGTTCACGGCCGACTCGTCGCCGGATGCCTTTGAGAAACTGATTGATCGGCTGCTGGCGTCGCCCCGCTATGGAGAACGGATGGCCACGATCTGGCTCGACGCCGCGCGCTATGCCGACACGAACGGCTACCAAACCGACGGACCTCGGTTCATGTGGCGATACCGCGACTGGGTGATCGACGCCTTCAATCGCAATCAGCCGTTTGATGAGTTCACGGTGCATCAATTGGCGGGAGACTTGCTGGTAAGCGGGAATACCTCCAACGGCGATGCTTCTCTTGTCCCCTCTCCCCCGAGGACGGGGGAGAGGGCTAGAGTGAGCGGGCTGAATGGTGAAAACGCTCCCCCATTCAACAACGGCGTACCACAGGTTTTTCCACCGCAGAAAGAGGGAGCAAGCGAAGACGGAAGAACCCCTCACCCTAGCCCTCTCCCCTCCAAGGCGAGGGGCGCGGGGACAGGACCGGCAACACTGCCGACGGTTGCCAACGACCGGCTTATCGCGACCGGCTTCAACCGCAACCATCGTGGCAACGCCGAAGGGGGCATCATCCCCGAGGAATTTCGCGTCGAGTACGTCGTCGATCGTGTCGAGACCACCTCGACTGTGTGGCTCGGCCTGACGATCGGCTGCGCCCGTTGTCACGATCACAAGTACGACCCGATCAGCCAGCGCGAGTTCTACCAACTGTTCGCGTTCTTCAATCAAGTCCCGGAGCCGGGCAAGTACATCCGCAATAGCAACTCGATGCCATACCTCCCCGCTCCGACGGCCGACCAACAACTCAAACTGACGGCGTTAGAACGTGAAGTTGATGCGGCACAAGTCAACTGGAACGCACTGGTTCCGAACGTGAAGAAGGGGATGACGCGACTGGCCGCCGAAATCGCCAGCGGCGGGAAGACCGTTGATTGGAGCTTCGATGACGGACTGGATTCCGTGATCGCGTTTGATGGCGACGACCGCGTGCTGCGGTGGGTGAAGCCCTCCGTGATGACCGACAAAGCGAAAGCCGTGCGTGTTGAAGCCCCCGCTTACGAAACGAGTGACGCAACGTGGCACGACGGTTCCGCGAAGTTCATCGGAGGACGCATCGGCCAAGCGGCGGAGTTCGATGGCAAACGGTGGCTCGACGCTGGAGATGTCGGAGACTTTGGCGAGGAGGAGTCGTTCGCCATCTCATGCTGGGTGAAGCCGAGCGGTGGCAAGGCGATGACGATCCTCGCCCGCATGGACCACGAGAATGCCTCGCGCGGTTACGAACTCCGCATCGAAGAGTCCGGCCGATTGCAGGCCCTCTTCGCCGGGCGCATTCTCGACGACTTGATCCGTGTCGAGACGAAAGAGCCGCTCGCCACCGACCGTTGGTCGCAGGTGTTCGTCTCCTACGACGGATCGAGCGCCGCGCGAGGCGTCTCGATTCGCGTGAATGGTGAACGCGCGGAACTCACCATCATCATCGACTTGCTCAGCAATCCGATCCGCGTGAAGTTGCCGCTCCTCATCGGAGCAGGCGGCAGCGCAGGACCATTCACGGGAGCGATCGATGAACTGCGGCTCTATCGCGGCCGGCTGACCGATGAGGTCGCGCAGTCCCTCGCGGCGGGAGACACGGTTTCGGAGATTGCCGCCGGCAAGCTGGGCAACATTGCGTTGCCCGCACACATTGCCAAGTTGCGGGAGTTTTACTTGAGACATCACGCACCAGAAGCTGAACGCCGCGCAAAGCAGCAAGTGCTCGATTCGCGTACGCGCTACGAGGCGTATCTCGCGACGATCCCGACGACGATGGTCATGCAGGACGTGCCGGGACTGCGTGAGACGTACATCCTGACCCGTGGCGAATACAACAAGCTGGGTGAAGCCGTTTGGCCAGCGTTCCCTACCGTGCTGCCGGTGTCGGATCGCCCCGAAGGAGACTCGCGCTCACCGGTCACGCGGCTTGATCGTCTCGATCTCGCACGCTGGCTCGTCGCGCCCGACAACCCACTCACCGCGCGCGTCACCGTCAACCGGTTCTGGCAAATGCTGTTCGGCAACGGCCTCGTCAAGACCTCGGAAGACTTCGGCGTTCAAGGCGATTTGCCCAGCCATCCAGAGTTGCTCGATTGGCTAGCGGTCGAGTTCGAGGGAAAAGAGTTTGGTGTTCAGCATTCCGTTTTCAGTGAAGACAAAGAATCAGGAAACTCAGGCACTCTTCCTGAACACCGAACAGTTGGCAAGAAACACTCGCTCCGCCCCGCTTGGGACACCAAGCGGACGCTCCGCCAACTCGTCACATCGGCCACGTACCGGCAGTCGGCCCGCATCGACGAGGCCCTGCTCGCGCGAGACCCCGACAACCGGTGGCTTGCGCGCGGGCCGCGATTTCGACTTTCAGCCGAGATGATTCGTGACGCGGCCTTGGCCTCGAGTGGCCTGTTGATCGAGTCGCTCGGTGGACCGAGTGTAAAGCCGTACCAGCCGCCCGGTCTGTGGGAGGAACTCAGTGCGGAGACGGTTCCTGGCCCGTTCTCGGTCTACGTGCAGGATCACGGCGCGAGTCTCTATCGCCGCAGCCTCTACACCTATCAGAAGCGAACCGTCACCACGCCGGGCCTCGCCATCTTCGATGCGTCCAGCCGCGATTTCTGCCGTGTCAAATTCCCACGCACGAACACACCGCTGCAAGCCCTCAATCTCATGAATGACGTGACCTATCTCGAAGCGGCGCGAGTCCTCGCCGAACTCGCTCTGCACGGCGGCGGCGGCGGCGCATCGGCAGAGTCACGTATCACGTGGGCTTTCCACCGCGTGCTGTCTCGCCCACCCAGCGACACGGAATTGTCAGTGCTGGTGCGAGGATTCGACCGACGGCGAAAGGGACTTGAGCAGCAACCGGCAGCCGCTCTTCAAGCCCCGCGAGTCGGCGAAAGCCCCGTCAACCCACACCTCGCACCGGGGGAGGTGGCCGCCCTGGCAGCAACGATCAGCGTTCTCTTCAATGTCGATGAATTCGTCGAACGGCCCTGACGTGCCGCATGCCAGAATGTTGAGTGCTGCGGAACACCTTGAACGACTTCGCACTTGTACAACGTTGAAAATGCCCCCCTATATTTCGAGGGGGGCGACAAGCAACGGGCTCTCAGCATTTCAAATGTACCCCCGGCAGGAGTCGAACCTGCGACTTCAGCTTTAGGAAAGCTGCGCTCTATCCATCTGAGCTACGGGAGCGGATTTTCGCGGATTTTACCGGGATGATGTGCTCAGCGAAAGAACCACGCCAATTTGTCTTCTGAGGATGAGGCAATTTTCGCATGGACTGTTGCACTAGGTCATTTGGACATTGGTGCCGTTTTGGGAGTAATAGCTTGATTTTCGCGGATGCTCTGACGCCAGGGACGGCTATTGAGGCTTGCACGCCACGCGGATTGGGA
>JAYVDI010000364.1:0-23557 GCA_043749505.1 Schlesneria sp. | reverse complement strand
CTGTCGCTCGATTTCGATTCGGGCGAGTCACGGCTGAGCCTGGAACCTGCGGACGATCAGACGCCGGAGCGGATCTTCGAGCGCGAGTGGACGATCACCCTGCTGGATCGGGTGCTGGCGCGCCTGCGGGACGAACAGGTTGCCGCCGGAAAAGGACCGACGTTCGAGACGCTCAAGCAATTTCTGACGGGCGGGCGCGACGAAGCGTCTTACGCCGATGTCGCCGGTGAACTCGGCATGACGGCTGGTGCGATCAAAGTCGCCGCGCATCGACTCCGCCAGCGTTACCGCGAACTGCTGCGAGCCGAAGTCGCGCAGACGGTGGCCGCTGCCCAGGAGGTCGATGACGAGATCCATCGACTGTTCGAGGCCCTTGGTCGCTGATCGCCAGAAAAGTTTGTAACGCTCGCTGAGTTTGGCTGTAGAAGAGGTTAACCTTCCCGACTCAGGAGCGACCTCGATGACCGAACCTGCCCGCTGCCCGAAATGTCACGCCGAACTTCCGGCCGATGCACCGCAGGGCTTGTGTCCGCAATGCCTGCTCCAAGCGGCTTTCGACAGCCAATCCGTCGCTGCGTCAGACCCCGCCACCGATCCGACGCGGCTGGCGTCGTCCGGTTTTGTGCCCCCGACACCCGCCGCACTTGGCCGATTGTTTCCACAGCTTGAGATTCTCGAACTGCTGGGCCGAGGCGGCATGGGGGCGGTGTACAAAGCCCGGCAGAAGGGTCTCGACCGGTTCGTGGCCGTGAAAATCCTGCCGCCTGAAGTCGGGAACGATCCGGCATTCGCCGAACGATTTACGCGCGAGGCAAAAGCGCTGGCGAGGCTCAATCACCCCTCCATCGTCACCGTTCATGATGTCGGTCAGGCGGACGGCCTGTACTTCTTCGTGATGGAGTTCGTGGATGGCCTCAACCTGCGGCAGTTGATTGAACGGCGTGAGCTGTCAGCCGAGCAGGCGCTGGCGATCGTACCGCAAATCTGCGAGGCGCTGCAGTATGCGCACGACGAGGGGATCGTCCATCGCGACATCAAGCCCGAGAACATCCTGCTCGACAAACGGGGCCGAGTGAAGATCGCCGACTTCGGCCTCGCCAAGCTGCTGGGCCACGAATCGGTCGATGCGTCACTCACCGGCACACAGCAGGTGATGGGGACGCTGCGCTACATGGCTCCCGAGCAAATGCGGGGGGCGAGGCAGGTCGATCACCGCGCCGACATCTATTCGCTGGGCGTCGTGTTTTACGAATTGCTTACGGGCGAACTGCCGATCGGCCGGTTTGCCCCGCCCTCCAAAAAGGTGCAGATCGACGTGCGGCTCGACGAAATCGTGCTCCGCGCGCTGGAGGCCGAACCGGAACAACGCTACCAGCACGCCAGCGATGTGAAGACGGAGATTGACGCGATCCGCACGACTCCCGCGCAGCCGCGAACGTCGGCTGAGCGGCGAGACCCACCAGATGGATTACGCGAGATGGCACGCGTTGCCATGACTCCGAATGAACTGCCGCAGGGCTCGATCGCTTTCCTGTTGCTCAAGTTGTTCTTGATCGCGGGTGTCGTGCTCGCGCTGACGCACGTCGGGCAAATCGTGTTTTGGACCCAGACACACACCGGCTATGTTTATGAATCCGGTGCCCTCAAAGACATCATTGCGCCCGATCCGGCCAACCGCCCCCTCAGCACGTTCATTTGGATCGATGTGCTGGTCGCGTCCGTAGTCGGCTTCGTCGTCGGTCGTGCCGCGTGGCGAAAACTTGCGCGTGGAGCAACCCCAAACGAACGACGCGGCTCCGAAGGCGGGACGCCGCTGGCTCAGATGCGTTTCTTGGTTGCCGCGCCGCACGACGTCGCACGTCAGGCGATCTTTCATTTTTCTTCATTGGGCTATGAATTGGTTGAGCAACAACCAGAGGTCTGTGTTTTCCAGCGAGGTGGCCAGTGGGCCGGGTTGTGGGAGACTGACATCCGAAAAATCGCGACGCGACTCACCGTGCGGACGTCACCCGCTATCGACGGCCAATCGTGGGTGAGTTGTGATTGGTCGGTAAGAACAATGGGTGCCGGGATCACGCGGCGTGACATTCGGAAGCTTGAATCGGAAGGAGAGGGATTCAAATCGCTGCTGGGAGTGGGAGTGCCTCCGGAATTGAAGTCTGCCGATTCTCTGCCGCGTCCACGCTTTAGCCGCTTCGCGATTGCCGGTGCGGTCTGGGCGCTGTTTGGGTTGCTGGCGATCATTCCAACACTGTTCTTCATCGGGCTGAGTCGAGTCTGGAATGGGACCGCATTGCCGACGGACATCATCTATGAGGCACCGCCGCTTGCGTTCACGATTTTCATGGGCGCGCTGTTGGCGATTGGTTCCGGCGCGCCGATCGGAACGACGATCTACGGCGCAATATCCATCGGTCACATCAAACGCTCCGGTGGGAAAATCGTCGGCTTGCCGCTCGCGGTCCTCGACGTGCTCTTCTTTCCGCTGCTGGCGGTCTTTGTTGGAATCGCATTGCCGGTCTCGTTGTTGCTTCACGCGCTTCTGCCGTTACAGATGGTCGCCGTCGCCGTTCCCAGTGCGATGCTGGCCTTGGTCGTCTGCCTTGCCATCGGATTCACCGTGTGGTGCAAGGTGATTCCGGATTCGGCATTGGCGGCGATTACCTTGCGCGAGAAGCTCCGATTCGCGGGCATCGTCCTTCTGATCGCCGGGATTATGGACGCCGTTTGTGGTCTAGTATGGATTGGACACAATGTCAGCGTCCTCGTGGAACTGCTGAAGCAAGGCGAGCCGATCGGGTGGCAAGTCGCCCAGACGTGTCTCAGCTTGGCCAGTTTGTGGATCGTGTATTACGTCGTTGGCGTGGCCCTGCACTTGATGACTCTCGAAGACGACGGCGACTTCACGTTTTGTCTTCTGACAGCCGCGATCGTACCGCCGGGCTGTCTCATTGGTTTGCCTGCGGCGATTTACGCGATGGTTCAGTTGAGCAAGCCGGAAGTGAAAGCATTGATTCCGGCCAAGCCACCCGAGTTGGCCGCGACGCCTCCCGCTGACAAACACGAGACGGCCCCCACGCAGTTGGAAGTCGCGGTGCAGACTTGGTGGCTCGCGCGGTCCAACGTGACTCGCAAGGTGTTGTGGATCGTGTTGAATTGCTGCTGCGCGTTCTGCATTTTTGCGTTTCTCAGTTTCAAAGGTGTTTCTGACACGGATCAGAACACGCATTTCCAGATCGGGTATCTCGATCCGTGGTTTGTGTTTGAATCGAACCAAGGTCCAGGCAAACGTTCCGTCTCGGGGATCTTCTTGGCGTGGTCGTGGTTGTTCGGCATCGGCGCGTACGGATCGGGTTGGTTGCTGTTCAAGCTCAACAATGTCCGCGACAAGTCTCCGAACTAATGACGGATGATCGGCGTGGTCCCTCACTTCACTATGGTGTTCTGCCAGAAGGGTGGAACGCCCCGGCGTTTTGGGAAGGGCGTGGTCGTAGCCAATTGCCATTCTGCGTCACGACGGCCTGACCGCGCCGCTGGTGATCGACGGTGCGATGAACGGCGAATTGTTTCTGGCCTACATCCAACAACAACTCGCACCGACTCTGAGTGCCGACGACCTCGTGGTGATGGACAATCTCTCCGCGCACAAAGTGGCTGGCATCCGCGAAGCGATCACGGCTGTCGGAGCCACACTGGTCTATCTGCCGCCGTACAGTCCCGACCTGAACCCCATCGAACTGGTCTTCCCCAAACTCAAATGGCTGGTCCGCAGCGAGTCTCCGCGAACCATTGAACGCTTCTGGGCCTTCCTCGGCCAAACTCTCGATCACTTCCCACCCGACGAATGCCGCCGCTACTTCCGCCACTGCGGATACCATGCTACAGGTGCGTGAGCGAGGGACTAGTTGAAAAGGAATCGTGATCTGATCCTAATCCGCTGCATAGTGGTGAATCACAACAGCCGTGGACAAGCGGCTGTACACGACTCAACCGGCCGCAAGGCCGCACGAAAGCCCGCATGGCCGACTTGTCCCGGCTGTGCGTTTTTTTTGTGAACACCAAGGAGACTTCAATGTCAGACAAGAAATGAAACGATTCGTGGATAGCCAACAACATCGACGCGATTGTGGGCCTCGTGCTGCTGGCCCTCTACATCTGGTTGGCGGCGAACTCAACGCTCCCTGCCGTGCAACCGTATCCCGGCGAAATCATTGGCGACGAATACGAGTTTGCCAGAGGACGATAAACAACCCTTTTTCGATAAAGCCGGGGTCGGGCGTTCAAATTTCAAAATTGGCTGACCAAGCGGCACCCGGTAATCAGGCTGTTCTCCTGGCCAATTTTGAAATTTGAATACCCGACCCCAGAACAGAGACGCCCCTGTAGGATGGCCACTCCTGCCCGTCCTACAAGCGAGCGACAGCCGATGCCCCATTTCCCAGATTGAACAAGGCGATGGCCTTGATGGTGTCGCCAAGTTGTTGGCGATGCGAGAGGGTGTGCGGTACGTTGCGATCACTCCACGGTTGCCTCTCTTCACCATGACCAGCGCGAGTCTCACTCTCATGTTTCCATTGCAACTCAGCGTTTGGCGCAACGGTCCCGGTTGGCTTGTGGCCTTGCTGCTCGTTGGCTCCCGCTTGAGTGCCGCGCCGCCGGAGGTGTCTCGGCAAGAAGTACCTCGGTTTGAAGAGCATGTTCGGCCGCTGTTGAAATCGTACTGCTTTGACTGTCACGGCCAGACGACGCAGGAAGGGAAGCTGTCTCTGGATCAGTTCACCACGTTGGATGACGCTGTGAAGGATCGGGCGTTGTGGTGGAAGGTGCTCAAGAACCTGCGGGCGGGAGTGATGCCACCGGCGGGGGAACGTCGGCCGAGCGTTGAGGAACTGGAGACCATCGCCAACTGGATCAAGTTCACGGCCTTCGCGATCAATCCCGACGATCCCGATCCGGGGCGGATTGGTGTGAGGCGGCTCAACCGGCGCGAGTATGACAACACGGTCGATGACTTGATGGGGATCAAGTTCGACGCGGCGCTGGTCTTTCCGCCGGACGATTCCGGCTACGGCTTTGACAACGTCGGCGATGCTCTCAGTTTTTCGCCACTGCTGATGGAGAAGTATCTGCGGGCGGCGCAGACCATCGTGGACCAGACCGTTCCCAAAGTGACTTGGGTCATTCCGCAGCAAGAGTTCTCGGGGAACGACTTTCGCGACAGCGACCGCAAGATTGACGGCGACCGGATGTCGTCGAAGCAGGCCGTCACCGTGAAGCGTGTCGTGAAGATCGACGACGCGGGGAAGTACGACGTGTACGTGGCCGTGAAGCTGCATGGCTCGTTCGATTTCGATCCGTCGCGTTACACGATCGTTTTCCGCATTGATGGCCAGGAGCGGAGCCAGCACGAATACGGTTGGGACGAGAACAAAATCTATCGCTATCCCTTCACGGAGGACTGGTCGTCGGGAACTCACGAGTTGTCCTTTGAGCTCACCCCAGTACACGTTCCCGCCGAGTCCGAAGAGAAAGCCTTGGTCGCCATTGATCGTGGGGCGACCAGTGCGTCGTTCGAGGTGAACTCGGTTCGGATCGAAGGGCCACAGGAGACGAAGAAGCTGGTCCATCCTCGCAACTACGGCAGTTTCTTCCCACGTGAGGAACCGCCCACATCACTCGAAGATCGCCGCCAGTACGCCGCCGAGATCCTGCGAAAGTTCGCAACCCGCGCGTTTCGAGGTCACGTCGAGCAGGCGACGGTGGATCGACTCGTGAAAGTGGCGGAAGAGGTTTATCGGCGGCCCGACAAGACGTTCGAGGCCGGCGTCGCTCACGCACTGGTCGCGGTGCTGGCCTCACCCCGATTCTTGTTTCGGCTGGAATCGAATGGTGTGTCTCAGAGCTTAAGCAAGAACCCCTCACCCCCGGCCCCTCTCCCCGCAGAGCCGGGGAGAGGGGTGAGAGGCTCTCAGAGTGGCGGGCCGTTCTCGTTGATCGACGAAATGGCGCTCGCCTCGCGGTTGTCGTACTTCTTCTGGTCCACGATGCCGGACGACGAGTTGATTCGCTTGGCGGAAGCGGGCGAGTTGCGACAGCGGTTGCCTCAACAAGTGCAGCGTCTGATGAGCGACCGGCGGGCGGGCGAGTTCGTGCGCAACTTCGCCGGGCAGTGGCTGCGGACGCGCGACGTGACGCAGGTCTCCGTCGATCCCATCGTGGTGCTTGGCCATCAGGAAGAGTACGAAAAGTTGCGGGAAACTTTTCGCGAACGCCGCCGTGCGCCGTTCAGCCAGAAGCTCTCACCGGAAGACGAGCAGATTCGCAACCGCTTCGGAGAACTGCGAGCCATCTCCGACCGGTTCAACGACGAAATGCGTCGCGCGATGCGTCGCGAAACCGAGATGTGCGTCGAGTACATCGTCCAAGAAGACCGCAGCCTGCTCGAACTCTTGGACTGCGACTACACGTTCGTGAACGAGAAACTCGCCGCGCTGTACGACATTCCCAACGTGCGCGGCGGCGAGATGCGTCGCGTCAAACTGCCGGAAGGAAGCCCGCGCGGTGGCGTGTTGACTCACGCCTCCATGTTGTTGGTCACGTCGAACCCGACACGCACCTCGCCCGTTAAGCGCGGGCTGTTTGTGTTGGAGAACATCCTCGGGATGCCCGCTCCCCCCGCCCCCGCCGGAGTTCCGGATCTGGAAGAATCGGCCAAGAAGTTCGCGGGCCGCGAGCCACCTTTGCGCGAACTGCTTGCCGCTCACCGCGAGTCGGCGCTGTGTGCTTCGTGCCACTCCCGCATGGACCCGCTCGGGATCGCTCTCGAAAACTTCAATGCGCTCGGGATGTGGCGCGATCAGGAAAAGCAGCAGCCGATCGACGCCTCCGGCAAGCTCATCACCGGCGAGACCTTTCACGACATTCGCGACCTCAAGAAAATTTTGCGTGACCGCCACGCGACCGACTTCTATCGCTGTGTCACGGAAAAGATGCTGATTTATGCCTTGGGGCGTGGGCTTGAGGAGACTGACGAACACACGCTCGATGTGATTGTGCGACGGTTGGCGGATAGCGGCGGCAAGTTCAGCGTCCTCATTCAAGGCGTGATCGAGTCGGCCCCGTTCCAAAAGCAACGCAATCTTTGAGTCTGCATTATCGAAAGAGTTCGCTCGTTTAACCGCGTGGGCAACGCCCCGCGCGTCGAATGGCGAAACCGCGTTCCACGTCGCTCGACGCGCGGGGCGTTGCCCACGCGGTTAAACGACGTACTCTGAATCGCAACCGGGATACGAAACGAACTCCTGACTGTTCCAACAGGCACTCCCTTCACAACCGGCGATAGGAAACAAGCCATGACCAAGCACATGCCAACTTCCGAACAACGCGCACTGGCCATCAGTCGCCGTCAATTCCTGCGCGGCGTGGGAGTGTCGATCGCGTTGCCGACGTTGCCGTCGTTGATGCCTCGTTCGGCCTGGGCCGACCCGCTCGCCAAGGCCGCGTCGGGATTGGCAACGACCTCGACGGGAGCGCCGTTGCGGATGGCGTTCATGTCGATTCCCAACGGCGTGCAGCAGGACCATTGGTTTCCGAGTGACGACTTCGCGCTCAACGAAAGTATGTCGCCGCTGGAGTCGCTCAAGCCGCATTTCCAAGTGATCGGCGGTCTCGATCATCAACACGCCACCGCCGGACGCGATGGGGCGGGAGACCATGCTCGCGCCAGTGCCACGTTCCTCACAGGTGCCCGCGCTCGCAAGACGGCTGGCAGCGACATTCACGTTGGCGTTTCCGTCGATCAAGTCGCAGCTCAGAAGCTGGGACATCTCACGCGATTTCCTTCGCTCGAACTGTCGTCGGACGTGGTGCGAAATTCGGGCAGTTGCGATTCCGGTTACGCCTGCGCGTACCAATACAACCTCGCGTGGAGTTCGCCCACGACGCCCGTCAGTCCCGAACCGAACCCGCGTCTGGTGTTTGAACGCTTGTTCGGCGCAGGCGACAAGGCGGATCGCAAGCAGAACTACGCCATCCGCCAAGAGACCGAACGGAGCATCTTGGACTTCGTGTTGGAAGAGACCGGCGACGTGCAACGACGGCTCGGCGCACAGGACCGCCGTAAGTTCGATGAGTACCTGACCGTCGTTCGTGAAATGGAGCAGCGACTCAAATCGGCCGAAAAGTTCAACGGCCTGCCCGATACGAACGCTCAAACTCCGGTCGGCATCCCACCCGACTTCGCCGAGTACATGCAGTTCATGTACGACATGCTGATTCTGGCGTTCCAAACCGATTCCACGCGGATTGCCACGCTCCTCCTGGCCTACGACGGCAGCAACAAGACGTACCCCAAGATCGGCATCCCGGAAGGGCACCACTACCTCACTCACAACCAGCGGAACCCTCAACTGGTCAAGAAGGTGGCCGAGATCGACAAGTACTACCTCACCTGCTTCGCGAACTTCCTCGAAAAGATGTCCAAGATCGAGGACATCGACGGCCGGTCTCTGCTGCACAACTCGATGATCGTCTACGGCGGAGCGATTGCCGACGGCAACCGCCACACGCACAGCAACCTCCCCGTCATCCTGGCCGGACACGGCGGCGGCACCTTCACCCCCGGCCGCTTCCACAAAGCCCCGAGCCAACCGATGTCGAACCTCTTCGTCACGATGCTCAACCGCGCTGGCATCGAGACCAAATCGTTTGGCGACTCGAACGGGAAGCTCGAACACGTTTGACGAGATCGTCAAAATGGGCACGGTTCAGGCGTCGAATTGGGATAGTTCAAACGGGAGCGGGTTGGTCGTTATACCTCTCGTGGCCCAAGATGAGAGTTTGGCGAGCCGCGTGCCGTGAGGCTGCGGGTTCTTGATATCGAGGAGGAAACCCGTGGCCTTACGGCACACGGCTCGCCTCAAATCTCGCACTCATGGCCGTGCGAGGCAAAGCTCGACTTGAACCATGCCTCGACCTGCCTCTGCCACGATGCTGAGCATCGCCGATTGCACGCATCTGGAGTGACCGATAGCATCGCTCGCGGGATGAAGCATTTCTTCGCGAGGACGCTCTGATGCTGACGCTGCTCGACGCCAACCGCCGTTACAACCGCCGTGAGATGTTGCGAGTCGGTGCCTTCGGGGCCGGGGCGTTTGGAGTCGTGAACGGCTTCACCAATAAGGTCTTCGCCGCATCGAAGGGCCTGCCGATCACGGACAAGTCGGTCATCCTGCTCTTCCTGCACGGAGGGCCGAGTCAGATCGAGACCTTCGATCCGAAGATGACCGCACCGGTTGGAATCCAATCGGTCACGGGTGAGATTCAAACCGCGATCCCCGGCGTGACATTTGGTTCGTCGTTTCCGCAGTTGGCTCAGCGCGCGGATCGGTTGAGCATCGTCCGCTCCTACATGTCGGGCGATGCCAATCACGACATCAAGCCGGTCGTCAGCAAGGACACCTCGGGAGCGAATGTCGGTTCGCTCTATGCGCGAGTGGCTGGCGCGAACCGCCCCGTGTCAGGGATGCCGACGAACGCGATGCTCTTTCCGCAATCGGTCGATTCGACCACGGGGCCGGCCATCGCGCAGTTCGGCAAGTTTGAATCGACCGGATTGCTGGGAAACGGCTACTCACCGTTCGTGCCCGGTGCGGGTGGCGACCTCCAAAAAAATCTTGAACTGCGAGTCGCCGTGGATCGACTCGGTGACCGTCGAACATTGTTGTCGGAGCTTGATCGGCAACGGTTCCGTCTCGACGAGCAGGGCCGGTTGGAAAGTGTCGATCCTCTGCGCGAACAAGCCTTCAGCACGTTGCTCGGGGGAGTCGCGGGGGCGTTCGATTTGTCGAAGGAAGACCCGGCGACGATTGCCCGATACGATACCGCTCCGCTCGTCCGGCCCGATCAGATCGACAAGAAGTGGAACAACTACAACCACTACGTCGATAACGCGAAGGCCCTCGGCAAGCTGCTGCTGCTGGCGAGGCGACTGTGCGAGGCGGGCTGTGGCTTCGTGACCGTGACGACCAGTTTCGTGTGGGACATGCACGCCGACGTGAACAACGCGACGGTTGAAGAGGGAATGAGGTACATGGGGCCGCCGCTCGATCACGCGGTCTCGGCGTTTCTCGACGATGTCGCCTCGCGCGGGCTGACCGACAAGATCATGCTCGTCACTACGGGCGAGATGGGTCGCACACCGCGCGTGAACAAAAACGGAGGTCGCGACCATTGGGGCAACCTCGCCCCGCTCCTGCTGTCGGGTGGAGGCATCAAGTCGGGTCAGGTTATCGGCCAATCGACCCGCGATGCGGCGGAACCCTCTTCGGAACCGATCCGCATCAAACACCTCGTCGCCACGATGCTGCAACGCCTCGTCGATCCGAGCGAACTCCGTCTCAACCCCAGCATCCCGAGAGAAGTCCTCGCAGCCGCATCAGCCGAGCCGATCATGGGACTGTGAGGTACTTGTAGGGTGCGTGGAGTCTTCGCAACGCACCTTTGTTTCACATCAGAAAATGGTGTGTTCCGAAGACTTCACACACCCTACGTAACTTAGAGTTGATGCCGCACTATGTGACTTAAGCGAATTCACAGAGAGGACGAAATCATGGCAGGTTATTTTATTTACTCGCTCGATGCTGATGTGTTTCAGCAACTGACCACGGCTCCGACGGTTGAGCAAAGCCTCGCCCTCGCTGATTCCATCATTGATGGCTTGGAAGACTCACTGAAGGCATATTGGAAGGAAGGCCCCGCCGACCCACTCAAATGGCCACGGGATCGCGCGGCCTTGGCCGAGTCCATTCGGAGGCGGCTTGCCTCATCAGATTGGTACGCCGATTTGAAAGCAATTGGTGACGAAGCGATCTGGGACGACCTTCTGTACAACTTGACGGGTGAATGCGGTGTGGAAATTGGCATCGGCTTCCAAGCCGAAAATGATAGTTTTTACTGGGACGCCGCAGAGATCGCCGCTCAACAAGGTGCCTCGATGATGGCCGAACCGAATTTCGGGGGCAGCGGTTTTCGATGTTCAGACAAATCACGATGCGACCTCGACGGTTTTAGTTATTCGTTCTACTTGCCGCTTCAAACTGAGGAGTTGCTGAAGCAACTCGAAAAGGTCGCCCCCCATTTCGAGACAATGCCAGACGAAGAATTTGGCGACCGTGACCAGTTCTTCAATGGCCTTTTGGAACCCGTTCGCAACATTGTCGCGGCAGGGCGCGTGATGTGGGTTCAGACCGACACCTAGGGCAGGCGCTGTGGCACGGTTCGAGTGTCGTGGGCGATCAAGATCAGTCTGCCGGTCATTCCTCGTCGTCGGCGTCGTCCGATTCCTGCATGGGGATCTCGGGGATGTGGTTGAAGGCGATGCGTGTTGGTGCGGCACCTTCGGCACCGTGCATGCCGCCGAAGAAGAGCGCTCTGTCACCGAACTTGCCGTTGAGTTGGTCCATGATGTGGGCGAGTTCGGTCAGCTTGCGGTCGTCCTCGAACAGCGACTTGGCGATGTTGTATTGCGGCACCAGATCGCCCAAGACCACGCCTACCTTGAGCAACTTCCCCGGTGGACGGCGATCCCACAGCGGGCCGAGTTTGCGGATCAGTGTGAGCGTGTCCTGACAGGGTGTCAGCTTCACTCGCTCGTGCCAGCCGTCGCGTCCGAGGTACGAGACCGACAGCGTGACTGAGCCGGTCCAGTAACCGATGTGCCTCAGCCGCGCCGCCGCCTTGTGGAGCAGTCGGATCACAACGGCGCGCGCTGCGGGGCCGTTTCTCAATGCGGGAGGCAGCACATGCGAGTGACCGACCGACCGGTGATGAGCGCGCGGTTCGGGAACGTCTTCACCGCGCAGTCGCTGCCACCAGCTTTGGCCCACCAGTTCGCTGTTCCAAATGCGGGACATTTCGCTCTTGGACAACCGGCAGAACTGCTCCACGTTGGTGATGCCGCTCGTCCGCAATCGAGCCTCCATGCGCCGGCCGATCCCCGAGAAGTCGGTCAGCTTGAGCGAGAACAATCGCTCGGGAAGTTCCTCGCGCCGGATCGTGGTCAGGCCGTCGGGCTTTTGCAGGTCGGCGGCCAGTTTGGCGAGCAGGCGGTTCGGCCCGAGACCGATCGAACACTGCATGTAGGCACCCACGCGCTGACGGATCGCCGACTTGATGTCTCGGCAAATCGTCAGCGCGGCGGCGGGTTCTCGATCCGGGCCGCGCAACTCGCAGATCATCTCGTCGATCGACAGCACACTGGTCACGGGGAGACACGACTCGACCGCCTCGACGACCTTGTGGTGAGTCGCCACGTACAGTGTGGTCCGTGCTTCGACGAGTTCGATGTTGGGGCAAAGCCTGCGCGCGTCGCGAACCAGCGTGCCGGTTTTGACTCCACATGCCTTGGCTTCGTAGCTGGCGGCGATGCAGCAGGTGGTCTCGGCCATGAGTAACACCACGCCGACGGGACGGCCCCGCAGTTCAGGACGGTTCTGCTGCTCGACCGACGCAAAGTACGAGTTCATATCGACGAGCAAGTAGTTGAATGTCATCAGCCATAGTTCCTGAAACGGCGTTGCCGGCCACTTTCCTCGTTGAGTCCATGACGAACTGGCTGGGTGACGAACGCTTCGGGACGCACGGCATGGTTTGCCAATTTCATGGCTGATTGGTTGAACATCCAAGCCCTCACTGGTCGGTCGTCTGCTTCTCGACAACTTCGATTCGATCTGGTTTGTCGATGATACAGCTCACGCGGTCCAAGACTGAGATGTGGCCCACGCGGAGAGATTGGCGAGCCGCATGGCGTGAGGCTGGGGGTTCTTGATCTCGTCACACGAAACCCGTGGTCTGAATTTTCTCTGGCTTCTTGTGGGAACTTGAGGCCATCTCTGCGTGCCGCCATTTTTGAGTGGCATTTTCCACGCGGAAGACTTGCACACGGATCGGTCGGTATGACAGGCACGGTGAGAGAAACGGTCGCCCGTGGTGGAATCGGTTCCGATACTCCCACTAGTCTGGAATCGCATGCGATCGCAGCCGGTTGTGGCGAGTGGGGGCGGGGGCAGCCGAATGGCACTCACTTTGTCGCCTTTCGCTCCGCGAAAGGGCGTTCTTTCGCGGAGCGAAAGGCGACACTGGCGGACCGCGAACCTCAACGTGAGTGTCATTGGGCTGACGCCGTCCCGCTCGCCTTTCTGTTTACGATGCGTCTTTGCTGGATCGAGTTCAGTGTCGAGGTTGTGGCCGAAGAACACGGATGCGTTCTCGGTGGGTTGTTCGCGCGGTTTTGGAAGGCGAACTGGCATGTCACGGATGCTGCTGTTGGTGATGCTGGGAGCCTGCCTGATGGCTTCGGGCTGTGTGGCTCCGCATTGCGGAGGCTTTGCGTGTGGACCGGGGGCACGGTGTGATGATTGCGTGCCGCCGTGGGTTTCGCATTGCGGTCATTACCGGCAACGGTTGGACGACAAGGTGACGCGCATGACCGCGCTGCAATGTGCGTGGCATGGATTCAAAAGTTACCGGGGACGTTGTGGTGGAGCGGTCTCGAGCGACTTCGCCTCCGGTTTCGAGCAGGCTTACTTGGACCTCGCGGAGAACCGAACGCCTCAGCCACCCAGTATTCCGCCTTCCAAATATTGGTCGGCGTACTACCGTTCGTGCGCCGGTCGGCCGCATGTGGAGGACTGGTTCGCGGGCTATCACGCCGGACTCGAAATGGGTTCGCACAGCGGCGTGTCGCGGTTCAATCAGGTCGACATCCGACTTCACTCTTCGGGAAGTGATTGCGACCGCGTTCCTTAGCTCGCACCCAAACGCAGGTCACCGCTGCAGTTCTTGCCGAAGCGTGTAGCACGTCGCAAATTCTTTCCCGCTTCGATCTTTGGCATTGCTGTCGTTTGCCGAGGCGACTTCGGCCGCAACGTCCTACAAAACAGAGATGTTGCGCTGCTGAATGCCCCGGCGTATCCAGCAGGGTCTCGCGCAAACTTCACTTCGGGAGTTGATGCGACTTCGCCTACAACGCCACGTCTGATCGAAAGGCACGACGTGTGGCGGCCGATTTCCGGCTGCGGTGCAAGGACGAAGGGCAAAGTCGCGATGCGAGGCTCATCTTCACGAAGGCTGTTTGTCGGGCTGTGCCTGCTGGGCACGCTGACGGGCTGCGCCGCGTTCCATCCGATGGAAGGTGTTCCCGCACGCTACCTGCCGACAGAGTTGAAGGTTGGCGAACGGAGCGGCAAGAAGTCGATTGATTTTTCTCTGCTCAGCCAAAAGCCGCCCGTGAATTATCTGATCGACTCGGGCGATGTGCTGGCGGTTTATGTCGAGGGGCAAGTCGGCAAATCGACCGATCCACCGCCGGTTCACTTCCCGCTGAACAACGAAGGGCCAGCGTCCTTCGGCCTGCCGTTCCCTGTGCGCGAAGACGGCACGATTTCGCTTCCGAACGTTGGCTCGATCTTCGTGCGCGGGCAGTCGATTGCCCAAGTCGAACAACGAGTCAAGCAGGCGTACTTGTCGCCGAAAGAGATCATTCATCCAGAGAACTATCGCGTGCAGGTCAGCCTGCAGCGGCCACGGCAGTATCGCGTGCTGGTGATTCGGCAGGACTCGCGCACGGAGCCGTTGACCAATTCGGCAGTGGGCGGCCTGAACCTGGGACTCGTCAAACGCGGTTCGGGCAAGCTGGTCAGCCTCCCCGCCTACTTTAACGACGTGTTGAACGCGCTGACGGCGACCGATGGCATGCCCGGTTTGGATGCGGAACCGGCGGTCTATGTCATCCGCCGCCGTGGCCCTCGCAAGGGTGGTTCACTCGATCCAAATTGGCCAACCGATCTCAATCCTTCGCTGTTGCTGCAACGCGAAGCAAAACGCAATGTCCCGATCGTGCGCGGCCAGTCTCCCAGCGAGGGATCGCAGTACTGGCACTCCAGTCCGCTCAACGAAGACGGTTCGTTCGGTGTGAACACGCCGCGCAGAAATTCTGGCGGCATGGCCTATCACGATGGATCGCGTGGCCCGAGTGCTCAGTTCCCAGGATCGCTTCACGAACCGATGCGACTCCCAGAGTTGGGCTATCCCGTCGAACGGGCCTACGACCAAGTTGATGTTCGTCAAGGCGGTTTCATCCCGGATGAAGTTCGTCAGGCGGTGGCCCGCCAGTTTGAACAGGCTCCGATCACTCGACCGCGTTCCATCGAACAGGCCCATTGGACGGGGCAACGTGAATGGCAAAGCGATGCCTCACGCACCGTGATGTCACCCGCCGAAGCGAACTTCTCGGCTGAGATGCCTGGCTACGAACAGGGTTCGCGAGTTGAGCAAGTGGCTGGCTGGCGCGAGCCTCGCCGCACGAACGGTCACGGTGATCCCTTCGCCGAGGCGGCGGCTGAATCGCGCGCGGTGCAGCTCATGAATCACGATGCTTGGTCGGCGCAGAGAGTTTCACGACAACCCGCGATGCAGGGACAGCCAACAGATCAGTCGCCCCAGTTGATGCCTCAGCCAAACGCCGTACTGAGCTTGCCGCAGGGTTACGGCGATCAACCGATGTCGGGTGATCCGGCGTTTCAAACGGTTCCCGCGCGACAGATGCCGCCTCCGTTGCAGATGTCTCCGCAGCCGGGATTGCAGGACCGACCCGAGTTCTACAACGCCCCTCCCGCGTTGGGTGACGCTGGTCGCGACTTCTCTCAGCAGAGAATGCTCGCGTCGCCGCAGTCACCTCGGCCGGTCGGATCGCCGCCGCTGGGCAATGGTCCCGGTGTGTCCCTCGATTACGGCACTCCCCCCATGCAACCGAGTCCGCCGTGGCAGCCTCCGATGTCAGCGGCCAGCCCCTTTCCGGTGCAAGGCGTTCCCCTCGAGATGGGTCACAGTGAGTTGTCCAATCTTGATGTCGATGGCCGGCATGTGATCCGCATTCCGATTCGACTCGGTCCCGGTGAGACGGCCGACATTCGCGAAGAGGATGTCATCCTGCAAGATGGCGACATCGTGTTCATCGAGTCGCGCGACACCGAGGTCTTCTTCACGGGTGGACTGCTCGGCGGCGGTCAGTTCACGCTGCCGCGCGATTACGATTTGAACATTTTGCAAGCGCTGTCGATCGCCACGTCGCGCGGCAACGCGGGCGCGAACAGAGTCGTGGGTGGCCTCTCCGCTTTGAACAACGATGTGTCGATCAGTCCCAGCACCGTGATTGTGCTGCGCAAGCTGCCGGATGGGGGCGAGGTGCCGATCAAGATCGACCTCTATCGCGCCCGCACCGATATGTCCGAACGGATCGCCATCCAACCGGGCGACTACATCCTGTTGCAGTACACCCCGCTGGAAGCGATCGCCGCCTTCTTCGAGAGACACCTCCTCGAAGGAGCACTGTTCGGCATCGCGTCGCAGAACCTGACCCGCGGCAACTGACCGCACGCCGTGTGAAACCCGGCTCCGCGATGTAGGTTGGGCTTTGCCCACCCTGCGATTTGGTGGGCAAAACCGTCGTTAGTCCACGGATTTCCTGCGACGTTCCTGAACCCGCAACCGGACGGCATGCGGCTCGCCAAACTCTCCGCTTGGGCCGCGCGAGGTCTGGCACGGCGCTGGTCCCGTAGCTCCTGCGAATTGATCCGCTGGTTGATTGCGCCGTTCGGATCGCAACAATGGCCCCGTGGTCGTCGCGGTTGCCGTTGCCTGATCGCTCCGTCGGTTGGCCTTTCACTGGAGGTGTCTCATGTGGTCGCTGCTCATTGCCGGTGCGTTGGTTCAGTCGGTCCTGGCCAGTGGTCCCGAGGCTGGTTCCGAAGTCCGCAGTGCCTCGCCCGAAGTGTTGGCTGAGTTGAAGCAGAGCCTGCAAACGGGATCGCTCCTGTTCAGTCAGGGCGATTGCCTGGCGGTCAAAATCTTTTCGGCCAGCTCGTACACGCACGTTGGCGGTGTCGTCGTGAAAGACGGCGAAGTCGTCGTCTATGACAGCATGAATGGCGTCGGTGTGAGGAAGACTCCGCTCGACGAATACCTCCGTCTGCAAACGCCGACTCAACTGCATGCCGTTCATCCCGCGACGCCGCTCACCATTGAACGCGCCACCGCGTATGAGACACATCTCCACGGGCAGCTCGGCCGCAAGTACGGGATCAAACATCACCTGACCGGCCAACGCTGTGACGGCCTGCACTGTGCCGAATACCTGACCGATGCCCTGATGTCGGCCGAGTTGATTCGCGCGAACAACCCCGCGCGTGTCTCACCGGGCAGCCTGCTCGAAGGCTTGGAAAAAGCGAACCTCTGCACCAGCGGAGGCCACTTCGCTCTGAAGGCCAGCGAACCGCCAAAGCCCGCCAACCTGACGTGGTGCCAAAGCCTGTGGCACGACACGGGAACCTGCTGCTCGAACACGGCCACTCAACTTCGCCGCTGGGTGCTGTGCCGGTGATGCTGTCTCCCATGATGACTTCGTTGCGAATCGTGAAGGTCGGGCGGTAGAACAGCCGTCGCTCGACGCTCGTTTCACGTCCTCAATCGCCGCAGGGTTTCGCAGCCGTGATCGTCAATCTCTACGAAGAACTCATCACCGTTGTTCGCGAGTTGGAGGCTGCGAAGCTCAACTACGCCGTGTGCGGCGGTATGGCAGTCGCGATTCATGGGCTGCCGAGGTTCACCAGAGACATTGACATACTTATCCAGCGGGAAGACTTGTCCGCAGTTCGCGCCGTCGTTGAGAAGTGCGGGTACATTCTCGAAGGTGGAATTCTGCCGATGGGAGCGGGGGAAGCGGTCGAACGAGACATCTTCCGCATCTCGAAAGTGATCGGGAGCGAGTTGGTGACGCTCGATCTTCTGTTGGTCAATCAACCACTGCGACAGGCATTTGAATCCCGCGAGTACTACGATTATCTCGGACAACGAATGCAGGCTGTCTCGCCTGCCGGTCTCTACATCATGAAGCGGATCGCCGGACGACCGCAGGACATCGTCGATCTTCAACGACTAGGACTCTGGCCCCATGATTCCAATTCCTGACTTTGCTCCTCGTAACGTTGATATGTCGCCCGAAGCGATTCACCAACGACTGCGTGACGTGGCCTCACTCTATTACTTAGGAATGACGCTCCCGTCCGCCAAGCGGCTCGGCACGGTGGCCGAGGTACGCGAACGGGACCGGTTGGAGGAAGAGGCGCGCCAACGGGATTTGCTTGCCATCGCCGGTTCCAACCAGACCGTTTCGGCTCAGTCCGAAACACCTCAACAGGAGACCGCTTCGTGATGAAAACGCTTGTGATGGGACTTGGCTGCTTGGTGATGACGCTCGGTTTTGTTGCCGCTGGAGAACGCATGACTTATTCGCCGACGACGAAGATCGACCATGTGGACGAACTGCATGGCGTGCAGGTGCCGGACCCGTACCGCTGGCTCGAAGATGATGTTCGCGTTTCGACGGACGTGGCCGACTGGGTGGCCGCGAAGAACAAGGAGACGTTCGCGTACCTCGGCTCGATCCCGCAGCGCGAGGCGATCAAGTCGCGGCTCACGGAACTGTGGAACTACGAGAAATACGGTGCGCCGTTCAAGGCCGGTCGCCGCTACTGCTACTTCAAGAATGACGGACTTCAGAATCAGTCGGTCCTCTATCAATTGGACTCGCTGAACAGTGAGCCGAGCGTTCTGATCGACCCCAACTCGTGGTCGAAGGACGGAACGGTGGCTCTCGGCGCGACATCGTTCAGCGACGACGGGCGCTATGTCGCGTACAGCGTGGCCGATGCCGGGTCCGACTGGAACACCTGGCGAATCATTGAGGTCGAGACCGGCCGTTTGCTGGCCGATGAACTGCGCTGGGTCAAGTTCAGCGGAGCCAACTGGACACCCGATAACAAAGGCTTCTTCTATTGCCGCTACGACGAACCGCCCGCAGGCGCGGCCTTCCAGAAAACGAACCTCAATCAAAAAGTCTTCTATCACCGTGTCGGCACGGCTCAGTCCGAGGACGTGCTCGTCTATAAGCGGCCCGACGAACCGACGTGGGGCTTCGGCCTCAAGGTCTCGGAAGACGGACGGTATCTCGTCATCAGTATCTGGAAAGGGACCGATGACAAATATCGAGTCCTCTATAAAGACTTGACCGAACCCTACGGAATGCCGATCGACCTCATCGAGAATTTCGACAACGAGTACTCGTTCATCGGCAACGACGGGACGGCGTTCTATTTCGTGACCGACCTCGCAGCCCCCCGCAAGCGAATCGTGGCGATTGATATCGCTTCAGGTAGCCCTGTCGCTCCGCGACAGGAAGCGAGAGCAACAAACGACGCCCCCAACGCCAAAGACGCCGCAAACCAGAAAGAGCCGCAGGCGAGCCGCCCGCGACCACGAGTCCGCGAAGTCATCGCGCAGTCCACCGAGACGCTCGTCAACGCGGACATCGTCGGCAACCAGTTCGTCCTGACGTATCTGAAGGACGCCAAGACGCAGGTCAAGCTGTACGCCCTCGACGGCAAGTTCGTGCGCGAAGTCGCGTTCCCCGGCATCGGCACGGCAGCCGGCTTCGGCGGCAAGAGGACTGACACCGAGACCTTCTATTCCTTCAGTAGCTTCGCGACGCCACCCTCCACGTTTCGCTTCGATCTGCTCACCGGAGAAAGTTCTTTGTTGAGGCAGGCCAAGGTGAAGTTCAACCCGGACGACTACACGGTCGAGCAAGTCTTCTACTCCAGCAAGGACGGCACGAAGGTGCCGATGTTCATCACGCGGAAGAAGACCACCAAACTCGACGGCACCAACCCAACGCTGCTCTACGCCTACGGTGGCTTCGCGATTTCACTGACCCCGAGTTTTTCCGTCAGTCGCGTCGCATGGCTGGAGATGGGTGGCATCCTCGCGATCCCGAACCTGCGTGGCGGGGGTGAGTACGGTGAGGAATGGCACAAGGCGGGGACAAAGCTCAAGAAGCAAAACGTCTTCGACGACTTCATCGCTGCGGCTGAATGGCTGATCGCCCACAAGTACACCAGTTCAAAGAAGCTGGCGATTCAAGGAGGCAGCAACGGCGGACTGCTCGTCGGCGCGTGCATGACTCAGCGTCCCGACCTCTACGCCGCGTGCCTCCCCGCCGTCGGTGTGATGGACATGCTCCGCTTCCACAAGTTCACGGCGGGCCGCTTCTGGGTCGATGACTTCGGCAGCGCCGACAACCACGACGAGTTCAAAGCTTTGCTCGCTTACTCGCCGTATCACAATCTCAAACCCAACACGAAGTACCCCGCCACGCTCGTGACCACCGCTGATACCGACGACCGCGTCGTCCCCGGCCACAGCTTCAAGTTCGCCGCGCGCCTGCAAGAACATCACACGGGAGACGCTCCCACCCTGATCCGCATCGAAACGCGAGCCGGTCACGGCGCAGGCAAACCCACGGCAAAACTCATCGAAGAAGCCGCCGACCTCTGGGCGTTCCTCGTGAAGAACTTGGGGATGGACGTGAAGTAGCCGCAGTAGGACCGCCACTCCTGCCCGTCCGCTCTTAACAAAGCTGGGTTGAGGCCGGGGTCAGGTGGTTCAAAGTTTATTTTCGCCCCGGCTTTGCGGGGGAGAGGGTGAGGGGTCTTCTTCTTATTTCATCGTCGGACAACCCGCCACGCGAGGACGCGAATACAGTTCTACCGGCAGTCTCGACTTGTCCGATGAACCGAGTAGTATCGCAGCGGCATCCTTCCGAAGTCACAGGACGAAGCCATGAACAGCCAGTTGGAACGACTGACCTACAACATCGAATTGGAACCTGGCGAAAAGCTCACTCTGCCACCTGAGTTGATCGACTGCGTAGGCGAAGGCCACTGGAAAATCACCGTCCAGCCTGCCAACGACACTCAACAGCCAACCCGCGACCACGGCGCGTTCCTCGACAGTTACTCCCCCGAAGACGAAGGGCTGTACGATGACTGTCAGCGCCGGTGAGTTGTGGATTGCGCTTCACCAACGGCAAGAACTCAAAAAAGCGACCGGTTCTCGTGCTGTGGGTCGATGGAAACGACGTGGTGGTCGCTGCGGTGACATCCGCCGCGCCACGCTCATCGACTGATGTCCTGCTGCAAGATTGGACGGCTTCCGGTCTGAGGCTCCCTTCGACCGTCCGCCTCGCACGACTCGACTGTCTTGAGCAGTCCTTGTTGCTGCACTACTTGGGTCGCCTGTCCTCCACGGATGCCGCTCAGTTGAAGTCCGTCTGGAATCAGTTCGTCCACCCACAGTTTTGATTCTTGTTTTTTGCCTTTGGTTTCGCCATTTCATTTCCCTTCAAGAAATGCAAAGAGCAGACGGGCAGGAGTGCCCATCCTTCTTAAAGAGGGGGTCGGGCGTTCAAATTTCGCCCGCCTGCAAGAACATCACGCGGGCGACGCTCCCGTCTTGATCCGCATCGAAACCCGAGCCGGTCACGGCGCAGGCAAGCCCACGGCAAAGCTCATCGAAGAAGCCGCCGACCTCTGGGCGTTCCTCGTGAGGAACCTCGGCATGGACCTGAAGTAGCCGCCGTAGGATGGGCACTCCTGCCCGACCGCTCTTAGCAGCCTGTTGAAAAACGTAGAGTAGGCGGCTCGCCTGCTCGTATTTCTAGTTGGAAAACACAGGCGAGCCGCCTGTGCTACGGCTTTTTCAACAGGCTCATAGCTCTGTCATTGCCACTGAGTTTCAGCCCACAGCTACGGTCGAGTGATCGTCACGGTGTTGCTGCCCGCCTCGTTGCCGGTGGTGAGGATGACGAAGACCTTGAACGAGGCGACATCGCCGGGGTTTTCGAGGCCGGCCGTCGTGGCGAGGCTTGTCGTGCCGGGCGGGAGGTTGCCGGCGACGGTGGCTGTGGCGGAGTCGAAGCTGGGGCCGACCGACACCCGCACTACGTAGTGGTCCAGGTTCGGGTTCGTCGAGGCGGGCCAACTGAATTCGGCCTGCTCGTTGGCGGGAACCCACGCACCGGTCAACGTCACTCCGGCGGGCGTGCTGCCGGGCGGGGGAGTCACTTCGGGGAGCGACGTGGCGAACGGATGATCGGCCCCGTACTCGATCACGATCGCCTGACGGTATTCCACGTACCGGCCTCGGAGCGGCGGCAGGAGGATGTCCCGCTGGTTACGTCCGAGGCGAGCCGCACTCTCCGCATCGATCAACTGCCGATAGACCGCCCGCAACGCCGTCACGTCTGCCTGAAACGCCGCGATGGAATAGCTCCCGCGCAACAGCAGCGGCGGCGTGAAGTTGGGAACCGTCGCATCGGCGTTGATCCGCAACCACAGGCTCTCCATATCGTCGAACGCCTTCAGGAATTTCTGCTCGCTGGCAGACTCACTCGGCGTGTCGGGGAGAGACAACGCATAGCCGGTCCCTTTCAGCCGGTAGGGAACCGCCTCGCGAAACTGAATCACCCGCTCACGCAGAGGACCCCGGCGATTGTCCCGGTTGCCCGCTGTGATCGTGACCCCGTTGTCCAAATCCTCCTGCCCGGAAATCGCATTGTCGGCAGTGGTGACATCGGTCGTGAGATTGGCCAACGAATACCCATCGGCCAGCACCAAAGCCGTCAATGCCGCCGCGATCCGGTCCGAATTCACGGCCCCCCAGTGCGACTTGATCTCCTCACCAACAGTAATATGAGAACCAAGATCAATGATCGGCATCGCAATTCTCCTGTGAGGTCACAAAACAGGACATGAACCTGAACGATCTCTGATTGTAATCGTCAAAATCGGCATGGCAAGTAAAAAATGAGTCTTACCTCACTTCCAGACCATCTTACCTCACTCCTGGACCAGCTTACTTCCATTCCGGACCATCTAACCTCGCTTCCGGACCACCTTAGTTCTATTCCAGACCATCTAACCTCGCTTCCGGACCACCTTAGTTCTATTCCAGACCATCTTACCTCGATTCCAGACCGTCTCACGTCACGTCTGGACCATCTTTTTCACTCTACCCGGCTGCCCCATACGGGACACAATTTCAGAGACGCAGACCGACATCGCATTTGGGCAACAACTGGGTGAACACCTCGACGGACCTCGCCGGTCCTCCTTCAAAAAACACACACACTTGCCATCCCCGATCCGAGCGGTACTCTACCCCCCGCGATGGCAGGCCGACAACCACACATCGCGGGATAATTGTGTTATCCCGCGATAGCCCCATCGCGGATAACACCCGCATGGACACGTTATCCGCGATCCATCGCGGATAATGATTAGTTATGTCGCAACAACAGGAACCGAGCGTGTCAATGAATCCGTACGAATCAAATCAGGAGCTTAGACCGATGACAAGTACGCCGAAGAACCACTGGCGCGTCGTCGCATTTGCACTCGTCGGTCTCGCACTTGTCGCCATAGGACTGTTGCTCGCAGACCTCAGCAATCCAAACCTGTACTCAATGAGTGTTGCGGACGATCGATACATTCAACTCTTCGTGATCTCAGGTTTTGCATGCACCCTCGTCGGCATCTTCCTGTTTCTGTACGCCGTAAGAGACACGACGAAATTTATGCCCGCCCAATCGCAAACGAACGCAAAC
>JAYVDI010000363.1:0-6849 GCA_043749505.1 Schlesneria sp. | reverse complement strand
CTCGCGGACGCGGGCATCGACTTCAGCCTGCGGCTTTCGACGGACTCGCATTCCGAAGGCGACGTTCTCGTAGACCGACATGTGACGGAAGAGGGCGTAGTGCTGGAAGACGAAGCCGACTTGCCGGTCCTTCGGTGACTGCTGCGTGACATCCTCGTCTTGATACAGCACGAGGCCCCGATCGGCTCCTTCGAGTCCCGCGATGATGCGCAGCAGCGTGGTCTTGCCCGAGCCAGATGGTCCGAGTAGCGCGAGCAACGAGCCGCTGGGTGCTTCGAGGCTCACGTCGTCGAGTGCGGTGAAGTTGCCGAAACGCTTGGTCAGATTTTTGACGACGATGCTCATGATGGCCTGTGATTGTTGTGAGGGTCTGTCATGTCCCCTCGCCCCGGCTTTGCGGGGAGAGGGTTAGGGTGAGGGGTCTTCGGTCTTGGCTCGCCCCTCACCGGAGCCACATAGGAATAGGGCGAGGAGACATGAGAGGGGCGGTGTCACGTCGAAGCCTGCGTTTCCGCTGCCTCTTTCAATGCCTGTTGAGTCTTCCGTTCGAGAACAATCTTGATGAACAGCGTGACCAACGCGAGCGAAGTCAGCAGTGACGCGACCGCGAACGAGCCGGGGTTGTTGTATTCCTGAAACAGTTTCTCGACGCGCAGCGGCATCGTGTCGGTCTGGCCGGCGATGTGGCCCGAGACGACATAGACCGCACCGAACTCACCCATCGCCCGGGCGTTGCAGAGGATCACGCCATACAGCAGCCCCCACTTGATGTTGGGGACTGTCACGCGCCAGAACATCTGCCAGCCGTTCGCACCGAGGCTGACCGCAGCGATCTCTTCATCCGAGCCGATGGCCTCCATCACGGGAATCAGCTCACGCGCGACGAAGGGGAGCGTGACAAACGTCGTCACGAGAATCAGGGCTGGCAGGGCGAAGATGATCCGGATGTCGTGCTCGCGCAGCCACGGGCCGAAGTAGCCCTTCATGCCGAACAGCAGCACGAACATCAGTCCGGCAACCACCGGCGAAATCGCGAACGGCAGGTCGATGAGCGTCGTCAGCAGCGTGCGACCGGGAAAGCGAAACCGCGTGATGGCCCAGGCGGCTGCGACTCCGAATACCACGTTGGCGGCGACTGACAGCGGCACGACGAGCATCGTGAGAAAGATCGCGTGACGCGTATCGGGGTCGGCCGTGAGGTTCTTCCAGTACGTGCCGACTCCCGCCGCAAACGCCTGATAGAAGACGCTGATCACGGGAACGATAATCAGCAACCCGATGACCGCCAGCGCCGCAGCGATGAGCGGGTAGCGAATCCACGCGGGATCCTGCTGTGCGGCGCGGCCGTGCGACTTCGACACAGAAACCACGGGGGGAAGTTTTGAGGGAAGATCGTGCATGGTGAACTGTTCGATTCTGTTGCTTGCATGTCCCCTCGCACCGGCTTTGCGGGGAGAGGGTTAGGGTGAGGGGTCTTCTGTTATTGATCGAGCCTGGATGCCCATCGGGTCCGGACTTGACCCATCAATGAGCCGACGAATTGGCAGCCTGCGTTCGTCGTTCGAGTACGTTGATGATCCCCAGCATCGAGAAGGATGCGACGAGCAACACCACCGCGATGGCCGTCGCTTCCGCATACTTGAACTCTTCCAATCGCGCGACGATCAGCACGGGAGCAATCTCCGTCTTGAAGGGCATGTTGCCCGACACGAATACGACCGCACCGTACTCGCCAATCGCGCGGGCAAAGGTCAGTGCGAAGCCTGTAATCAACGCGGGATACAACGCGGGAAGCAGGACCATCGTGAACGTCTGCCAGCGCGAGGCTCCCAGGCAGGTGGAGGCTTCCTCCAACTCGGCATCAAGGCTTTCGAGGACCGGCTGCACCGTGCGGACGACGAACGGCAGGCCGATAAACGTCAGCACCAGCACGATTGCCAACGGCGAATACGCTCCCTTGATTCCCAGCGGGACCAGAAATTGGCCCAGCCAGCCCTGCTCGACATAGAGGCTCGAATAGACGAGTCCAGCCACCGCCGTCGGCAGCGCAAACGGCAGATCGATCAGCGAATCGAAGAGCCGCTTGAACGGGAACTCGTAGCGAACGAGCACCCACGCCAGCAACAAGCCGAGAACGGTATCGATGACGGCGGCGATGGCGGACGCACCGAACGTCAGCAAGTACGCCGCACGGGTGCGATCCGTCCAGACGGCCTTCACAAATTGCTCGCCAGTCAGCGACGAAGCCTTCGTGAAACACGCGACGAGCGGAATGAGTACAAGGATGCACAGGTAGAACAGCGTGAAGCCGAGACTGAGTTGCAGGCCGGGCAGAACTCGACGCGAGGACATGGTTGGATCTTTGACGCGGTGTAAGGAATGAGTGGGCGGCTGGTGGTGGTGGTGAAGCAAAGTCGGCTCCCGCGGCGCGGCGTTGTGCGCTATTCATGGTCGTAAGCCGCCGCAGGCTGAGAACGCTTCAGCGCCAGTGGTCCCTGCTGGATTTCAATCGGAGCCAGCTCCTTCGCGTCGGCCTTGATCTGGATGCGCAGCGGTGAGCTGTCGGGCTTGGAGTACATCGCCGAAACTAGGCTGGGGCCGGACTGTGTTTCTCCATCGACGATGACCGGCTTGCTCCAGACGACGGTGACGACGAACTCCCCGATCGGCGCACCGTCCTTGTGGTCGAAGGTGCTCAACTCGAAGGTGCCGTCGTTGGTCACCGTCCCGCGTGACGTGATACCGACGGGAATCTTGGAATCGGGGCCGGGGTGCAGCACAAGGTGAGCACCCGCCATCGGCTGGCCCGCCATCACGGCCTTCCCCTGCACAGGATGAACGGCCACGAGGCGAGATGCTCCACTGGGCCAGAACCAAAACGCGACCGTTCCGACCAGCAACACGGCCGCCATCCTCCACTTGAAGTTGATCGCAGGCAACCAGTCCGAGACGCGAGACCACGCGGATGCAACGCCCTCCCACCGTGATGCTCGCTGAGTCACAACACGCCGCGCGGACGTCAGCGACAGCCCGTCGTGGACTTGCTCCACACCGGGAATCTTTCGTATCAGGTGGAGCAGCAGCAGCCGTTCTCCTTGGGACGCGACATCGCCTCGAACCGTGATGATCCCGCGCCGCGCATCGACTCCGATCCGCGCGAACGATGCGATGTCGCGGGACGCGAGGCAGTCGGCCACTCGACGCAGAATCTCGTCATCCGACGGACAGGAGTCGGTGCGGGGTGCCGATATTGGTCGAGAGGTCGTTGTGATGCCTGCGGACTTGAGTTTGGTGGTCGTGTTCATGGAATCGGTTCCTGCATTTGCTGAACGTCGGTTCATCGACCCTCTTCACGGATCGTCGATCTAGCCTCGGTGTTGGAAGGGGAGCCGGACGAAGGGCCGTCCGGCTCCCGCTGATTTCAACGGACTCACTGATCCCTTCAGGAAGTCACTCTAGGTTCTTGGTCTCGCCACCGCTGCGTGTCAGTCCGGCAATGAACGTGGCGAAATCAACGTTTTCGCTGATGAATCTCACGCTGCCATCGCCGAACAGAAAGTGAGCGCCTCCCGTGTGGAACGAGAACGCCTGACCAGAGCCTTGAACGAGGTACGCCGGGTCGGGATATGTCGCATTCGCTTGAGCACCATTTGTCGCGTTGATGGGAACGGGATTACCGGTGATGGTCGTGACCGTTGCACCGCCTCCGGTGGGAGTCAGGTTGGAAGCGACCGCCAAACCGTCCGCCTGCTGAGCCGATGACAACACATCGCTGGCTGGCCGGCACCAGCCACCACCATTGACTCGCGAAATCGGTGATCCGGCGGTGCTGCCGATTTGCTTGTTCCCTCTGACAATGACCGCCGGCCGCCCGGCCGACTCGACATACGCGATGGTGTTGGACAACCCGTCGGTGCAATCGGCCAGTTTCGCATCCTCATTCTGGACGAGCAGCCCCGGATAGTACTGGTGAGACGACGAGCCTGAAGTCGTTGGATCGCTGAACAAGCCACTCAGTCCGGGCACGTAGGCCAAGACGGCCGCGTTCACGCCTTTGCTGGCAGCGTAATCCGAGGGCGCAACCATGTTGGCCGCCCAACCCGAGGGTGTCGTCGCCGGATCCGGATCGCCGTCCAACTGAGTGCTTCTGGGATTGGAGGGGCACATCCAAACCGAAATCCTCGTGGAGGTGACGGGGATGTTGACGGGATCGCTCCACTGCTTCGTCTGATCGTACTTGTTGTAAAGTGGAGCCTGCTCGATGTACGGCAGCAACCGCGTCAAACCCGAGAGTCGCTTGCTGCCTGTTCCTGGCGGCCGATTGCTGGTCGCCAGATGCCGGAACGTGTCGTGGAAGCTGTGCAACGAAATGCCAAGCTGCTTGAGGTTGTTCTTGCACTGAGTGCGGCGCGCCGCTTCGCGAGCTTGTTGCACGGCGGGCAACAGCAACCCGACCAGTACGGCGATAATCGCAATCACGACGAGCAGCTCGATCAGCGTGAAGCCAGCGCGACTGGTGAGAAAGGAACGTCGGCGCACCGACGTTCGTGAGTGACTCGATCCAAACTTGATCTTCTTCATGACGATTCCCCTTGTGGACTGAAACAGGTAGCGAATGGAAAGGCGGTGGTGTGCAGGTCGAGCACGGCAGACGTGGCGATCCCTCGCACACGCCTCCTCAGATGCGGGGGGCATCGTCAACAGCAACGCAACATGATGCAGGTCTCCTTTTGAAGGCGATGGACAAACGGGCGGGGGAGGATTCGGAGTCGTGACTCGCTGGCCGCTACTCCTTGTTCGGAGAATCAACCGGTCGATAGATGCCGTCGAAGATCGAGTCTTCCGCGAAGAACTTGCCCTGCGCCTCATCCCAGTTCGAGACCAACTCGGTGATCGCAAACAACTTGATTTGAGGGAACTGGCTGGCGTACTTGGCCGCCACGGTCGGATCCGTCGGTCGGTAGTAGTTCTTGGCGATGATCTCCTGACCTTTCGGCGTGTAGAGGAACTTCAAGTAAGCCTCTGCCGCCGCGCGGGTCCGCTTTCGATCAACGACCTTGTCCACGACGGTGATGTGCGGCTCGTGCAAGATGCTGAGCGGCGGGTAGACGACTTCCAACTTGCCCTTCGACTCCTTGACTTCGAGGTACGCTTCGCTCTCCATCGTGAGATGCACGTCGCCGATCCCCTTCATGGCGAAGGTGGCCGTTGATCCGCGTGCCCCCGTGTCGAGTACGGGTACGTTTCGGTAGAGCTTCGTCACGAACTCGCGCGCCTGTTCCTCTGTCCCGCCTCCCAGGATCACGCTGCCCCATGCGGCCAGAAAACTGAGACGCCCGTTGCCCGAAGTCTTCGGATTGGGAGTAATCACGACCACGTTCGGCTGGGACAGGTCTGACCAATCTTTGACCCCCTTGGGATTTCCCTTTCGCACAACGAAGACGACCGTTGAGGTGTACGGCAACGACCGATTGGGAAGCCCTTCCTCCCACCGGTCTTTCAGCATCCCTTGCTTGCGGAGGGCGTCGGTATCCGACCAGATTGAGAGCGTCGCCACATCGGCCTCCAACCCGTCAATGATGGCCCGGGCCTGACTCGCCGACGCACCATGCGACTGCTTGATCGTGACGGTCTTCCCCGTCTCCTGTTGGTATTGCGAGGCGAAGGCCTCATTCAGCCCTTTCCACAATTCACGGGTCGGATCGTATGAAGCGTTCAGCAACTCAACGGTCTCGCCCGCCTGGCCGCCCCCCGCCCCCGAGTTGCAGCCGGGAACCATCGCCGTGAACAGAATCAATGTCGTGAGGAACAAGAGTGGAGTCGCTCTAAACGTCGCCATGAAATCATCCATTAAATAGGTGATATTTAAGTGCCGAGAAAAAACTAGGCTCAGTTTTGAAGCGGCTTTTTCAGTGTGGCCCGGCATGGAGTGCGGGCCACAAATCGAATCTCAAAACAAAGCCTAGTGCCTTGTCACGGCTAAGAATTTGGGTTGAATCCATCAGCCGCCAGGCGCTAGCCCGCGGTTAGAACCGGACGCTAACGCGTTCCGGCTGATTTGCTGAACCCCAAAATCAAGACGTGACAAAGCACTAGATACCGTCGCCGCCGATAAAACTCGCTGAAAAAACTTCGCTCTGAGTCACGGGGGCACTTCCAAATACTTCAGCCAAGTTCGCATCATCCATGAGTCGGGACGTGTAGTTCCGAATCTCAAGCAACACGCGCCGGAAGCGGCAAGTCATTTCCTGGCTGCACTTTTCGTAATTCGACACGGACACACATCCAATCGGAGCCAACAGACCGTCGAAATGCCGAACGATCTGCCCCATCGAAATCTCTTCCGGCCGCTTGGCCAGTTCAAACCCACCGATCCGTCCGGCGATGCTGTTGACCCAGCCCTTCGCTTTCATCTCCAACATGATGTGCTCTAAGAACCTGCGAGGGACATCGTTGATCTCGGCCAGTTCGCGGATCGACACCGGCCCCTGCCCGAACCGTCCGACGAGTGTCATCAAGGCACGCAGGGCATAATCTGATCTGCGTGACAGCTTCATCGTCAGCACCGGTCCTGCGGCTTGAGTAATAAGCACGACTGAATTGGTGATATTAAATTCGTGCAACGAGTTTGGCAAGCCAGCTTGAGGAAAAAATTGATCGGCTTGAGAGCCTTCGTGCCGGAGGTTGAATTTGATGGCGGGCAAATCTCACTGCCGCTGCCGCTCTTGGCTGGCCGACGCTCAATGGCACTTAGTGCGTATCCACGCTATGCCTAGCGCCCTCTGCGTAGGCTTGGTAGTCTGGGGGCCACCCGGGAGGTGGCCGATGGCATATTCGAAGGAATTTCGT
>JAYVDI010000362.1:0-5792 GCA_043749505.1 Schlesneria sp. | reverse complement strand
GAAATTCCTTCGAATATGCCATCGGCCACCTCCCGGGTGGCCCCCAGACTACCAAGCCTACGCAGAGGGCGCTAGGCATAGCGTGGATACGCACTAAGGAGCGAGGTCGCAATCACTTCCCGATCAGCCTGCTTCACTTCGAGAAGTTATTCCAACCGCGTTCCTTAGCTGAAGATGCTTTCGTCTTCAGCTAAGGCGGTTTCGGACAGCACAATGTTCCAGTCATTGCTCAGGGCGACGCGACGCAGGCCATTCAGGCTCAACTCACTCGCACGGGCGGAAGAGTCGCTGGTGTCTCGGCCGAGGATCAAGGTCTCGGCCAGTTCTTCATTCGCGCTCGGACGCCGTTTCAAAATTTGCGTCTCGGCGTGTCCGGCCGACTCGCGGGCGGCTCGGCCGATCCGCTCGTGCTCAAAGCATTCCGCCGCCTCGTGCGCCGTGAATTCAAAGCCGTGCTCATGCCCCACTGAAACGATCAAGTCCCAGCCCGATCCAGCCCTCACGCCGCTTTCGAGGCGACACTGCAACTCGGGAGCCTTGGCGATGTGCTGACACAAGTGAACCACGGCGGCGCGCGACATGACGGACTCTTTTCTGAGGAAGATGGAATCTCAATCCAATCCCCGTCCTTGGGCCAAGAACGTTGACCTCCGGTCAATCACCAGCAGAAACGCAAGAAATGCGGCGACCATGCTAAACCACGGGGAACAACGGTTCAACTCCGCCGTCTCGTGAGTTTCACCGTGGGGGTGCAGTCGTCAATTGGTGGTCCCCCAACGAAACACTGCGGGGCAAGTGATACTGAGAAGGTAGCCCTGTCGCGGAGCGACAGGGCTACCACCAATTGGCGACTGCACCCTTCACCGTGACCCGCACACATCAGCGAGCAGGAAACTTGGCCGCCGTCATGCTTCCGTAGCCGCCTGGCCAGCGTGAATCGACCTCGACCTGTCCGACAAAGTCTTTCTCGCCGAGTTCCGCCTGCCAGTCCTTTTCCAAGCGGCCGGTCTTATCGACATAGATCCTCACGAGGTACTTGCCGGGCGGCAGTGTCGGCTTGGCGATCAGTTCCTTCGCGCGGGCCGAGTCTCGCGGCGCAGTGATGCTCAGAGTATGTTGCCACAGCTTACCCTTGCCGAAGACTTGGCGATCCGACGTGGCCCAACGGTCCTTCGACCAGCCGCTCTTCGATCTCGTGTCCTGCCGGTACACATCGACTTGCAACAGTTGTTTGTCGAAACTCTCGGGGACATCGGTCAGCTTGAACCATGCCTCACCGATGCGCGAGATCTCGGTGTCCGGCTTGGGCAGTTCTTTCGCAGTCTTATACTTGCCGGCCGACATCGCGGCGTAGTCCTCCAAGAATTTGCGGAACTGTTTGTATGAGCGGTCTCCGACGACCATCTTGATCCCGCCGCCATGCTTCACCTGCATCGTCGGCTTTTGCAGGATCATGCTCTGCGTTGGTTCATCCGTGTCGATCAGCCCGGCCTCGACCAGATGCTTCAGCGTCGCGGCGGGATCGTCCGGCGTCATCCAACTGACTCGCTCGCCAAACTCCTTCACTTGTTTCTGATTGAGCAGCGGTGAATGGCACGCGGCGCAGCGAGTCGCCTCGACCCAGACGTTGTCGATGAACGACGCGAGGACTCGATCGTTGCGGGCATGCCGCACGACCTCGACCGGCAGCTTCGGACCAAGTTTCTCCGAACCGGCTTTCGCCTTCAGCAACTCGGGATCGCGTGCGGCCTCTTCGATCCAAGCGGTGAACGCGGCCAGCTCTTCCTGGCGGATTTCGGCCGACACAATGGACGCCTTCGCGGGCGCGCGGCTGAGGAATTCGAGCAGCTTCGACTTCTTCGGCTGCTTCGCGTCGATCAGCCCTTCCTTGACGAGGGCCGCGAACGTCTCGGCCTGATCTGCCCGGATGTAGTCCTTCAAATCGACGCCGCTCAAATGGCACTCGGCACAACTCGACGGCTTGGCCGAATTCATGATCGGCAGGATGCGGCGAGTGAACACATCGAGCGACTTCGACTCGGCAAACGCCTCGCGCGCCAACCCAACCACGAGCACGACTCCGAGCAACCCAGTGAGATGACGAGACATTGGCAACCCCCTTCTCCGACAAGCACGCGGGAAATCACGCGGCCAAGATACAAACTCGCCGAGACAGAGCCTATCGTGGCAGCCCGAGTTCGACCCTGACTTCCTTCATGGAGACTTCACCGTGCGTTTTCTGACCGCTGCCTTGCTGATGCCACTGTTGATCCCGTTCCCGTCGTTCGCGCAGGGTGACAAACCTACCGAGCCGCAGAAGTATGAACTTGGTCCCGAATCGAAGCCGGTCGCGGGCACTCCCGAAGGAAAAGTGACGAAGCATTCGTGGACGAGCAAGATTTTTGAGGGGACCGTGCGTGACTACTACGTCTACGTTCCCGTGAAATACGACGCCGCGAAGCCGACCGCCGTGATGGTCTTTCAGGACGGCCATGCCTACGTCAACAAGACGGGCGAGTACCGCGTGCCGGTCGTGTTCGACAATCTGATGGCCAAGGGAGACCTGCCGCCGATCATCGGCATCTTCATTGACCCCGGCCATCGCGGCGAACCGCTTCCCGAATCGCGTTGGAAGGCGAACAACCGCAGCGTCGAATACGACTCGCTCGGCGATACGTATGCGAAGTTCCTCCTCGAAGAAATTCTGCCCGAGGTCGGCAAGAGCCACAACCTGACGACCGATCCCGATCAGCACGCCATCTGCGGCGCGTCTTCCGGAGGCATCTGTGCCTGGACGGTGGCGTGGGAGCGTCCCGACGCCTTCCGCAAAGTGTTGAGCCACATCGGCAGCTTCACGAACATCCGCGGCGGCCACGTCTACCCGGCCCTGATCCGCAAAACCGAACGCAAGCCACTGCGCGTCTACCTGCAAGACGGCGACCACGACATCAACAACCAATTCGGCAACTGGTGGCTCGCCAATCTGGAGATGGAATCGTCACTGAAGTTCTCCAAGTACGATATCCAAACCGTCTGGGGTCACGGAGGCCACAGCGGCAACCACGGCGGAGCTGTTCTACCCGACGCAATGCGCTGGCTGTGGCGGAAGGACAAGTAACGCACCGTGCCGCCAAGGCTTTACGAGACCCGCGCATAACGGCGTGGCTGTGCTACTTGCTTTCGCCGTCCTTTTTGACCGGCGTGCTGTCGAGCTTGATCCAGATGGTGTCGCCCACCGCGATTCGTTCGAGAGGGACCGGATCGAACTCGACGGTCAGGCTCCCCCGAACCCGGTCCCAGACGAGGCCGGTGACCTTACCAATCTGCTTGTCGCCCCGATGGACGGGATCACCGAGCGCGACGTTCGGACGTGTCTCTCCCAAGCCACCGTTGCGTCCCATATGACCGGGCGTGTCGCCCTCATATTTCGCATTGAAACTCTCGACCACTTCAAACACGAATCTCGAACCATCGGCGGCGGACTGAATCGCCGTCGGCGGCTTCGTCGGCTGAGCGAGCGTCGCCGCGTGCCAGACCGCTCCGGCCGCGATCACAAACGCGGCTGACATCAAGATTCTCGTGGAAGATTTCATGAACGTGCTCCTTGTTGAAGGAAAGGGGACATCGGACCGCAGAAGTGATGCGCCCGATTCACAACAGTGTGCCGTGGAGAATGACCATCGCCACCGTGAAGTAAATCACCAGGCCGGTCACGTCCACGAGGGTGGCCACGAACGGAGCCGAGGAAGTGGCGGGGTCCACTCCGCATCGCTTCAGCACAAACGGCAACATCGAACCGGCGAGCGTCCCCCAGACCACAATCCCCACTAGCGACAACCCAACAGTTGTTGCGACGAGGAACCAGTGGGGGCCGTAGATATTGGAGAATGTGCTCCACAGAGCGATACGAACAAAGCCGATCATTCCCAACAGCAGCCCCAGCATTCCGCCCGATAGCAACTCACGCCGCATTACGGACCACCAGTCGCGCAGCCGGATTTCGTCGAGGGCCAGCGCCCGGACGATCAGCGTCGCGGCCTGCGAACCCGAGTTGCCGCCGCTGGAAATGATCAGCGGTACGAACAGCGCGAGGACGACCGCCTTGGCAATCTCCTCTTCGTAGTAGCCCATCGCAGTCGCGGTCAGCATCTCTCCGAGAAACAGCACCACGAGCCAGACGGCTCGCTTGCGGACCATCGTCAGCAACGGCGTCGTGGAGTACGGCTCGGACAGGGCTTCAAGGCCACCCATCTTCTGAATGTCCTGCGTGGCCGCCTGTTCGGCAACATCGAGGACATCGTCGATCGTGACCACACCCAGCAGCTTGCCACTCTCATCGGTCACAGGCAGTGCCGTCCGGTCGTATCGCCGGAAGACCTCGACCGCCGAACGTTTCGGATCTGTCGCTGGCAGCGCGACGAAATTGTGGTTCATCAGGTCGTGGATGGTTTGCGTCGATGTGGCGAGCAAGACCTGCCGAATCCGCAGATCGTCGATCAGCTTGTGATCGGCATCGACGACGTACACGACGTTGAGCGTCTCACTGTCCTGACCGTGTTTGCGAATGTGGTCGAGGACGTGCTGGATGGTCCAATGGCTGCGCACCGCGATGCACTCGGGGGACATCAGGCGTCCCACGCTCCCCTCGGGGAATTGGAGCAGCGACTGCGCAATCGCACGTTGCTCCGCAGTGAGTAGCGTCAGAGAGCGGGCGCGATCCGCGTCGGGCATGCGCGCCAGCAGGGCCGTCCGGTCGTCGGCCGCCATCTCACTCAGTACGCTCCCCGCCTCGGCGTCTGTCAGTCCGGCGAGAATCTTCAGTTGCAGGGCCTGGTCGAGATACTCAAACACCTGGACTCGCTGCGGACCGTGCAACAGTCGAAAACCCGCCAGATCCTCGGCCTCATTCAATTCATCGAAGAGCGCCGCCACGTCGGCGGGAACCCAGCGATCGAGTGTCTCGCGCAGCGTGATCTCATCCTGTCCCTCGATGAGTTCGCGAATTTCCGGGTAGAGCAACTTCTGAAGCATGCGCGCGCCATCACATTCGGATGTGGTTCTGAGTGGGGCTCGCATTCTAGGTGCGACGGCATCGCACTGCCATCAGACGCTCACGGAGATCGTGGTCGCTCTTGCCGGGCGGCCTCGGTGTGGTGGTAACAAAATGGAACGAGGCGGGCACTTCGGTGCCCGCCTCGTTCCTCATTTGAATGTCGGCCAATGAAGGTCAATCACCATCGACCAGTTTCAACGGACGGCTGCTGGCGATCTGACGGAAGGCCGCCTCCAGTTGGGCTCGCACGTTGGCGATACTCTGTCCGCCCGGGATGTTGAAATGGATTCCACCCGTGATGTCGGCGACCTGCTGCATGAGTACCTTGTCAGCGAGAACACCAACGCTGATCGAAAAACATTTGATCTTGGCTGCGGCCGCCGCGTTCGCCTCGGCGACGACCATGGGCTTCCCGACGCTCGAACTGGTCGGCAGGTTCACAACACCGTCCGTCATGACAACCATCATGCGAAAAGCGCGAGGCCGGGCGTGGGCCACGATCTCCTCCCGAGCGATCTTCATTCCCGCAGAAATGTTCGTGCCACCGATGTAATGCCCCGCCTGACGTTGTCGAGCCGTGGTCTTGATCTGGGTCAGGTTGGAACGGAGACCGTGTTCCAGAATCGCGCCACGGTGGCGGGGTCTTCCGTACCACTCAGCTCCCTCGCGCCCGCCAGAGCGGCGGTGTCGGCGGCTCCCTGAAGCTGTGTCTTGGTCAGCGACAGATATACCTCACACG
>JAYVDI010000361.1:0-8155 GCA_043749505.1 Schlesneria sp. | reverse complement strand
AACGCGCGGGGCGTTGCCCACGCGGTTAAACGATCTGACTCATTCATTTCATCATCGGCGGGGGGAGGCAAACGCCGTCCCCCAGCCGCCCAAACCGTTCCTTATTCACCTTGATCGCCACCGAATCGGCGACGATCTAATCGCTTGAAGCGTTGATTACCGAGTGCTTCGCGCTTCGGTGCCTTTGGGCCACTGGAGAACCGGCCAGCGCCACCTTGTGGCGTGCCACCCTGGCCCGCGCCCCCTTGGCCACCCGCGAACCGGCGTCCGCCGCTGGGAGGACCACCTGCGTTGCCCCCCGCCTGTCCTTGGAAGGGGCGTTTGCGTGGCGGCGGTTGATACTCGCCCTGTGGCGGCTGTTGTTGTTGATCGGCATAGCGGCCTCGGCGCGGAGGCGGATATCCACCCTGACCGCCGCTCGCCGGAGGACCACCGGCGGCTGCTGCTCCGAATTGTCCCTGACTGCGGAACTCGGGTCGCGGGCGCGGCGGGCGACTCTGTTCTGGGTAGCCTTGGCCACTCTCGGCCAGTTCTTCGGGGAAGCGGCGGCGCGGACGTTCTTCTCGTTGCGGACGTTGTTCCTCACGAGCAGGTCGCTGCTCTTCACGAGGCCGTTCGACGCGCGCTGCGGGTGGGACAACAGGAGTTGCGGCAGCACCGGCGGGATTGCGCAACCAATCGGCGATTGCACCGCGCAGGAACCGCCAGTCGCTGCCAATCTTTCGACCGGGCAATCCTTGTTCCTTCACCAATTGGCGAATGTCACTGTAGTTCACCTTCAGGTAAACAGCGGCCTCTTCGAGCGACAGCACGTCGAGTTCGCTCATCGGGTCTTCTTCGTCTTGGTCGATCTCAAAGAGAGCGGCCATCTTGTTCTTCATCTCGTTGGCGTATTCCTCGTCGGTGAGGTCGTCACCCAGATCGTCACCTTCAGTGGCGAACTCTTGTTCGAGTTCCTCGTCATCCTCACCGTCCTGAATGCCCTGCGCCTCCTGCGCGAGGAGACTGGCTGCCCGAGCCGCCTCCACCAGGTTCGCATCGTTCTCTGCCTTGTCTTGATCGTTCACAGCAATTCCTTGAAACATGCGGCCTCGCGCCGCGAGAGAGAGCGAAGCCGAGCGGCTTCACTGAAAACCAAAATCAATCCCAACACCAACCCGAAGCGTCAGCGAGGAAGTCACAGTCGAGTGAGTCATCTGAAGGGGGGACCTCGAAGATTCGACTCAGCCTTCAGCCCATCCTCGCTGACGCTTCAGGTTAGTGTGAGCCAGCCACTCACCTTACTTTCCATCCTCACCGCGTCTCATCCGAAACGGTTCGCTTTTGGCGATCTCAGTCACCAGGACGGAGAACTTGAAGTCGTGCGTCTTGAGTGCGGCGACAATCTTATCGGTGGCGCAGCGGTCATAGAACTCTAATCCGCGCCCCATCGCATAAGTCAGCATCTTTTCTGCGAGACATTCGCCAAATTCGCACTGTTTTCCACGCAAGACACTCGCCAGCTCGACCGGACCCTTGAAACTGGCCCCTCCCGGCAGTTCGCCCGTCGTGTCGAGCGGCTTGCCCATTTCACCGTCTCGCCAACGACCGATCGCGTCGAAGTTCTCCATGCCGAAGCCGAGTTGATCCATCACGCGGTGGCACGAGGCACACGCGGCGTTCTGGCGATGCAGCTCCAATTGCTGGCGGAGCGAACTCTCGGGAGCGGCCTTCGCGGACTCTTCCAACTCGGGAACGTTGGGCGGTGGCGGTGGTGGTGGCTTGTCGAGAATCACTTCCATGATCCATTTGCCCCGTTTGACGGGCGAGGTCCGGTCGGGGTTCGAGGTCAGCGTGAGAATGCTCGCTTGCGTCATCAGTCCCGCGCGGTTCTTGCCGTCGAGACTCACCTGTTGGAACTCAGCGCCTTTCACGTTTTCAAAGCCATAGTGTTTGGCGAGCCGCTCGTTGACGAACGTGTAGGTGCCGTCGAGGAACTCCAAGATCGAACGGTCTTCGCGCATGACATGCTCGAAGAATCGGCGGGTCTCGTGCTTCATGTCCTCGCGCAGATCGGCGTTGAATTCGGGGAACCGCTTCGGGTCGGGCGTGATCTCGTTGAGCACACGCAGTTGGAGCCACTGTTCGGCGAAGTTATCGACGAGCGCCTGCGACTTCGGATCTTTCAGCATCCGTCGAACATGTTCGTCGAGAACCGCATCCGTGTGGAGATCGCCCCGCTCGGCACTCGCCAGCAGCGCGTCATCGGGCAGGCTGCTCCAGAGAAAATAGGAGAGCCGCGATGCCAGCTCGTAGTCGTTGAGAGAGTGCTTGTCGGCGGAGTCGTTCGGGTTCTTGTCGGTCTCAATCCGAAACAGGAAGTGCGGCGAGACCAGTGCCGCCGTGACCGCCAGACGCATCCCGAACGCGAACGGCTCTCCCTGCTTCACCGCCTGATCGACCAGTTCGACGAAACGCGTCACTTCGACTTCGCTGACCGGGCGCCGAAAGGCTCGCCGCAGGAACGGCCTCAAGTTTTCACGTGCGGCCGTCGCGAGGCTCTTGTCCGCACTCGGGATCACGGCCAACAGCCGCTTGTGCGACTCGGGTAACACGCTCGCATCGAACTCAACCGGCCCGATGAGTTGCATGTCGCGCACGATCAAATTGCGATCGCGCCGGTTCTTATCCTTCGCCTTCTCATCGTAGAAGTCGTTGAGAAACGCGACTGACAGCTTGTGCTTTCCCTGCGGGATGGCGAAGCGAAACTCGAACGCTTGTGTCTTCGGTTCAGTTACCGCGACGCTGAACTTTTGAAGCGGCTTGCCGTCGAGACGGTACTCCATCTGCGCGTGATCCGAACCGGCCGGTGTCTCAGACGCTTTCGTTTTCAGTACATATGTCCCTGCCTGAGCAACGTTGATCTCAACGGAAAAATCTCCCGTGGACACGAGGATCAGCGCGTCATCGCCATGCGAATGAGCGACCCCGCTCCGCTGGACTTCGTTCGACGTGAACTGACGCTCGGGCGGACGATTGGGATCGACGACGGAGATCGCTTCCGTCGCGACCTTCTCCGCCGCGTCGAAGTATTTCTCCATGAGCAGCGGCGGGAGCGAGAGGACATCGCCGATGTTGTCGAAGCCATAGCCAACATCATCGGATGGAAAGTCATCCGCCGGTCGCACTCTCACACCGACCAGATCACGGATGGTGTTGTTGTACTCGGTGCGGTTCAGTCGGCGGATCGTTACGCGGCCGGGGTCCGACACCTTCGTGCAGTCGATCCGAAACAATGATCGTTCGAGATACTCGATCAGCTTCGCCTTCTCATTGGCCGTCGGTTGCGGGCTGTCGGCGGGAGGCATGATCCCTTCCGAGATCATGTGAAAGCTCCGCTCCCACGTCTTGCGGTCTTTCAGCAGAGCCGCTTCGTCCGCGTACTTCGCAAACGAGATTCCCGCTTCAGGATTGTCGCCGCCGTGACACTCGCCGCAGTACTTCTTGACGACTGGCTGAATATCGGAGGCGTAGCTCGACTTGGCCGACTCACTGCTGACCGCTCGCTTCGCGGAGGCCACCGGTACGACAGCCATGAGCAGCACCGCGACCACTGCCGCGACACCCGCCCCGACGAACAACGACATCCGATCGAGACGACTGAAAAACGAATCAGCCTTCCGTCCCCTGCCCTTCCCCTTCGATTTCGCGGTCTTCCCCCACGACAGGCTGTTCCCCTCGCGAGACTTGCCGCCGCGTGATGAGTCACCAGAACCGGAGTCCTCCTCCGGCAATCGCTCATCCCAGACATCGTCTTCCACATCGGCCGACAATTTGGGAACGGTGTAGACCTGCCGACATTCCACGTTGGGGCACTTGCCACGCTTCCCAGCGAACTTCGCATCGACTCGAAACGCATGACCACAGCCAGCGCAAGTAACAGGCACATACATCGCAATACCGCACGCAGAACGAGAAGGGAAAAAGTGGGGACGATCGGCAAAGAAAAGGAGGGGCAGGCAATTCGGGGGCGGGAGTATAGCCCCGGCTTTCCACCAATGTCTAACCGCGATTTGAACACCCGACCTCAATTCAACGACTCACAATTTTCGGTTGCGGTTATTGAGCATCAGTTTGGGGCGCGCGAGGGAGAACGGCGGCAAGGGGATTGAACCACTGGGCTGAGCGACTTACGATCCAGCCCATCATTGCCCGAGTTACCGGTCGCTGATGATCCGCTCCGACATCCCGAGAACCACCTCATGCCGCAAAAAATCATCATCGACGCCGACCCGGGGATTGGTGATGCGCTGGCGATTGCCATTGCGATACTCGACCCCGATCTTGACGTGATCGCGCTGACGGCTGTCGGTGGCAACGTGTCGGCCGTGCAGGCGGGCCGCAACCTGCAATCCGTGGTCGAAGCCCTCGACCCGCCCAAGTGGCCGCGGATTGGAGTGGCCGATTCGGGGCAGCGATTGCAGGAGGCGGAGGTCGAATTCGAGGAGCCTCCCGCGTGGCAACTGCGGCAGCGATGCCTCAACGGTCCCGATGGCTTGGGCGACTGGACTCCGACGGTCGCCGATCTGCATCACCCGAAAGACGCGCCCAAGTTGCTGACCGAACTGGTGCGACAGTATCCGCACGAGATCGTGCTGTTGACGCTCGGGCCGCTCACCAATCTGGCTCTCGCGTGCGATCGCGATGCCGATTTCTTCAGCCATTTGCTGGGAGTCGTCTCGCTGGCGGGAGCCGTCACCGCACCGGGCAACATCACCGCCGCCGCCGAGTTCAACGTGTTGCATCACCCCGAAGCGGCTCGGTTGGTCCTGAAATATCCCGCCACGAAAACGCTCGTCCCGCTCGATGTCAGCCAGCGCACGATGCTCACGTTCGAGCAATTCCACCGCCTCAACCTGACTGACGACACACGGTGCGGACACTTGCTGCGGCAGTTGATTCCGTTCGCGCTGCGGGCACACCATCAGCATCTCGGTGTGGAAGGAATGTGGCTTCCCGGCGTGACCGCGCTCGCATCGATCGCTCGGCCGAGACTCTTCCAACGGGCGACGATGGCCATCGATGTGGAGACGCACGGCAAGCTGACACGCGGCATGACGATCTTCGACCGCCGTACAAAGCCAGAGTGGCGCAACAACATCGACGTGCTGCAAGAAGTCGAGCCGCAGGGTGTCCTCGACTACCTGACTTCGATCGTCCTGCGATCCGTGGCGGGACACTAAATACATCGTTTCTCCGTGTGTAACGAACCTGCTCTCCCCTGAAAATGGCCGGTTCACTCGGTAGACTCCGTCGCCGCGATAAGAACGACCGCGTTGAGGTGGTTCGGTCGATTCGCGTTTCAAATCCCTCGTTCCACAGACCGGTCGTCGTCACCATGCCATCGTCACGCGATGAGATCCTCGCCTCCGTCCGCAAACATCTTGTCGAGAGTACGCCGCTTCCCGAGTTGACCGGGCCGTGGATCGAGTACCCCGATCCGATCGCTCAGTTTGCCAGCGTGCTCGAAATGATCGGCGGTCGCTGCGTGCGAGTTCCCAACGTCGAGGCGATCAACGCGGAACTCGATGCGATCCCTGCCTACGTCGCCGCGAAGCAGATCGTCTCGCGCATTCCCGGCGCGGGGGAGTCCACCGTGGACCTCGACGCCATCGACGACCCGCACGCGCTGGAAGACATCGACTTCGCACTCCTGCCGTGCGAGTTCGCCGTAGCCGAGAACGCCGCGTGCTGGGTTCACGACCGGGGCCTCAAGCACCGCGTGATCTATTTTCTGTGCCAGCACTTGGCGTTCGTCGTGCGTGCGGAAGATGTCGTTCACAACATGCACCAAGCTTACGAACGGCTCGAGTTCCACGAGGCCCGCTTCGGCACATTCATCGCCGGTCCCTCGAAGACCGCCGATGTGGAACAGTCGCTCGTCATCGGTGCCCACGGCCCGAGATCGCAGACGGTCTTCGTCGTTGGCTGAGGCTCTGTTTTGAAACGAGGTAGTGCAAAAACCCGCGACCCCACCGGGGCAAGCCCGGTGGGGTCGCGGGTTTGAGTCCTATTTGAATGACAGCGGCAACGGCAGGTCGTCACTGGTCACTGGTGAGTAGCCAACGTCCTCTTCACTTGCGCTGACGAGGCGGATCGGAAACGGCTGTGTTGTCCGTTCGTGCTGGCAAGTGATGCGTTTCTGGCCGAAGCGATCGGTGACTCGCAGTTCGTCCAATGCACCCGATGTCACGTCGAGCCAAACTTGAATCGTGCCATAGAACAGTTGCTCGGTCTCATCCTGTGGAATTGCTTCCAGACAGACTTGGCGGGCATCGCGAGTGATGATCGTCCACGCAAACGTCTCGCGCAACTTGGTGGCCCGCACCTGCCCCGCCAATTGTTCAACAGCCGTGGCCGCGTGAGCGTTCATCGCCAGCGAGACACGATGCCGCAACAGGTCGCGGCGCGTCAGCGACAGCGCGGGATGATCTTGCGAAACCCGCTCCCACCGCCGCAGCCAGTCGGTGATCTGGTCGTTGTCGGCGGACTGAGCCGCTCCCGCCGCGTGTTCGATCTTCAGCGCGACGCACTTCACCGTCGGTCGAACGCAGGCGGCTTCAATCCCGCTTCACGGAGCGGCAGAAAGTGCCGTTTCCGCCACACCAACCCGCAGCGCGAGCGAGGAAGCGTTGTTGTCTTCGCTCCGTTCATGGTCTGAGTTCGCGCTCGGACAGCGCGGCCATGTCAAACTTTGACGGTTGCGCAAACGGATATGCCATCAAGCCTTCGCATCCCGTCAGATTCCTCGGAACAACAACGATTTCCGGCTTCACGGGCTGAACTCACACGACCGTTGCAACCGATATTTTGAGCAGAGCGCCTCCCGCTGCGCTTGAGATCGAATTGGACTCGCCCTCACCCGACCACCGTGTGTTGGGCGACGATCTCACACTTCGGAACGACACCGAAAACAGACTCGACTCATCGGGCTGTCCTCTGTCGGATCGAGTTGTGGAAGAACGGTCTGCGAGTGGTCGAAGAACACAAGGTCGTGTCATGAACAAGTGGTATCGGTCCTGCAAGTGGATGTTGGTTGCTGCGTTGGCTGTTCAAATGAGCGGCTGTGCGCAGCAATCGAGTTGGCTGAGCCGTGTCACCGGCCGAGGCAACGACGATCGCAAGCTCGTCGAAGTCGAAGGCAAGAAGAAGGCCAGCACTGCCACGGCGAAGAAGTCGTCTGCGACGAAGTCCTCGAAAGATTCGACGGACAAGTCCACCGACTCGCAGTTGGCGAAGAAGTCTCCGACGAAGCCCAAAGCCTCTTCGACAGATTCCACTCGCACCGAGGTCGCCAGTGCGAAAGAAACCACCACTTCCAAGACCGCGAAGCGAGCGGTGGAACAGGTCGATCCCTTCCTGACCGACGACGAATTGAATGGATTGGAAGCAGCGGCCTCGAAGAAGATCGAAACGAAAACAGCGGCTGCGCGCAAGACCGTCGCTGCGATTGATCCGTTTGCCGAGAACGATTCCGAACCCACGATCGAACAAACCTCCGCTACCGGTGCGCAAAAACGAAGTCCCGCAGAGTCACCTGCCTTCGAGACCGGATCGCGTGTTCGTGAGGTCGTTCAAAAAGCGGAAGACGATCTCGCAAACGTGGGCGAGCTTCCCGAGTGGGCGATCGAAGAAGGAGCAACTCAGGCAAAGGTCGTTGCCAAGCAGGCGACTCAAACGGCCAAGACACAGGTGAGCCAGGTCACATCAAAAGCTGCGACCAACGCCAACAAAGTCATTCGCAGTGCCGAGCAGGTCCGCCATGAACTCGAAACAACGTTGAAGGAGCCCGCGCCAGCTAGTCCCGCTGCCATTACCGCAACCAAGTCGAGTGCCGTCGCGCTGTTGAGTCTCTGTCCCGCCGCCGAAGGTGAGTTGCGAGATCAGATTCGCTCGCTCGACACCAACGATGTGGAAGGTCTCAAACGCGGACTGCATCAAATCGGCCGCATGGGGACGGAAGCCACCGCCGCCGCGCCCGCGCTCACTCAATTGCTCAAGCACAAGGACGGATTCGTCCGGACTCACGCCGCGCTGGCGCTGGCACGAATGCAACAGTCGCCACCCGAAGCGATCCAGACCGTGGTCGATGGCTTAAAGTCGTCGGATCCCGGAC
>JAYVDI010000360.1:0-20959 GCA_043749505.1 Schlesneria sp. | reverse complement strand
ACCCGCGGCCTTACGGCACGCGGCTCGCCTGAGTTCGCCTTTTTGTCAGGCATGTCAAGACTTCCGTCTTGAAGCAACAATCCCCCCCAAAAAAACGTCGGATAAACCGAATCAATGCGCAGCGCGTTTGAGGCGATCGTTCAGCGCGAGACCGAGACCCGTCTCGGGGAACGGCGTGGCGAAGATCGTGTCGAGGCCCGCTTGATCGAGACGGTGCAGAGCTTGAAAGAAGTTTGAGGCCGCTTCGATCAGATCGCCGCTGCGTGACAAGACCTCGACCTGCGCATAACCACGCGTTCGGTCGGACGGTTGCCGGATGAGCAGTCCCGTTCGGCAAGACGGCGGCACGGCGGGAACTTCTTCGACGATCATCAGTTTCGTGCGCGGAGCGTAATGACTGGCGAGCATCCCCGGCGCTGCGGGGCGTTGTTCGTCGGAGTCTCGATTCGCGAGACGGCCGACCGGGCCGATCAGGCTTTCGATCGCTTCGAGCGGTACGCCGCCGGGCCTGAGGCAAACGACCTCATCGCCGTGGAACTGGAGGATCGTCGATTCGACTCCGACCCGACATGGTCCGCCGTCGAGGATCAGGTCCACGCGATCACCGAGTTGTTGGCGCACATGCTCGGCGGTCGTGGGGCTGAGTCGTCCGAACGGATTCGCACTGGGCGCGGCGACGGGGACATCAGCGCGTCTAAAAATCTCGCGTGTGAGCGCATGATCGGGGACGCGGATCGCGACGCTTGGCATCCCCGACGTGACGATGTCGGGGATCGCCGCGACCTTGGGTAACACCAGCGTGAGCGGTCCCGGCCAGAAGTGCTTTGCCAAGAGCTCGGCCACCGGCGGGAAGTCGAGGACCACGCGCGGCCACCACGACACATCGGCCAGATGCACGATCAGCGGATCAAAAAAAGGCCGCTCCTTCGCCGCGAAAATTCTCGCCACGGCGCGGGCATCCAGTGCGTTGGCACCCAAACCGTACACGGTCTCGGTGGGCAGCGCGACCAGTCCACCCAGCTTGAGCACGTCGGCGGCCGATTGCAGTGAGATCGTTAATTCAGTGGAAGGCATGATGGTCATTGAAAGGTGGGAGCACTCAGCAGAAGCCAAGACCGTTCGTCCGATGGTTATAGCCGAGAAGGGAAGAGGTCGGGAGTCTCTGCGAGTTCGGGGTTGAGATCAAAGGGGTCAGGACTCGTTGATTTGCGAAGCGCGGGTTGTTAGTCTGCTTGGATGCCAAGAACACCACGAGCGGATGAAGCGGGCGGGTTGTACCATGCCCTGAATCGGGGGAACTCGCGTGCGGCGATCTTTCGCAAGGAAGCGGATTATGACGCTTTCGAGCGGATTCTCGGTGAAGGGCTGGCGCGATACGCCGTGCAGTTGTTCTGTTACCAGTTGATGCCCAATCATTGGCATCTGGTGCTGCGACCCACTCAGGATGGGGAGATGAGTCGGTTCCTGCGTTGGGTCACGGCGACGCACACGATGCGCTACCACGCTCATTACCACACATCCGGCACCGGCCACGTCTACCAGGGACGGTTCAAGAGTTTTCCCATCCAAGACGACGCTCATTTTCTGACGGTGTGCCGGTATGTCGAGCGGAATGCGCTGCGAGCCGAACTGACGGCTCGTGCCGAAGACTGGCGTTGGGGTTCGCTGTGGCGCTGGCAACAACCCGTTGAGCCGGTTCCGACCTTGCTGTCTCCGTGGCCGATCCCGCGTTCTCCCCATTGGCTGGCGCGCGTTAATGAACCGCTGACAGACCGCGAACTGACCGCACTCCGCCGCTCGGCCCAGCGCGGCAGTCCGTTCGGCGATTCCGACTGGATCGAAACCACCGCGCAGCGCCTCGGGCTCGCTTCCACCATGAACCCGCGCGGCCGTCCGCAAGTCCGCTTCAACGACAAGTCAGACAACAACGACTCCTGACCCCTTTGATCTGCCCCTGCGAATTATGCCAAAGCCTACTAGTCCACCGACAAGATCGTCGCCAAAAGTAAAATGGGAGAACGAGTGTTATTATCGCTATGCACCGGCGAATGGACCGTGGGGAGACCATCAGCCAATCCCCGATAAAAAGAATAATTAACAATGCACAAACGAAACACACGCCTAAAACTGTCTGATTCGCAACGAGAAATAGTTGGCCTCATTAGTGAAGCTGGAGCTGAAGAAGTGCATGATATATTAAACTCACTTGCAAGAAGTATGACAACTCGATTGCCTGCGGAGGACGCGTATCGCCAGTTGTTCGCCGATTGTTCGTACCTTCACGCCAATGGAATCATTGACATCGCAATTTACACACCCCCCCACTGGCATCCTGTGCTTCCAGAAGATTATGCCAAAGCGTTCGCATTTGGTGAGGCATGCTGTTGGGAATCCGCGACGAGAACTTGGCGCAGACATTGTGAATCAGTTTGGCAAGGGTTGTCACTAGTTCTAAGGAGGGAGAAGAAAAGGGGTTCATCCGACTAATGCGTGCTGAGAGTTGAGAGAGCGTGAACATGCCGCTGTGATTTGAACAAATCAAAGGGGTCAGGGAGCACATCAAAGGAGCACATCAAAGGGGTCAAGACTCTTTACCGGCCACCAAGAGTCGTATGGCCGGTGTGGAAGCCTTCATCAAAGAGTCCTGACCCCTTTGATTCTTCCTTGGAAGAGAGTATGATACGTACTCTTGGCGGATTACAAAAAGAGGGTGGGATCCTCGCTAATAAACGTCATCAGATGAATGAAGGCCGATACAGCTGCAATGGCGGTCAGATTAGGGATCCAAACAAATGAAAAAAAGTCAAATCAATGTCAATCTTGGACGACGGGAGATTGCTTTGCAATTCCATTGCTCAATGGTATGTCGTTACTGGGTCAAGTGTTGTCCGATGAACCTGCCGCCTTGAACTCTGCGAGCTGCGCGCTTTTCGATCAGAAATTTGAATCTGAGTCAAACATTACTCCTGACTTAGGAAGACTGTTTTCGACGGTACTCACAACTCGTGACTTGTTGGATTCGGGAACTTGGAGGGTTGTTGGAGCTAGTGAAATCAAAGTTCCTCGAAGTCAGTTCCCGTTTGAATCATTAAGAGAATGTGGCTTTATTGGAGCGAAAGTGATTGGGTCGAAAAATATCAGTGAGTTTGCCAATGCGTTATGTGGCTTCACGCTTTGGGATGATTGGGCTGATCCGCAGTACTTAGATCGCCTCTTGATATCTTCATTTAACAAGCCAACAACTGTGCGATACAAAAACAATTCAGAGCAGGTCAAAGGTGTCAGGGAAAGCGCCGGTGAGTAGGAATAAAACAAAGGGCGTAGAGGCGTAACGTCTCACTTGTGTGGGCTGTTCTTTGACAACTTGGATTGATTTCAGCGGGGGTCGAGGCGACTGGTCCACCGACGGACTTTGATGAGTTCACGTTTGATGCGGCGTCGCGATTACTCACGGCGCACAAGGGGCGGTACTCGAACACCGTTACGTTGGCGTATGACGATGGCGGTCGGTTGGCGAGCGAATCGCTGACGGCGTTCGGTCAGACGTACACGGTCTCGGCGGGACAGGCGGGTGCAGCGGGCCAAGCGAACACGTCGGGGTATGACGCGGCGGGGCGGCGGGTTTCGCAGACGTTCCCCGATGGAACGTTGCTCGAAAAGACGTTCACGGCGCGGGGGCAACTGGCGAGTCTCTCGTACAACGGCCAGTCGCTGGAAACGCGCGAGTACGATCCGGGACGACGGCTCGTCACGCAGACGGCGGTCCTGTCGGGAGCGGCGGCGGGTGGCTCGGGGCAGAACATTGTCACGAGTCGCACTTACCGCGACGACGGGCTGCTAAGGGAACAAAGGAGGGAACAAAGGTGTCAGGAGTCGTAAAGGTGGAATGTCTTACTGTATCGCGGCGGGGTGGCCGGGCTTGCATCTGAATGCACAGCGACACGGGCAGTTCCACGACGGACGTGAACATCAGCGTCGGGCAGAACGACAAGTCCACGGTGTCCGGGGCGTGGGGGAAGAGCACGCTCGACGTGGCGGCGGACGGGACGCAGACGAGTACGAAGTCGGGGCTGGTCGTCACCGACTTCGAGAACAAAGCGGGGATGGGTTATGTGGTCTCGGGCAAGTTCGCCGAGACCGACGTGGGCGGGTCGTTTCTGGTGACGGGCGACTCGGGGAGTGACCACAAAGGAACCGACCGCGTGTCGGTGCTGAACGAGGACCGGCAGCATCTGTTGGACGACACGACGACCAGCGGGGACAGTGCGGGGTTCTCGGGGGCGGACGACACCTTCGCGATGGGGTCGTTCAGCGGGAGCGATTCCCTGACCCCCTTTGTTCTGTTCGTCTGCGAGCTGTTGGTGAACTAGCTGCCACAAGGACGAGGCATTTCATCGGACCTCAAAACGATTGCGGCGTCTCAGAGAGACGCCGCAACGGGAATTGTGTTGAGTGGCCCAACAGCGTTCTGTGCCGGTTCGTGAGATTCACAGACGGGGCGTGATGATCGGGAGAACTCGCCACTGATCAGCCAAGGCTGGCACCGCTCCACCAACCGGATTGCCATCGTCCACGTCAGTCCTTTTTCACGACCGACTTGATCTCTGGCTTCTTGGCATCCTTCTTTGGCTTCTTGTCCTTCTTGTCCTTCTTCTGGCTGTTGTTTCCCTTGCCCATGATGAATCCTTCTTACCTAAGCGTGTTGAACGGTCCCCATCGCGTCACTCGAAATCGGTGAGGGAGGCTGACTGAAGCACTCCGGGGACGGCAACAATACCAGATGGCCACGTTGGCTCAATCCGAGGTCGAGGCAAAAACTCACCGAATGCAGTCGTTCATTGGTGGTCGCCCTGTCGCTCTGCGGCAGGAAGCGTGAACGTCGAGTGGCGTTTGCCCTGGATTCAAAGCGCCTCGACGGGGTCGAGGTCTCTCGAGGATCGCGCTTCCTGTCGCGGAGCGACAGGGCTACCAGGCAACCCAACCGGCACAGCCGTATCGAGGAGCAGTTGTATTCGGGATCCGCGACGAACCTTCCCGTTTCGCCCCGATGAGGTCTGACGATATAGTGGCGGGCCTTGTTTGGTTCGCTTCTTTCGCGCGGGAGCCGTGGTGTGATGCACTGCTACACGACATCGTCAATTCGCCTTGCGAGCGTTGTCTCGCGGAGGCACGTCCTCTGGATCAGCGTCTCGTCCGCGCTGTGGCTGGCCACGTCGCTCGGTCTGGCCGCCGAGCCACACAAGTTCAACGAGACCGAGCGGAACCACTGGGCTTTCCAACCAGTGAGTCGCCCCGCTGTGCCGTTCATCGCAATGGAGGCAGCGTCCGAGACACTTGTTGCACCGAATCGCGGATCACAGATGCAGAACGAAATCGATGCGTTTATCCTCGCGCAGTTGTTGAAAGACGGAATGAGTCTCTCCGCGCCGGCCGACAAACTGACGCTGCTGCGTCGCGTGAAGTTCGATCTGGTCGGGTTGCCGCCGACTCCCGAAGAGGCCGCCGAATTTCTGACTGACGAATCCCCCGAGGCTTACGAACAACTGGTCGAGCGGCTGCTGGCCAGCCCGCACTACGGTGAGGCGTGGGGGCGCATGTGGCTCGATGTGGTGAGGTTTGCCGAGACCGCCGGGTTCAACGCCGACCCGGCCCGCCCACTCGCGTACAAGTACCGCGACTATGTGATCCGCGCGTTCAATCGCGACCTGCCGTTTGACCGTTTCCTTCAAGAGCAGTTGGCCGGAGACGAACTCTTCCACGACGATGCCGAGGCGCTCGCCGCGACCGGTTACTGCCGGATGTGGCCGGACGAGAGCAACGCCTCGAACATTCATCTCGCCCGCCAGTCGGCCCTCGACGATTTGACGGGCCATGTCGGCGCGGCAATCTTCGGACTGTCGATTGGCTGTGCCCAGTGTCACGATCACAAGTTTGACCCGATCCTCCAGACCGACTTCTACCAGTTGCAGGCGTTCTTCTCGGGGATCGTTCTCGAAGACAAGGTTCCCGTCGGCAAGCACGAGCAGCTCACCGAGTACCGTCGTGAGCAACAGCAGTGGCTCGACGAAACAGCCGATCTGCGTCACGAACTGCACGACATCGAAAAAGCCGCGCGGATCAAGATGGCGGGCGACAAGCGGATGAAGTTCCCGGCCGATGTGCTCGCCGCAATTGACTGCATTCCCGAAGAGCGATCCGCGATGCAACGGCAACTCACGTTCTGGTCCGAGCGGCAGATGGAGTACAAGAACGACGACCTCCCCAAGCACGTCGCCGAAGACAAGAAAGCACGTCGCGATGAGTTGATCGCGCTGCTGGCCGAAGCGAAAAAGAAACAGCCCAAACCGCCGCGTGAAGCGAACGTGATGGCCATCGCCGAACTCTCGACCACGCCACCGAAGACGCATCTGCTGGAAACGGGCAGCTACGACAAGCCGCTCGAAGAGTTGCCGCCACATTATCCGGCGATCTTGCGCCGCGAGACGACTCTCAACCCGCCTGTCATCGCACCGCCAAACGAACGCTCGTCAGGACGACGCTCGGAACTGGCCCGCTGGCTAACAGCCGCCGATCATCCGCTGACGCATCGCGTCTGGGTCAACCGCGTCTGGCAGGGCCACTTCGGCCGCGGGTTCGTCGAAACCGCGAACGACTTCGGCGTCCAAACTCCCAAGCCGGAACATGCCGAACTGTTCGACTGGCTCACGTCCGAGTTCATCGCCAGCGGCTTCAGCACGAAGCACCTGCATCGGCTGATCGTGTTGTCGGCGGTTTATCGGCAGAGCGGAGAAGTGCGGAGTACGGAGCGCGGAGCGCAGATCGAAAGTGGTCCGGCCGATGCAGCAGCTTCTTCCAACTCCGCACTGCGCGCTCCGAGTTCCACGCTCGCCGCCTTCCCCCGCCAGCGTCTCTCGTCCGAGCGCATCCGCGATGCGTGGCTGGTCTCATCGGGCCACTTCAACGACACGATGTTCGGAACCGGCGTCCGGCCCGAGTTGCCTCCCAACTTTGGCGGGGCCGGAGCGTGGAAGGTTGGCGATCCGCCGGATCGAGTTCGCCGCTCGGTCTACATCTATGCGAAACGCAACCTACCGTATCCGTTGATGGCGGCGTTCGACTTCCCCGACATGCACGAGGCGTGCGGCTGTCGCACCAAGACGACAATCGCCCCGCAGGCGTTGATGCTGCTCAACAGCGGCCTGATTGTGAACGCGGCCAAACAACTTTCCACCCGCTCTAAAGACGAAGCCGGTTCCGCTGACCCGGCTGCTCGGATCGGCATGGCCTGGCAAATCACGTTCGGTCGCGCCGCGAGCGATCACGAAACCCAAGCCGCCATGAAATTCGTGACGACTCAACAACAAGTCATCGCCGACTCGGACAGCACTCGCGCGGGCGAGGCGGTTCACACCCCCACCGAAGCCGACACCGAAGCCGCCTTCGTCGATCTGTGCCACGCCCTGCTGAACGCGAACGAGTTTTTGTTTATCGAGTGAGCCTTGTCCCCTCGCCCCAGCTTTGTGAGGAGAGGGTTAGGGTGAGGGGTCTTCCTTCACTCGGGGAGATAGAAAAGTGATTCAAACTGCCATGCAACTTCATCATCAGTCCGCCGGTTCACGCCGTGACTTCCTCGTTCAAACGGGAGGCGGTTTTGGGGCCGTGGCGTTGGCGGGGATGATGGCCTCCGAGAATCGAAGCGCCTCGGGGGCCGACAAGCCCGCGCGACGACCCCATGTGGTGGGGAAGGCTCGCAGCGTCATCTTCCTGTTCATGGATGGGGCGTGCAGTTCGATCGACACGTTTGACCCGAAGCCGATGGTCAACGAGTTCGCCGGAAAGCCGCTGCCGCCGTCGATCAAGCGAGTCATCACGCCGATGGGCGTCTCCGAAAACCCGCTGCTCGAATGCAAGCGGACCTGGAAGCAGTACGGTGAGAGCGGCATCCCCGTCTCGAACTGGTATCCCAACGTCGGCGAGTGTGCCGACGATCTGTGCGTGATCCGGTCGTGTACGTCCGATGCGCTGAATCACGTTGGCGGCATCTGTCAGATGAACACGGGAAGCATCCTCGCGGGGCGGCCGAGTCTCGGCGCGTGGGTCAACTACGGGCTGGGCTCCGAGAACCGCAACCTGCCCGAGTTCGTTGTGATGATGGACAGCGAACGAGAACCGCCCGGCGGCAACCGCGTCTGGGGATCGGGCTTCATGCCCTCGACGTATCAGGGGACGAAGTTTCTCGCCGGGAACAACCCGATTCTGCACCTCAACACGCCCGACGGCATCAGCGACGCGCGGCAGCAAGGCAAACTGAACTTCATCAATCAGATCAACCGCGAGCATCTCACCGGGCGACTCGGCGACAGCGAACTCGAAGCGCGAATCGCCTCGTATGAACTGGCCTTCCGGATGCAGGCGCATGCTCCCGAGGCGGTCGATCTCACCGAGGAGACCGCCGCGACTCAAGAGGCTTACGGACTGAACGACAAGTCCACGCAGGCGTTTGGCCGCAACTGTCTGATGGCCCGGCGACTGGTCGAGCGGGGCGTGCGGTTCATCGAGCTGTACTCGGGTGCGGGCAGCAAGTGGGACGCGCACACGAAACTCGAAGAGAACCACACCAAGTATTGCGGCGAGACCGACCGACCCATCGCCGCGTTACTCACAGACCTCAAACAACGCGGCCTCCTCGACGAAACCCTCGTCGTCTGGGGCGGTGAGTTTGGTCGCACCCCGATGAGCGAAAAGGGAGACGGCCGCGATCATAATCCCTACGGCTTCACAACGTGGATGGCCGGCGGGGGCGTGAAGGGCGGCCAGATCATCGGCGCCACCGACGAGTTCGGCATGCACGCCATTGAACGCAAGGTCCACGTTCACGCTCTGCACGCCACGATCCTCGCCGCGCTGGGCCTCGACCACACCGAACTGATCTACCGCCTCCAAGGCCGCCCCGAACGCCCGACCGTCAACGAAGGTGAAGTGGTCGAGGAAATCTTCGCGTGAGAGTTCGCTACGAGCGGACTCGCTGCTCTGAGGTCGCGTTCCCGCTCTGGGGTCGGGTGTTCCAATTTCAAAATTGACCGAAAGAGCCGTGTGAGGATCGGACACCGCATAGTCGGCCAATTTTGAAATTGGAACGCCCGACCCCTTCTTCATCAATTGGTGGTAGAGGCCGGGGTCAGGTGGTTCAATCAGTTTCACGTCGTATCACTTGTCGTCGGGATACTCCTCGCCCCATTCGATGCAGGCGTGTGGGCCGGTTCCCCAAGGAACGTCGTCATACCATCCCGGAGGCCCGGACGGAGCGGTGCGAAGTTCCAAACTCGATTCGCGTTGACCCAAGCTCGGCTGACCGGTGCCGCCCCATTTCCCAATATAGCGCAGCGGGCGATTCCGTTCGTCTCGCCATTCATTGCTACCCGCTCGATGCCAACCGGACATCCAAAAGTTGAGACCGCGTCCCTGATCACGGATGAAAACTTCTTCTTCAACTGAGGAGACCGTTAGCAATCTGCCTTGCAACTCGGTGGCCATCCTCTGTGCATCAGCGTAGTTCATGGGTTTGTCACTGATCAGGTATCTTCGCCCATTCCACGTCAGGCACTTCTTGGCGATCTCTCGTGGAGGCGTGACCGCGATTTGAGCAAATGGGTTTTTCCAATGGTCATGCAAGAGATACGCCTTGCCGCCCTGTTTCAGTTGCAGTTCGACTTTGTGGAAATCGGCGGCAGATTTGCATATCCCGAATCCCACGGCCTGAGGGCATGGCAGACAGTAATTTGGAGCGCAGAGCAACTGTGAGGAATTGCCGCTCCAAGAGATCAATCGTTGGCCATCGAGATCGACCTTTACAGTGATCGGTTCCCCAACTTGAATGACCTCGAGCCGCATCTGATAGCGTTGACCATTAACCAGCTTTCCGGGGCGAGCCACAGCTCCCGTCGAGACTGGTATTGCGTTGGCCTCCCGACCATCAAGGTGATGAAGTCCGTGAACGGCTCCATTCCATCCGCTCAGAATGAACGCACCTGAAGTGGCACCAACTGGCATCACCACGAAAAGTGTGTCTCCACCCGACTGCCGAGTAAACTCGATTTTCAATTCGTAACTACCACGTATTGCCACCGGCACCATGCATTGAGGCTCCTCAGAAGAATCACAGCCCAACGTTCCATCTCGTCGCTGCCACTTTCCGCGGAGAGCGTGGTCAGGCAGTTTGACCATCTCCAACAGATCGATCCATTTTCCGACTGGCAGTTCGTTGGCTTTGCTCGCCTTACTTGCGGTGTTGGTCGCAGGTTTGGATTGGCTCGGCGACGTGACCGTGCGTTGGGACGCTGGCTCTAAGCTGGCTGCGAGTTCTTCGAGTCGCTTGGTCACGCGAGCCTTCACGAGCGGACTCTTCGCGCTCGGTTCGTGGAGTTTGTACCACTCGTGGGCGCGGCGTTGAGCGGCCAGTTTGGCTTCGCCCGTGGCCGATTGAGCGACCTCCCACCACGCATCGGCAGCAGCCAACTGACCCTCCACTTCCGGCGGTGACTTCGGTTCCGCTGTGGCAGCCGCCTTCCACTTCGCGTCGCTGCCGAGGGCCAGCTTCGGCAGTGCCTGCTCCCAATTCGACTCGTACACAGCCAGCCACAGGCCGACTGCGAAGTTGGCTTTCGGATCGTCCGGCTTGCCCGCCAGAGTCTTTTGGGCCTGCGTTTGAGTGATGAACGCCTGCTCGCGTTCACGCAGCGTGCCGCGCACTTCGGTCAGCGATTTCGACAGCTTCGTCGCCGTGATCTTTTTCGCCTGCTTGTCGGCCGCGTCGAGCAACTCGTTGGCAGCGCGATACCGATTCTCACGCGCGGCCCGTCCGACCATCGCGACGACTTCGTTCAGCACCGGCTCCAGCGTGGTCGATGACTTGCAGGCCGTCATGAAGTCGGTGACGTGCTTGGTCCGCTCGGCTTCGGCATCAAGTTGGAACGACTCAATCAGCCGCCCGACCGCCGTGAGATACGTTGGCAAATCACCGGCCTCACGCAACAAGGGTAGCGCCGTCACCAGCACGACGTACAACTCATCCCCCGCCGTGGCCGGGTCGCCCGCCATATCCATCAGCTTCTGCGCCGCCTGCTGCTTCTTCGCAGTGGTGGCCGCCTTGGACAACTCGAATGTCTCGTCGAGCAGCTTGCGAACCTCGGCCTGCCGCGCCGCAGTCGGCACAGCAGACTTGGCCGGTTCCGAGTCTTGAGCGATCGCGACCACGGACCATGCCGCGAACAAGACGGCTGGCAGACTCCATCGCCTCGTGCCTGAAAAACAACAACGTTGACGACCGTAGTTCATGAGAGCCTCCCTTGCGATGAATGCTCGCAAGCTGGCAGATTGCTGAGAGAGCTTTGGACCGGCGACAGCGTAAGGTCCGGCCCCGCGAACTTCAATTTGGGCTGGCGGTTGTTCCTTGAGGTCCGCTGGGATTATGCCTTTCTGAATTCGTTCCACGACGAATCATCTCTTCGCCTTGCCCTGTTTGTTGGGTTCACGCGAGAATGCGGGACAAGCGCGGCGACCTCGGGGTTGTCGCTTCCGTTCTTGCCGTAAGGCGACCGACAGGAAATGGTTTACCAACACCAACCCGAAGTGTGAGCGAGGGCAACGTCTACTGACTCCCTCGTTCACACTTCGGGTTGGTGTCTGGTAAGGCAACTCTCGCCGTTCGCCGCAATGAGACGCCAGACTTCATGGACATCGCACAGACTTTAATTCGACACGGGCTGGTGACTCGCCAGCAGATCGACACGGCATTGCCACAGGTCGCGGGACGGCGGCTCGATCGGGCGCTCGTCGAACTGGGACTGGTCAATGAAGACGAAGTTCTCAAGGCGTTCGCCGACGAGCTGGGGATGCCGTTCATTGAGGTCAAGCAGGAGCTGATCGACCACGACCTGCTGATGCAGTTTCCGACGACGGCCGTCTTCCGGCACTCACTGCTGCCGATCACGCGCCGCAACGGCAGTGTGGTCGTCGCAACGTGCGACCCCTTCAACCTTGAGGCGATGGAGGAGTTGGAGTCGGTCAGCGGGTTCCACCTCGTCCCGGTGCTGGCTCGCCGCTTGGATGTGGTGGAACTCATCAAGGAGCATCTCGGCGTCGGCGGTGACACGCTGAATGAACTGGTAGCGCAGCGGACGGCCGACGGCGTGGAGTTGCTCAGCGATCTGTCGGCGGATGATGCGGACCTCGCGTCGCAAGCCGAGAACGCCTCGGTCATCAAGCTGGTGAACGAGCTATTGATGGAGGCTCTCGAACAACAGTCGAGCGACGTTCACATCGAGCCACAGGAACACGGCCTGATCATCCGCTACCGCGTCGATGGTCTGCTGCGAGTCCAGCCGGTCCCCGAATCGATCGCTCACTTTTACGCGGCGATCGTCACGCGGTTGAAGATCATGTCGAAGCTGAACATCGCCGAGAAACGGATCCCGCAGGACGGTCGCATCAAACTGAAGATCTCCGGCCGCGAGATCGACGTGCGCGTCTCGATCATCCCGATGGTGCATGGGGAAGGGGTCGTGCTGCGACTGCTCGACAAGGGTCGCATGGTCTTCAACCTCAAGAACGTCGGCATGGACGCCGACATGGCGAAGACGTTTCACGACCTGATCTCGATGCCGCACGGGATCGTGCTGGTTACGGGACCGACCGGGAGCGGCAAGACTTCGACGCTGTACAGCGCTCTCAACGAGATCAAAGACCCGACCATCAAGATCGTCACGGTGGAAGACCCCGTCGAGTACCAGAACCCCGGCATCAGCCAGATTCAGGTTCACGCGAAAGTGGGACTGACATTCGCCGCCGCGTTGCGAAGCATCCTGCGTCACGATCCGGACATCATCCTCATCGGAGAAATCCGAGACGGTGAGACGGCCGACGCGGCGATCCAATCGTCGCTGACAGGCCATCTCGTGTTCAGCACACTCCACACGAACGATGCCCCGAGTGCGTTCGCTCGATTGATCGACATGGGTGTCGAACCGTATCTGGTCGCGAGTACCGTGGAAGGCGTGTTGGCCCAGCGACTGATTCGCGTGCTTTGCAAGCACTGCAAGGAGCATTACGTTCACGACCCAGCCGAGTTCCCTTCCGACTTCCCACGTCCGCTCCCCGAGAAACTGTGGAAGCCCGTCGGCTGTCGCGAATGTCGCACCACGGGCTATTCCGGCCGCCGCGCGATCTTCGAGTTGCTCCGCACCGACCACGAGATCGGCCGCTTGTGCATCCAACGCGCCAGTTCGGCCGCCATCCGCGACTACGCTCTCAAGCAAGGCATGATGACGCTACGCATGAACGGCTACGCGCGCGTCCTCGACGGCACAACCACACTCGACGAAGTCCTGCGCATCACGAAGGGCGACTTCGCGTGAGCTGGCACGTTTGTCTTGAGGGGCTGTGCAGAATCAATCTCCGAGAGTTTGTCGATGACGATCAGGCCGCAGACCGGCACGAACTCAGATCTTTCTGCCACACATTTTTCTGCCGCTTCCTCAAAGAACATGGCAGAAAATGTGTGGTAGGAAGATGGTTCAGAACAGAGCCTCCGTGACGCGGCAACCCATTGGAACGACACGATCACTCCCAAAAATTCTCGGATGTCGCAGATGCACCGTCCCTTACCTCACGCGGCCATGCGTGAGATATTCTTGGCGAGCCGTGTGCCATCAGGCCACGGGTTTCCAGTGGGAAGAATCAAGGAACCCGCGGCCTGACGGCACACGGCTCGCCGGCCTCCGTCGGAAACGCCTGCATGGCGTTCATCCTCGCAAACGCAGCACATTTCTCTCAGTATGACGCTCGACGAGGGAGCGGCCTTCGCCCAACGGCTTCACTTTCCTTTCATTTTGAAGGCTCTTGCTCATGCAATCGTTTGTGACTCGATTGGCTGTGGTGTGTGTGACGCTTTTCTCGACGCTGAACGTTCGGGCCGCTGACAACGCGTCGGTGCAGACCGGCAAGCCGAGGAAAGTCTTGATCGGCGATTACTCGGCGAAAGTGCTGGCTCTCGTCGATGAACAGGGTGAGTTCGCGTGGCAGCAGCCGATTCGAGACATCCACGATGCGTGGAAGCTCGCCAGCGGCAATATTCTCTTCCAGAAGTCGTGGACCGAGATCGTCGAGGTCACGCCCGACGGCAAGACGGTCTGGCAATACAACGCGGGCAAGCAGAACGGCAACGAGGGGAAACGAGTCGAAGTCCACGCCTTCCAGCGGCTGGCCAATGGTCACACGATGATCGTTGAAAGCGGCCCGGCGCGAATCATCGAGGTCGATGCCGACGGCAAGATTCACAAGCAGATCGCCCTCAAGGTCGAGAACCCGAATCCGCACACCGACACGCGGCTGGTGCGAAAGCTCGACAACGGCCATTACCTTGTCGCGCACGAGTCCGATCACGCGGTGCGCGAGTACGACGCCGACGGCAAGATCGTCTGGGAGTACAACGTCGGCTCGAAGGTCTACAGCGCGCTGCGGCTCGCCAACGGCAACACGCTGATCGGCGCAGGGGACGGCCACAAAGTTCTGGAAGTGAACAAGGACGGCAAGACGGTCTGGTCGGTCGAAGAGAAGGAACTGCCCGGCATCACGCTGGCCTGGGTGACGATGGTCGAACGCCTCCCCAACGGCAACACGTTTATCGTCAACTGCCACGCCGGACCGGACAACCCGCAGTTGATCGAAGTGACCGCCGAGAAGAAGGTCATCTGGACACTCAAAGACTTCAAACGCTTCGGCAATAGTTTGCCGGTCGCACGAATTGTCGAGTGAGTAAAACCGACAACCACGGAAGAACACGGAAAGAATGAGATGAAGCAGGTTTGGACTTCACCTCTGCATCACGCTCTCAATTCAACTAAAAGTAAGCGGACGCAATGTTGGCACGCTTCTCCCGTCTTCCTTCCGTGGTTTGAATTGATCGATCTGCGTTGGGTGAAAAACGACAGCGTTCGGATTGAATCGGACTGTTCCATGCCCAATGACCAACCTTTCCGAATCGCGCTCCTAGTGTGGATGAGTCTCTTAATACCGGTCATGGCCTACTTTCGGATTCGCTCGCAACTCACGGGCGAACGGCTCGACCGGCGGCAGGAGGGTTGGTTCATTCTGATCTCGCTACGACTGGTGGCGGCGATCGGGGCGGTGGTGATGATCACGTTTCTGGTCGATCCCGCTCTCACACGCTGGTCTTCATTGCCGCTGCCGGAGTGGTTGCGATGGAGTGGCATCGCCATTGGAGCCACTGCCGCAGTGTGGGTCATCTGGACATTCAGCCATCTCGGCAAAAACCTGACCGACACCGTCGTGACGCGGCGCGAGCACACGCTGGTTGTCTCCGGCCCCTATCGCTGGATTCGACATCCGTTCTACATCGGCGTCGCGGGAACCGTTGCCGCCGTATCGTTGGCGACGGCGAATTGGTTCGTGGCCATCACGGGTCTCATCGTGCTGGCCCTGTTGGTCGCACGAACCGATCGCGAGGAAGCCAAACTGGTCGAACGGTTCGGCGATGATTATCGAACGTACATGACTCGAACGGGAAGGTTCTGGCCCCAATCGCGAGCGTGAGCGGAAGCTCGTGCTGGCTTTCTAAACCTCACGCGGCACAAAGTGAGAAGTTTCCGAGCGGGGCGGCGTAAGCCCAGGAACCGGGGGGCTTACGCCGCCCCGCTCAGAGGTCTCAACACTGACCGCGCGAGTTATAAATAGAGAACTGTAAACGTCCTCCTACCTCGGACCACATCCATGCCCGGAGCGACTCTCGCCGCCGATCTTTGGATCAGCGAATACCTCACCCCGCACGATGTTTGGCAGCATGGCATCGAGCGGATTCTCGCGCATCGTCAGACGGCGTTCCAGGAGATGTACGTCGTCGAGAGCGGAGCGTACGGCAAAGCGCTTGTCCTCGATGGCAAATGGCAGACCTGCACGGGAGACGAGTTCCTCTATCACGAGCCACTGGTTCACACCCCCTTCGTGGTGCATGGGCATCCGCGACGAGTCTTGATCGCGGGGGGAGCCGATGGCGGGGCGGCGCGCGAGGCGCTGAAGTGGCACAACGTCGAAGAGATCGTCGTCGCTGACATCGACGGTGATGCCGTGGCCGCCTGTCGCGAGTGGCTACCCGAGATCCATCAAGGCGCGTTCGATGATCCTCGCGTGCGGATCGAGATCGGCGACGCCTACGACTTCATCGCGAACTCCCACGGCTGGGATGTCATCATCGCCGACCTGACCGATCCGATTGAACACGGCCCCGCGTTCAAACTCTTCACGCGCGAGTTCTTCGAGCTGTGTCAGAACGCCCTCGCTCCGGGCGGCGTCTTCGTCAACCAAGCGGGTTCGTTGTCGCCACCGTTGATCGACTTGCTGGCTCGCACGGTGAAGACCATCAGTTCCGTGTTCGCTCACACGACGGTCATTCAAGCCAACGTCCCGACGTATGGCTCACCGTGGGGGATGGCCCTCGCCAGCGACAAGCCGATCGACACACAACCCCGCATCGCGGCGACCGACGCACTGCTCGCTCGCGACACCAACGGTCGCTTCCGAATGTTCGACGGCCAGACGCTGCTCGGCCTGCTCCAGATGCCAAAGTATTTGCGCGACCGCCTCGCCACCGAAACGGTGATCTACTCGCTCACCAACCCGCCCAAATTCTTCAGCCGTTCGCCAGGAGATACGTGATGCTGCCGCTCACCACACGACGTCATTTTCTGCAAACCGCCACGGCGGGAGCCTGCTTGGCTCCCCACGTCTGGATCAGCGGAGCCGATGAAGCGACGAAGCCCAAATCTAAGAACGACCGGCTGCGAATCGGTTCGATTGGGATGAGGTATCAAGGCTCGGTCATCGCAGACAAGGCTCAAGAGTTCGGCGACATCGTGGCCATTTGTGACGTGGATCGACAGATCGCCGACAAAGCGAAGGGACAGTTCGGCGGGAAGGCCGACATCTACGAGGACTATCGCGAACTGCTCGCACGGCCCGATGTCGATGTCGTCACGATTGGGACTCCCGATCACTGGCATGCACAGATGCTGATCGACGCCTGCCGAGCGGGCAAAGATGTTTATTGCGAGAAGCCGCTGACTCTGACCGTCGCCGAAGGCCAGCGCATTATCGAAGTGGTTCGCGAGACGAAGCGGATCGTGCAGGTCGGCACTTGGCAGCGGAGTGACTCGCGGTTCCGACTCGCCAGCGAATTGGTGAGGTCAGGCCGCATCGGGCAACTGCAAAAAGTGACGGTGGTCCTCGGCAAGAACATCGCCGGTGGACCATTCACGCCACAACAGCCACCAGCTCATTTGAACTGGAATCAGTGGCAGGGACCAACGCTCGACGTGCCATATATTCCCGAACGATGTCATTACACCTTCCGCTGGTGGTACGACTACTCGGGCGGACAGATGACCGATTGGGGGGCACATCATGTGGACATCGCACAGTGGGCGATGGGGACTGAGCACACGGGACCGACCAAGATCGAGACGACCGCCAAGTTCCCGCAGGTTGAGAACGGCTACAACGTCGCGCTCGATTTCGACGTGAAGCTGACCTACGCGAACGGCGTCGTCATGGAGATCAAGGACACCGACCGCAACGGCATTTTGTTCGAGGGGACTGAAGGCCGCTTGTTCGTGAATCGTGGCACGGTGTCAGGCAAACCGGTGGAAGATCTCGCCACGAAACCACTGCGCCGTGAGGACTTCACACTCTATAACAACGACAACTTGGCACGACCCGAACGCGCGGGGAAGCTCGACGCGATCATCAATCACATGGGTAACTTCTACGACTGCGTATTGAGTCGTAAGCCGGTACTGGCCGATGTCGCCAGCCAACATCGCTCGGTCAGCGTGTGCCATCTCGCCAACATCTCGATGCGCCTCGGTAGACCGCTGGCTTGGGATCCCGATCTCGAACGGTTCGTCGATGATGTCGAAGCCAACCGCTGGCTGAGCCGCGACCGCCGCAAAGGCTTCGAGTTGGGCTGAGAGTTCATCGCATCATGACCGTCGAGGACGTTCATTTGCGAGCCTGTATCGTCCCCCAATAAAAAAAGCCGCCAGCAATTCCAGGGCGGAATCACTGACGGCTTGAAAGCGTCGGGGGGAGACGACTTTCGGGAGGCTTCACAGTCTCGGTGTGCTCAGAATTGAAGTCTCAATCAAGGTGAGTTCGACAGATCATTCACCTTGTTCAGCGTGATTGCGCTGATCACAACTGCGGCGATGACGCCAACGGTCAGCAGCACGAGGGTCGGATCGACGGCTCCGAACTGGCCTCGGGCACCGTTCTCACCCATGACCAACAGAGCGTGTTCCTTAGCAGCGGGAGGAGCAGTTCGTTCGGCCCACACGCGGAAGGTTCCTTCAGTGTTGCCGGAAGCAACTTGATAGACGCCGCCCTTAACGTTCTTAAAGGAATAAATTCCTTCTTTATTGGTGACCGTCTTGGTGACTTCGGTCTTGCCCTGTCGGACAACAACTTGTGCCCCTTCGATCGCCTTGCCCGTGTGATCAACCACGCGGCCCGACAGAGTTCCACCAGCGGTCAACGCCACATCGGGAGCACCCGCCGTTTGCGAAGCCTTCTTGACAGGAGCGGACGATCCATCGGCCAACACCGTCACCTGTGGGAACACCATCCCCAACGTCGCGAGGCTGACCGCCGCGCCCTTTACAAAGCGAAATCCATTCATGCTTGCCTTCTCTTTCTTGGGTTGAAGCGACCAGTCTCGAAGTGAACAGTCAGAAACTGACAGACGGGATTCATTCACCCTGATGCCCGTGAAAACGGGTCATCGAATGGCAAATGCGTGTCTCGAAATGAGCCGCGAGATGTGATGGTGACGGGAGGTCGTCAGCGGCGGGCGGAGTATAGCCACGGTCCAAAGTGCGTCAATTGGACTTCACTCCGTCTGCTGATGGGCACCAAGTTTTTGACGATTATCGCCAAAACGGCTCCACATATCGGCAAATGTCGCCGGAGAGACGCTGTGGAACGGGACCGTGACAACTTCCCGAGGTGAAGCAAGCTGCAATCAGCCGCAGGGCGCTAGTCCCGGTTCAGAAGACACAAACCGGGACTAGCGCCCTGCGGCTGATCAGGAAGGAAGTGATTGCAACCTCGCTCCTACAGAAGTGAGGGGTAGCAAAGCTCTACGGAGATCACTCGTAGGCGAGCGGTAGGAAATAGCTGACCCATCAAAGCCTGATGTGCGAGTTGCCTCACACCATCAGTTCAGCGATTGGCTCACCGTACGGCAGGATCGGCATCGGACGGCCACGGAAATCGGGGAACGAACGGTCGTAGTCGATCCCCAAGTGGCGATAGACCGTGGCCCAGAGATCGTTCGGCGTCAGTGGGCGATCTTTCGGATGCTCGCCCTTCGAGTTGGTCGAGCCGATGACCTGACCCGTTCTCATCCCACCACCGGACAGCAATACCGACATCGCTTGCGGCCAGTGATCGCGACCGGGCTGCATCACGCCCGTCTGACTGCCAATGACGCTGGAAATGCGCGGCGTGCGACCGAACTCACCTGTCACGACGAGCAACACCTTCTTGTCGAGACCCCGTTCATACAGGTCTTCGACAATAGCCGAGATGGCCCGGTCGTAAATCGGCAGGCGCGCTTCGAGGTCATCGAACATGTGGCAGTTGACGGCGTGCGAGTCCCAGTTGTACGTCCCCTGCTTGAGGAACGGGATACCCGACTGATACGGGTTCTCCAGCACCATCGTTACGAACTTGCACCCCGCTTCGACAAGGCGTCGCGCCATCAAAGCACGTTGTCCCCACGCATGGCGACCGTAGCGGTCTCGCGTTTCGTCCGATTCGAGCGACAGATCGAATGCGCGCCGCGCGGCATCGCTCGTCAGCAGTCCCATCGCCTGGTCGTTAAATTTGTCGATCGACGACATCAGACCCGAAGCATCCGCCTGACGACGATACTGATCGAAGTTGTTCAGCAGTCGGGTCCGATCATCGAGTCGTCCGGTCGCTTCGATCGTTGGGGCAAGATTCGGAATCTTGAAGTCCTTCGGCGTCGGATCACCCACCACGAAGTAGGGCGTATAGGCCGAGCCGAGGTACGCGGAACCCATTGCGAAAACATCAACTCCTTGCCGGCCGTTGTCCGCGCCGCAGACGTAGTTCGGGATACCGACATCGCGATTCTCAAATGTCTTCGCGACGATCGAGCCAACGGCGGGTGAGTCATTCACCGTATCGACCGGCGTCTTGGGATCGCGTCCCGTCATCAGCCGTTTGTGACCGCCACCATGATCCGCAAAATTGTGAGCGATCGAGCGAATGATGTTGTACTTGTGAGCAATCTTCGCGTGCATCGGCAACAGGTCGCACACATCCAGTCCCGGCACGGTCGTCGGGATCGAAGAGAAGACGCCGCGATAGTCGCTCGGCGCTTCCGGTTTCATGTCATACGTTTCCATGTGAGGTGGCCCACCGGGCAACCACAGGAAAATAACCGACGTGTCCTGCGGCACTTCCTGCCGATTGCCAACCGCTTCTGCGAACGCCTGCCGCCGGAAGAAGTCTGCCAGCGTCAGACCACTCATCCCGAGAACTCCAGCTCGCAAGAACTCACGACGAGACGCCGGGCCAAGGCATGAAGGAACAGCACGCGAACGTGGAGCAGCAGACATCGAAACATCCTTCCAAGGGAGGACCGTCGGCGGGATCGCAGGCGGAAGCAAGCGGGGCGGGATTATCTACCACGCCAATTACTCATGTCAATTCGTTCTGATGGATCGACGCCAGGAGGGTTCCACGTTGAGAATTTGGCGCAAATTGCCTGCTCAACCCATGTGACGGCGCGGGCTTGGACCGCGAAGGTCTTTCGTACAGAATGGCCTCGTGCTGTGTCACGACAAAGAATGGGGGTCAGCAA
>JAYVDI010000359.1:0-3989 GCA_043749505.1 Schlesneria sp. | reverse complement strand
ATAAGAAGTGCCAGGGAGAAAGCACGAAGCATCGGAGATGCGTAATCTGTGAACTGCACGTCCTCACTCACGCGTCACCTTCTCGCTGGCGCTCGCGTCCTCGCTCACGCTTCGGGTTAGTATTGAGAGAACTCGACGAGTTGGTTGAAGTTCCCAGACGCGGCCTCACAATACGCCACGCCGTCGATTGGGCGGCTGCGATTGGTTGTGACTTGCTGTTGGTTCTTCATCGCTCACCCTTAAGTGAACTGATTCATGTCGCGCGATTTCCGAGTACCTCAATGTGTCGCTGGGTTGAGCCTGATCGTGGCGCTGGCGTTCCGTGTCGTTGAGACATCCGCCGCGCAACCGCCGAACATTCTGTTTCTGTTCACCGACGATCACGCCGCGCACTCGATGAGCTGCTATGGATCAAAGATCAATAAAACTCCGCATCTGGACCGGATCGCTTCCGGGGGGATGAGGTTCGATCGGTGCTACGTCACCAATTCGCTGTGCGGTCCGAGCCGCGCGACGATCTTGACGGGAAAGCACAGCCATCTGAACGGCTTCCGCCAGAACGGCGACAAGTTTGACGGCAGCCAAGTGACGTTCCCCAAGCTGCTGCAACAGGGGGGCTATCAAACGGCGGTCATTGGGAAGTGGCACTTGGAGACCGATCCGACCGGCTTCGATCACTGGGACATCTTGGTGGGGCAAGGTCCGTACTACAACCCGCCGATGATCGCGAACGGCCAGCGGGTGAAGCGCGAAGGCTACACGACCGAGATCATCGGCGACCTCGCGATGGAGTGGCTCGACAAGAAACGCGATCCCAACAAGCCGTGGCTGATGATGTGTCAGCACAAGGCACCGCACCGCGAATGGCAGCCTGGCCCGAAGTACTTCGATCTCTATAAGGATGAGACGATCCCCGAGCCGTCCACACTGTTCCTCGATCACTCGCAGCTTGGCAAGGCCGCGCAACTGCAGACGCTGAGCATCGAGCAGGACATGAACGAACTCGATCTGAAACTGACTCCGCCGAAGAACCTCACGCCCGCGCAGGCCGAAGCGTGGCACAAAGCCTACGACGCCGACAACGCGGCGTTCCAAGCGGCCAAGCTCACGGGGAAGGAACTCGTCCGTTGGAAGTACCAGCGGTACATCAAGGATTATTTGCGATGCGTCGCGGCAGTGGATGACCAAGTCGGGCGGTTGCTCGACTGGCTGGAGAAGTCGGGGCAGGCGGACAACACGATCGTCGTCTACGCTTCGGATCAAGGCTTCTTCCTCGGCGATCACGGTTGGTTCGACAAGCGGTTCATGTACGAACCGTGCTACCGAACGCCGTTCCTCATGAAGTGGCCGGGGAAAACGAAGCCCGGTTCCGTGAATGGCGATCTCGTCTCAAACCTCGACTTCGCGCAAACGTTTCTCGCGGCGGCGGGCGTAGAGGCGGACGCTTCGATGCAAGGAAAGAGCCTTGTCCCGCTGCTCGAAGGAAAGACACCGGCCGACTGGCGGAAGAGTCTTTACTACCACTACTACGAATACCCCGGTGCCCACGACGTTCATCGCCACTACGGCGTGAAGACCGCCCGGTACAAGCTGCTGCACTACTATCATCTCGGTGACTGGGAACTGTTCGACGCCGAGACCGATCCACTCGACACCAAGAACGTCTACCACGACCCGGCTTATGCCGAAGCCCGCAAGGAATTGGAGACCGAACTCGCCCGCCTCCGTCAACACTACCAAGACCCCGACGACCCAAAGCCCATCGCGAAGCAGAAGTGAAACGAACGCCGCCTTGCTCACCGACTCTTGTTGGATTGGTCGCACTCTTCCATGTGGTTTTTCATTCTCGGCTGTCTTCTTCCCGCGTTCTGGGTGTCGTTCCTGACGACGGGCCTGATGAGGCTGATCGCGCCACAAGTCGGCTTGATTGATCGGCCCGCTGCTCGCAAAGTCCATCTTGTCCCAACGCCGCTGGGAGGCGGGATCGGCATCTGGGCGGGAGTCGTGTTGCCGCTCCTCGTCGCACAGGTTTTGGTTTTGATCTGGCGCGTGAATCCTCCGAGTTGGTTGCCGCTCGAACTGCGCGAACATCTCGCGGGAGCCGCCTTTCGGGCGATGGAATTGTGGGGCGTATTGGGAGCCGCGACGCTGCTCGCCGTGATGGGCTTAATCGACGATCTGCGACCGCTGCCGTGGAAGCCGCGACTGGCCATTCAGTTGGGAGTCTCCGCCGCTGTCGTGTTGTCCGGTGTGAGGGCCACGATCTTCATCAGCAATCCGTGGATCGGGGCGTTGCTGTCGATCTGCTGGTTCGTGGTGTTGGTGAACTCATTCAACTTCCTCGACAACATGGACGGCCTGTCGGGCGGCATCGCGCTGATCGTGAGCATGATCTTCGCTGTGATGATGCTCACCAAACCGGGCGATCCGCGCTGGCTGGTCGGCGGGTTCTTCCTGATCGTGGCGGGATCGTTGATCGGGTTCCTGTGTCACAACTGGTCCCCCGCCCGCATCTTCATGGGCGATTCGGGGAGTTACTTCCTCGGCTTCAGTATCGCGAGCATGACTGTCCTCGGGACGTTCTATTCACCGAGCGATCACAATCAGCATGTGATTCTCGCGCCGTTCTGCGTGTTGGCGGTGCCGCTGTATGACATCTGTACAGTCGTGCTAATTCGGTTGCGAGAAGGTCGCAGTCCGTTTCAACCGGATAAGAAACACTTCTCCCACAGATTGGTGGGACTGGGCCTGACGAAGGTTCAAGCGGTGCTGACGGTTCATCTGGCGACGCTCATCACGGGGCTGCTCGGCCTGACGTTGTATTCGGTGTCGAGCTGGAACGCGGCGGCCGTGATCGTCGCGTGCGTCGGTTGCGTGCTGTTGTTGATCGCGATCTTGGAAGCCGCACCGCGCAACAGAGCGGCGTAGCAGGTCACACCAACCCGAAGCGTAAGCGAGGACTCCATCGCACCCGATGGCAATCGCCAAGACCGAACTAAACCAAGAGGAAGAAATTCAACCACGGATTTCACTGAGGACACGGATGAAGGATGTGAAAACAGGAGTTCTTGGCCTGCATCTGATCCGTGATTCTCAGTGAAATCCGTGGTTGAACACCTTCCTCTTGAAGCCGCATCAACAGGGACCGCGAGATTCAAAGTCGTCGCGAACGATTGGTACGAATGAGGACAATATGGCTCGGTCGGTTTCTGCGACGGTTGATCGAAGTCTGAGCGTGACCTCATCGCGCGGGCGCTTCGCGGCGGCGTGCGAGCCGTTTCTAGGTGGCCTCGTCGCGCTGACGTTCTTCGCGCGGTTCTATCTCCCCACGGAAGACACCGCGAACGGCGCGACGTTGTGGGTCGTCGCGGTCTGGTTTGTGATCGGGTTGTTCACACTGCTTTCAGCATGGCAAGTCGGAGGTGCGGCGCGGAGGTGCGATTGGAGTGATATCGCGGTCCTGCTGTTGATCGGTGGGCAAGTCGTCTCAGCGGTGATGATCGTGGCGACGACGGGCGACAAACGGGCGGCGGTTAACATGGCGTGGGAGTGGATTGGCACGGGGATCGTCTGGGTTGTGCTGCGGTCGCGGATGGGAGGCTCTTCGTTTCGCGCAGCTTTCCTGCGAGCGTCGGTCATCACAGGCTGCGTCCTCGCCGGGCTGGGGGTGTGGCAGCACTACGTCTCGCACCCGGCACTCGTCCGCGAATACGGCCCACTGTTTGATCGTCTGCGTGCGGCGACAGGGGGCGAAGTGGATGCCATCCAGCGTCAGTTGGCGAAGGCTGGCGTTCCGATTGAAGGCCCGGGACTCACGCTGTTCGAGAAACGGATGCGCGACAGCCGCGAGCCGATGGGATTGTTCGGGTTGGCCAACACGTTCGGCGGGTGCTTGGCCGTGTGGCTCGTGCTGGCTTTGGCCTCGTTTCGCCGCGTGGAACCTGTCCAAGTACAACTCCGCGATTCCGTCCCGTCGGCGGAGCGACGGG
>JAYVDI010000358.1:0-7311 GCA_043749505.1 Schlesneria sp. | reverse complement strand
CGCCGTCTCGACCGAAGCTCTTTCATTGATCTTCAAAGATGCCGACGCCGCCGGGTTGGAACCCGATGCGCGGCTGACGGCCATGTGGTTGTGGACGCTGGGAGGGGGAAAACAGGAGTCAGGGGGCAGGGGTCAGGAGTCAGAAAGCGGAGAAGAGGAAGAGACCGCCGACGACGAGGACGCGCCGGCCAAGGCGGGCAAGCTGGCTGGGTTCACGCTGGAATACGATGCGGCTCGCAAGATCGCGCAGGGGCTGGGCATCCACTTGGAGCAGTGCCAGTCGCTGGTCGAGGTCAAGGGGGACAAGGCTCGGTTGCTCCCCGTCTCGGAACGGACAGAGACGCTGTTCGGCAAGGGATCACAGTCGGCCAGTCCCTCGCCCGGCCGGAAGAAGAAGGCGGTCCAAAAGAATCTCTTCGAGACCTTCACCGAAGCAGAAGCCGCCGAATCGGGCTGGTCCGACCTGAAAGGCCCATCCCCTGGACAAACCCTCCTCGACCGAGTCCACCAAACCATGATCCTCTTCGCCGCCGGTCGAGGCGAACTCATGAAACGCTTCCTCGTCGAAGACGGCATCGGCCAAGACCCGCGGTTCTGGAAACTCGCTCAATCCCTCTCCGCCCTCTACCCCCGCGAGTGCGAAGAAAAACGCTGGGTCGATGGCGTGCTGGCAAGGAAGAAAGGGCTGGGGTTGTAGATCATGGTCAAGGCGCTGCTCTACGAGAATGTATTGCGAGACCAGTACCGGAAGTGTCTTCGCGGTTCGTCAGAGTTCTCGCTCGGCATGGCATTGATCAGCTCCAGTGGACTGAAAGAAATCGCGGACGGTCTGATCTCCATCCTCAAGAGTGGCGGTCAGGGCCGCGTTCTCGTTGGGATTGATTTGCCCACGGACCCCAATGCAATTCAGATTCTCTGTGACTGGCGAGATGAATTTCACGGTCAGTTGGAACTGCGAGTTTTCGAGTCAACAGGTGTCAGTATCTTTCATCCGAAGCTCTCGTTGTTCAAATCGTCCAAAGGCCAATGGTCGGCCATCGTGGGATCGGCCAACCTGACACATGGCGGTCTCGACGAGAATTACGAGGCATCTCTGTTTGTCGATGACCGCACTGCCGTCACCCCTCTCCTCGAATTCTTCGACGAGAACTTCAAGGGCGGGCACTCCCGAAAGATTGATGCTGACTGGCTGCAACGGTATCGCGTTGTCTTCCGATTGCGACAGAAAGCCATGCAAGCCCTAAAGCGGGCGCGTGAGAAGGCTCGTCGTCTCCGTGCCAAGCCACCTCAATCCAAGCCGGTTCCACGCCGAGTCAGTGGCCACACATTCGCATTCACGGGGAAGATCACGGATTGGCCGCGCGAGTCTACGCTCTACCCTTACGTGCGGAGCCTCGGTGGTGACATCGCGGACAAGTCGGGTTCGATGGGCCGCGCGCACTGCCTCGTTCACGGAAACATTCTTGGCGGCCGGAAGACCACCCAAAAGTTGGATGCGGCGGCGGAGTACGAGATCCCCATCATCACCGACGAGGAGTTCTTCAGAATCGCAAAACGCGATGAACGGAAGGGCTCCAAATGACTGACCATCACTTCATTCAGTGGCAGCAGGCGTTTCTCGACGTCGTTCAACAACCGTCTGTTGCCGCTCCGCTGAAAGAGGCTTCACTGGCCGAAGACCTGAAGACATGGACGGCGTGCCTCACGTCTTCCGTTGTCGAATCATGCAAAGCCCTCGGATGGCTTGCTGCCGCGAAGGGGCATCGCCTGAGCGAACTCCCTCAAGCGGGTCAGGAATACCTTAGTCTGGACGTGATGGCCTTTCAGTCGGGACCGAGTCCGAAACGATGGCGATTCCCTGTTGGAGTGTTTGAACTGGAGAACGATCGCACGGACGATCGCGTGGCATACTCCCTTTGGAAAGTGTTGTGTGTGAGGGCACCGCTGCGAGTGGTCTTCGCCTTTCGACGCGATTGGGATGCGAGCCGAAGTTCAGTCAACGCGATTTGTGCCGATGTCATCGGTAGCCTGTCTGTTGGCGACCGATCAGCCCTGACAGGTGAGATCGTGCTGGTGATCGGCAACCGTGGCGATGGTGACACGTTTCCGTGGGGATACTTCAAGTTCTGGAAGCTCGACACCAATGTCGGGCGATTTGAAAAAGTCTGAACAACCGAGACGAGCAAAAAGGCATCTTCAATGGCCAAATTGAAACCGTGGTATCAAGTCGTCACGCCGCGAGAAGACCTGCGAGAGAACCGATCGCTCGACGCTTCCGAGTTTTCGGTGAACCTCGAACACATTCGCACGAAGCGCGCCACCGTCACGAAGGACTACGCTGAACCTGCGCGATTCTTTGAACGGACTTACTTCACCGGCAGTCTGTTGGAGTTGGCGTCACAGGTGGCTCGGCGACTGAACGGTATCCAGCTCGAAACGTCGGCCGTCTTCAACATGGCGACGCAGTTCGGCGGCGGGAAGTCGCACTCGTTGACGACGTTGTTTCACCTCGCCCGCCACGGGGATGCGGCCAAGACTTGGAAGGGAGTGGACTCAATCCTTGCGAAAGGCCAAGTCGCTTCCATTCCGAAGGCGGATGTCGCTGTCTTCGTTGGCAACGAATTCGATGTCTTGACGGGCCGGAGCGGAGACGGAGAGCCGACTCGTCGAACGCCGTGGGGCGAAATTGCGTGGCAACTTGGAGGTGAACGGGGGTACTCGATAGTTGCCGATCATGACCAGCGGGGAATTGCACCGGGTGGGGATGTCATACAGCGGATGCTTCCCGAAGGCCCCTGTCTGATCCTGATGGACGAGTTGATGAACTTCATGACGCGCGGCCGCAAGCTGGGGCTGCGCGATCAATTCCTCTCCTTCTTCCGGAACATCTGCGAAGAGGCGCGTGCCCGCTCCAACGTGGTGGTTTGTGTCTCGCTGCCGAAGTCGATTGGCACCGAAATGTCGCCAGAAGACGAGCAGGATTTCGTTGTACTTCAGAAGGACTGCGACAGGCTCGGGAAAGCCATCCTCATGTCGGCAGACAAGGAAATGTCTGAGATCATTCGACGACGGCTGTTCGAGTGGAACGGCGTCAACGACGATGCCAAGAAGACAATCTCGACCTATGCCGAATGGGCCGCCGATCACTCGCCGGAACTGGCGGGATTTGATCGCGATGGCGTCTATGAGCTGTTCAAGGCGAGCTACCCGTTTCATCCGTCGGTCCTTTCCGTCTTCGAGCGCAAGTGGCAGAGTCTGCCAAGCTTCCAAAGGACACGAGGTGTACTGCGGCTGCTGGCACTGTGGGTGTCACACAACTATCAGGAGGAGCATCGCAAGAACTCGCAGGAACCGCTCATCACGCTGGGGTTGGCTCCGTTGGACAACCCAATCTTTCGTGTGGCCCTCTTGGAACAGTTAGGCAACACGGACTTGGAGACTCCCGTCACCACCGACATCGTGGGCAAGCAATCGGAGTCTCACAGCCTGCTGCTCGACAAGGAGGCGACCGAGGCCGTGCGCAAGGCCCAACTGCACCGCAAGGTGGCCACCACGATCTTCTTTGAGTCCAACGGTGGCATGAGCCAGTCGCGGGCCGAGGCCACAGTCCCTGAAATCAAGACCGACGTGTGCGGCCCCGACATCAACACGACGGACATCGACACCGTCTTGGAGGGACTGGCCAGCCGTTGCTTCTATCTGCAATGGGAGCGGAATCGGTATCGCTTCGGACTGGCGGCCAACTTGAATCAGGTGCTCGTCTCTCGCCGGGGCGGCGTCAAACCGAACGAAATTGACGACCGCATCCGCAAGCAGACCGAACTGCTGTTTGCTAAGCACTCCGTCGATGGCTCTAAGTACATCGACCGGCGGTACTTTCCCACACGAAGCAATGATGTTCCCGAAACCCCGCGACTGACGCTCGTCGTTTTGGGATTGGATCACGTCGCCCAAGAGCGAACCACGCTGACGCTGATGGAAACCATCGTCCGCGAATCCGGCACCAGCGGGCGGACGTTCAAGTCGGCTCTGCTCTTCGCCGCCCCCGATCCAGCGGAGAACGTGCGCGACAAGGCCCGCGAAGTACTGGCATGGGAAGATGTCAACGACGACGACGAGACGAAGAAGTCGGTCGATGAGGGGCAACTCAAATTGCTGTCCCGCAACCTCGCCAACGCGAAGCGGGATTTGGACGAGTCCCTCTTTCGGACCTACAAACACCTGTATCTGCTCGGCAAGGACAACACGCTGCGTCGCATCGACCTGGGCAGCATCACGTCGAGTTCTGCCGGAAGCCTGGTCGAGTTGTACGTGCGTGAGCTAACGCGACTCGATGAACTCGTGGATGGATTCTCGCCAAGGAAGCTCGCGAACTGCTGGCCGTCGGCGATGACCGAATGGTCAACGAAGGCGGTGCGGGACGCGTTCTACTCGTCACCGCAGTTGCCACGGTTGCTCAACCCGGACGCGGTCAAACGCATGATCGCCGACGGCGTCTCGCAGGGTTTGATCGGCTATGCAACGAAAGACGCCACGGGACGCCTGCATCTCGAAAAACTGAAGGAGTCGCTGTTCGACACGGATGTGGAGATTTCCGATGACGTGTTCATCCTGAAGGGTGACGACGCGATCAAACTGAAGGAGCCGCCCCGGCTGGACAAGCTGGTCATCAAGCCAGATCACGCAATGGTGATGGTCGGGGAGCAAGTGTCGTTTACGTGCGCGGGAGTCGATCAGTATGCGGAACCGTTCGCCATTGGCCCCGTGACATGGACCGCGACCATTGGGACTGTAACTCCGCAGGGGTTGTTCACCGCCGGCCCGACAGGCGGCCTACACACGTTAAAAGCCCAGATCGGTTCGTGCGAGACATTGGTCGAAGTCCGCATCACCGCCGAACACGAGAAGCCACCGTCCGTGCATACGACTCCCGGCGAGCGAATCATCCGCTGGCATGGAACCGTTCCATCACAGAAGTGGATGAACTTCTACACCAAGATTCTCAGCAAGTTCGCCAACGCACAGGGCCTCAAGATCGAGGTCCACTTCGAGGTGAAGGTCGATCAGGAACACGCCGACGCTAAAGCCGGTGAAACTCGCTCTGGCTTGAAGGAACTCGGGCTGGACGATCGAGTGGACGTGGTTTGATCCGCGACTTGTGGAACACGCGAATCCGGCGTGTTGTTGGGCCGAACCAACCGCACGTCAGTCAGTGAAGTGTCGGACTACATTTCTGACCGCGATGTTCTATAGGGGGGGGGGCTGCCATGACTATTGCTGTCAACCTCTTCGCTGATCTCCCTTCGCACTTGCCAGACGAACTATTTACCACGCTGCTGATAGAAAGTCTCGCACAATGGCTGCATCGACATTTCAGACAAATCCAGTCGATCTGCATAAACTGCTTGAGGATTGCCATCGCGGCGTGCTTCAGTTGCCGGATTTTCAGCGCAGCTGGGTGTGGGACGAGGATCGCATCAAGAGCTTGATTGCTTCGGTATCGCGAGCCTTTCCCGTTGGGGCGTTGATGTCGCTCGATACCGGCGGGCCAGTGAATTTCAAGCCTCGGCCAGTCGAAGGAGCACCCGCTGAGGCCAGACAGGCCGCGCCTCAGTCCCTGCTGCTGGATGGCCAGCAACGGATGACTTCACTTTACCAAGTCACTTTGCGGGGCAAGGTCGTTGAGACGGTCACGCCGAAGCACAAGAAGGTAAAGCGGTGGTTCTATATCGACATCCGAAAGGCGATGGACTCTTCGATCGACCGTGAGGAGGCGATTGTCGGCGTGCCAGAGGATCGCGTCATCCGAACCGATTTCGGACGTGAAGCGGTGTTGGATCTTTCCAATGCTGAGCAGGAGTATACAGCTCTGATGTACCCCGTCTCCCAAGTCTTTGATTGGGACAAGTGGCAAGACGGATTCGACCACCACTGGCGTGGCGATCAACACGAAGGCACGCGAGAAGAGTTCCGGGCCTTCAAACGACAGGTACTGGAGAACTTCAAATACTACCGAGTCCCAGTCATCACGCTCGACCGATCAACGTCTAAAGAAGCTGTGTGCGTCGTATTCGAGAAGGTGAACACCGGCGGTAAGGCGCTGGACGCATTCGAGTTGGTTACTGCCATGTATGCCGCCTCGGGCCATGAACTTCGGAAAGACTGGTACGGTGATGACGGAACGAAGGGACGACACCGACGGCTTGCAGAGACATTGCGTCCGGCCGGAGCCGACACGGGCATTATTGCCGGGGTCTCGAATACCGACTTTCTTCAGGCCATCTCGCTGTTTCACACACGTGACAGGCGGCGTGCGGCTGCGAACGCCGGGAAGCAGGGCAAAGAGTTGCCCGCCGTTTCCGGCAACCGCAACGCCCTATTGAACCTGCCCCTTGAAGCGTACAAGCAATATGAAAAGCACGTAGAGCGAGGCTTTGTACAGGCGGCGAAGTTTCTGCACATGCTCCACATCTACCGCATTTTCGACCTGCCCTATCAGTCACAGATCGTGCCCCTGGCGGCGATTCTCGCCGACATTGGTGATGCCTGGGAGCATGAGGCAAATCGGGCGATGCTTGTGCGATGGTATTGGAATGGCGTGTTTGGGGAACTTTATGGATCTGCGGTCGAGACGCGGATAGCACGCGACTTCATGGAAGTGCCAGACTGGCTAAAAGGCGGCCCCGAGCCATCGACGGTCAGTGAGACCATGTTCCGCGCTGACCGATTGAAGACAATGCGGATGCGACTGTCCGCCGCCTACAAGGGCGTCAACGCATTGTTGATGAAGGAAGGCGCACAGGATTTCCGTTCCGGTCAGCACTTCGATCACACGATTTTCTTTGGCGAAAACGTGGACATTCACCACATCTTCCCGCAGGAGTGGTGCAAGAAGCGCGGCATCAAGCCAAGCGTCTACGATTCTATTATCAACAAGACGCCGCTCTCCTATCGGACGAATCGGATCATCGGCGGCGTTGCGCCGTCTGAGTATCTCGCCAAACTGGAAGCTGGCAACGCGACAACACCGCCGATTGCAGGCGACAGACTGAATGGCTACCTCGCGTCACATCTGGTTGACCCTTCGCTCCTGCGGGTTGACAGCTTTGAAGCGTTCCTGGTTGATCGACAGAAAAGGCTATTGGCACTCATCGAGCGGGCAACGGGGAGGGTGGCCTATACGGGCGATACCCAGGAAGAGGGTGAGGATGTCGAAGCCGACGAGGACACAACCGAAGCCGAACTAACAATTTCAGAGGCTGAATGAGGGTTTGTTCCTGTGGCGCGACACGAATTGGGTGATTAACTCGC
>JAYVDI010000357.1:0-5722 GCA_043749505.1 Schlesneria sp. | reverse complement strand
GTCGAGAGATGTTCCTGCAATCCGTTCAGATGCTCGTGATAGAACCCGAGCAGGTCGCCGACCGACGAGACATCCAGCGTCATCCCGTTCTCGGCATCGACGAACCGCAGATCGCCGGTCAGTTCCGGGTTGAGTTCGATGCTGCTGAGGAGCTGCACGCCGAAGACTTCGAGTCCCGCACTGAACAGCATGTTCATCGGACGCTCCAGCGCCCCGAACGTCAGGAAGTCGGACAGCAACACTGCGATTCCACGGCCTCGATGCTGCCTCAACACCGCCTCAACAGCCTCTTCGATTGGGAAGTCACCACCCGGCGGAATCGACTCCAAGAATGAGAAGACGCGTTTCATGCTCATCCGTCCCGTACACGGCGGCGAGATCAGCGGAGTCTGCCCCGCGTGCTGGCAGGCAAACAGACTGACCTTCTCGATGTTCATCAGGCCCATCACGGCGAAGCAACCTGCGAGTTGCTTCGCCCGCTCAAACTTGTCACCGAACTGCATCGAAGCCGAGGCATCGACGAGGACGACGACATGCATCTCCTCCTCGTGCCGGTACTGCTTCACGTAAGGACGGTTCAGCCTGGCAAAAATATTCCAATCGACGTTCCGCATGTCGTCCCCCGCCACATAATCGCGGTAGTCGTTGAACTCGGTGCTCGTCCCGCCCTTCCCGGCGAGATGCTCGCCGCGACTGCGGTTCGTGCGCCGCCGCATCGGCAGCATCCGCATCCGCTCGACGCGACCGAGTGTCGCATTGTCGAGGAGGGCCGTGAATTGCTTGGTGTTGTCCATTTTCTTTCATTCAATTGAAGCTGTGAGCATTCACAACACCGTCGGCACGCGGATCGGCGAGCCACACTCTTTGCACTTGAGAACTTTGCCGGAAGACTTCGCGTCGATCTTGTAGACCTTCTGGCAATTGGCGCACGTCACGGACATCCCCGCCACCGTGGTCTTGTCCAAAATCTTCAATAGCTCGGCGGGTGTCTGGAATCGGTCGGCGGGCGACTTCGACAACATGCGGTACAGCGTGGCGAGTGCTTCGACCGTCACATCGGCCTTCTTGCGCGGATCGGGGGGATGCTTCTCGGCGTGCGCCTTCAGCTTTGCCGCACGACCTCCCTCAAAAAATGGGGGGCTGCCGGTGAGCAGCTCGTACCACAGGCAACCGAGCGAATAGATGTCGCTGCGAATGTCGGCCGACCCAAAATTGGCGGCCTGTTCCGGTGCGAGATAGTCCGCGAACGGATCGGCCGCCGAACCGTCCTCGCGCGGCTCGGGAGGCGTCTCGCCGACAGGAAGCGACAGTCCGATGTCGGTCAGCTTCACCGTACCGACGGTGTGGACAAGGACGTTCGTCGGCTTGAGATTGAGATGAGCCAGCTTCTGTTCGTGCAGGTACTGCAGCGCGCGGACGGCGGGCTTGATCAACTCGACCGACTGTCGCACCGAACGCGGCCCCGTTTTGGCGAGGTACTTGCCGAGATCGTGTCCGGGAACGTGTTCCTCCGCGATGAACAGCCGACCATCGCGGACGCCCGCTTCGTAGACCGAAATCAAATTGCCGTTGTTGAGCGTCGGCAGGCGACCGGCCAGCTTTGAGAAACGAGCCGAGAACGCTGGATGAATCGTCCGCGCATCATCCAGCACTTTCAAGACGACTGTCCGCCCCGATGATGCGTTCGTGCCGAGTCTCACCGTGCCGCGTGAGCTGCTGGAAATCGGTCTCGTGATGCGATACGTCCCCAACACCAATTCATCCGGCGCATCGACGTGCATGAGTTGGAACGTGGTCTGCCCAATCTTGAACTCCTGTCCCGCCAGTAGCGTGAACTTGGGAGTGTCTTTTCCCTGGAACAGCACGGGGTTGGAGGCCCCTTCGATGCGCCGAACTTCCAGTTCGTGATCGCGTACCACCAACTCGACATGTTCACGGGAGATCTGTTTGTCCCACTCGCACGCCCAGCCTTGCTCGGGCTTGCGACCGAGACGCAACCGCTCCCCCTTGGGCAGCCGCCGCTTCCAAGTGTCCTCCGCCTTCGCGCCTTTCGCCGTCAACACCAGCATGATTCCATCCCGATCGTGCGATGCACAACACTCGTCAATTGAACCAGAAACCAAACCCAAGAAACTGCCCGCCGAAGGCACGGTTGATTTGCTGCCAGGTGTCGGGCTTCGTCAACTCGCCCTCTTCGAGGTACGGCGTCGCGGCCGTGCCCTGAATCCACAGAACGATGTCGAGCTGCCTCGGTTCGAGGAACACCTTGCGGAGGTTGACGCCGCGTGTCGGCTTGCCGCGCCAGAATGGAATGAGCTTCTTGCCCTGCACAATCTGTTCGGCTTCGTCGAGCGCCCGCAGCCAGTTATCGACGATCTCCTGAGTGACTGGGATATTGATCGCACCCTTCTGCTTCGGGCCGGGAATCCACTCGCGGTCGTTGTCGGTCTCGGCGAGAACTCGCTTCCACATCTGGCGGCTGAGCGACAGCGTCTGTTCGACGTGCTTCAACGCCGCTTCCATCCGCTTCGGTTCGACGAGCGGGAACCGCAGCATGTGGATCAAGGCCACGGCGTCGGCGATGTCTTCAAACTGGAACCAACCGTTGTTGGGCGGGCGATTCGGTTCGAGCAGGAACGCGTGCGGAGTCTTCGCGTGCTGAAACAGACGATGGGCGGCGACGTCGAATAACTCCTGCCCGTCGTACGCGAGCATCATCTCCGACAGAGCCGACAGCAGGTGACAGTAGCCTCGCATCCAATCGACATCGGCCCGGTCGAACGCGATGACGAAGTCGGCCTCGCGCCCGGCCGTTCCCAACCGGAACTGCTGCAAGATCGGCAGCAGCGTCAACGACCGAGTCTCCGCCGTGCCGAGGTTCATCGTCACGCGACCGACATGCAGCGGCAGCTTGACCTCCTCACTGGTAATCTTCGCCAGAGTCGCCTCGATCCGCGCGAGATCATCGAGCCACTCCTGATTGATCTTCCGCAGCGTCGGGTACGTCAGCGGTTCGGCGGGAGCGGGGACTTCGGCAATAGCCGGTCCTCCCACCACAAAAGCGAAACGCGGACGCGGACCATACACGGCCAGCTTCTGCCCCAGCCGCTGCACGGCACTCACAAACTGAGTGACCCCCAACCCCAGGCGAGACACGTCGTCCTTCGGCTCCACCTTGAGATGAGCCTCCAGCACGGCAACGCCCTCGTCGAACTTGCCGGACGACAACAGAGCATCCACATCCGGCGCGGCTCCCCACGCGGGAGCTGTCATCCAAATGAGTGTGATGGCGACGAGGTTGCGTGTCTTGATCATTTGACCGCCTTCTTATGTGTGGCTTTCACTCTTTCAGCCTCTTCGCGAAGTTCCCTAGCGGATTTCGCGGAGATGGTTGCATAGTACTCACCGCGAAACCGCTGTTTCTCAACAATCGGTTGCTTCGTTTCCTTGAGGGTCGCGATCTGCTTCGTCAGGTCGGTGACAAACTGTTTCTTCTTCTTGTCCGAGATCCCTTCGAGGGACGTAGCTTTGCCGACAGCCCACTCGCAGATGGCGATCTGTGCCTCGTACATCTCGAGATCGGGATGCTTTCTCGCCCATTTCACGAAGCCCCCTTCGAGCAGGTCGTCCGGCCAGAGCCTTGGAAAACGGGAGTACGGTCGTTCGGGTTCGGCGTTACGGAGGTCATCCAGATCGGGAACGTGTAGTCGGTAGGCTCGCAACAAATCTTCATTGGCCATCCTAAAACAGAGACTGCCGACCGTGTGGTTTTCCGCGCGGTAATCACCCTCGAACGTGCAGGCGTACCGCTTGTCGTCGGCATGAGCCACCAGCAAAGGCCACAGCTCGTTGCCCACCTGCTTGTTGAGTTCGATCAACGCCTTTCGCACCCGCTGCTGTTCAACTGCGTCATACGATTCATCGAACGCGGGCAATTCTCGTTGTCCTCGTTCGACCATGACTGGCGGTGACTTCTGGCTGCGGTTCGCCAGCGCGTCAACCATCGCCTCTAATTCTCGGCCCCGCTCAGTTGCTGCCGTCGCGCTGACAGGCTGACCGAACGCCGAACCTGCCAGCCACAACAAGACCACGGTTGTTTGAACGAAAATCGTAGAACGCGGCATCACCACCTCCGATCCATCACATCGTCTCCGTCAGGTTTTTCACGCATTCCTGGACCAGTTCGTTGATGTCGAGGCTTTCGGCCTGGCCGTCGTAGTTGAGCAGCATGCGGTGGCCAAGCACCTCGCCCGCGAAGTGGCGGACATCTTCAAAGGCCACATGGGCGCGACCCTCGGCGAGGGCGCGGACCCGCGCGGCGCGAATCAATGCCTGAGCGGCTCGCGGGCTGGCCCCCCACTTCACGAACTGGCGGACGCGCGGCGGGGCGAAGTCGGTGCCGGGGTGAGTGGCTAGCACGAGTCGGACCGCATAGTCGCGCAGGGCGTCCGTCACGACGACCTTCTCCAGAATCTTTCTCAGCGCCATGATGCGGTCGGAATCGAGCAGCTTCGGGATCTCGACAGCCGTGCGCAGAATCGTGCGGCTGACGACCTCGTTCAGTTCGTCGCGGTTGAGGAACGGGACGACAACCTTGAACATGAAGCGGTCGAGCTGCGCTTCGGGGAGCGGGTACGTCCCCTCCTGTTCGATCGGGTTCTGCGTGGCGAGGACGAAGAACGGTTCCTTGAGCTGATACGTCGAGCCGCTCGTCGTGACCGAGTGCTCCTGCATCGTTTCGAGCAGCGCCGACTGAGTCTTCGGCGACGCGCGGTTGATTTCGTCCGCCAGCAGAAGCTGCGTGAAGATCGGCCCCTTGCGGAACTCGAAGCGATACTGACCGTGTTCATCGGTGGACATGACGCTCGTGCCGATGATGTCGGCGGGCATCAAGTCGGGCGTGAACTGGATGCGACGAAAGTCGAGGTCCAGCACGCGCGAGAGGGCTTTCACCAGCTCGGTCTTCCCGAGACCCGGCACGCCCTCCAGCAGCACGTTGCCGCCACAAAAGATTGCCGTGAGACAAGCCTCAATCGTCCGCTCCTGCCCCACGATCACCCGGCCCACGGCCTCGCGAGCGGCGGCGAATTCCTCTTTGAAGTGTCTGGCTTCCGTCTCCAACATCTCGGGCGAAACGGCAGCAGTGGCAGGTGCGGTGGCAACGCTCATCGGTCGGTTCCATTCAGGAGGTGAACCACGAAATACACGAAAGGCACGAAAAGGAAGAGGCAACCACGGAAAACACGGAAGTACACGGAAAGGAAATCAGTAGGAAGTCAGAAAAGCAACGTGAGTAATCTCATCGTCTTCTCTCGCTGCCTTCTTCCTTCCGTGCCCTTCCGTGTTTTCCGTGGTTGTCTCTTTCTGTCTTCTGTCGTGCCTTTCGAGTATTTCGTGGTTGAAAACGTCTTCGGACTTACTTGTCTTCATCTCGCTTGCGCTTCAGCGCGAGCAGGCGTTCGGTGGTTGAGGTCGGTTTGAATTCGTTGCCGGCCGGCGCGGCGGGCGTTGTCGGTGACTGGGACTGCACTGTCGGGGTCGCTGGCTTCGACGAGCTTGATCGTGGTGGCACGTTACTCGTGGAAGCGGGCATGGTTCGTTCGCCCTTGCGGGCTTGAAGGGCCGCGCTGACCGATTGCTTTCGTTCGAGGAGTGTTCCCATCGTGGCGGTCGAGGGGGCACGGCGAACCGCCCAAAATCTCATCGAATACCAGTCGATCTG
>JAYVDI010000356.1:0-23298 GCA_043749505.1 Schlesneria sp. | reverse complement strand
CGATTGCAATCAAGGGCAAGCCAGAGACTTACCCTGCAGGGCATTTCAAATGCCTGTTTGACTTGGAAAAAACTAGCCCGACGCGCGAGCGAGGGCTGGACGTTCGATGACCATGAAGCCCTCGCTCGCGCGTCGGGCTAGTTTTGAATTGCCGCCTCAGACTTGGAAAGGTTCTTACCATTCTGCGCTGCGGCTGCATGCGGACTGAACCATCTCGCCAAACATCGGTCTAACTTGTCGCGATGCCAGAAGCGAACGTGGGCGATCGTGGCCAACGTGAGTAACGTCAGCAGACTGATCGCCGCGCCGAACATCACGCTGCGCGGACGGTACGTCCACGTCACTCGTTGCACACCGCCTGGAAAAGAGGCGAAACGAAATCCATTCTTGGATGCAAACAGCGGCCGGTCATTGTTCGACGCGGTCCAGTCGGGATAGGCGAGTTCTTTCAAGGCCAGTTCGCCACCATTGCCCGAGTCGATTTCGACGACGATTTGGTTGGCCTCACGCTGTGTGCGAACGACCGCTGTCGCCGGGTTGTTGCGGACGTGATCGTCGAGCAACGCCGTGAACGCGACGCGGCTCGGCAATTCGCCGGATTCGTCCGCTTCCAACCGGTAGAGGTAGATCGGTTCGCGGCGTCCCCACGCGCGGTTCAGCATTTCATCGACGCCACTCCAGAGGCGCGTCGCGCGCCACGACGATTCGTCGAGCGGGTCGAAACTCAACACATGTGTGACGCCTCCCGCACGCAACCATTTCGAGAACTCACCTTCGGCCATCATCGGACGCCCGTCGCTCGTCGGCTGCGGCATCCCGGCACCGGCGAACTTGGCGTCGGCGTACTCTTTCGGCGCGATGCCGAGATAGACCGGCAGGCACGACACGCCCAACAGTGTCCCCACGTTTTGACCGGGACAATACAGACGCGACGCGAGCGGTTCGGCGAGCAGCAGTTTGCGAACGTGACTTTGCTCGCGGAACGAGATCGCCGGGTGCGAGACCATCACCACGTTCGTGACCATCCGGCTGACGAGCCACAAGTCGCCGCAGGTGGACCAGAACACAACCCCGATCACCACGCGACGCCCCAGAGATTCTCGTCGGGCTAACAGAGTCTCCAACCCACGACCGGCCAGTAACGCGATGGCCCAAGTCGTGACGATCCCGTACCGGCCCGGTCCACGAAAGAAATTGAAGCCGGGGATATAGCGCGCGACCGGCAGCAACCAGCCGGTCGCGTAGACGAGCGCGATCAACCCGACAATCGTCCAGAACAACGCCTCCCCCCGAACTGAAACTCCGAGCGGGGGACGTAAGTCCCCCGGTTTTTCACTGGAGTTGGACAGCGAACTCTTGCTCGAAGAACCAGGGGACTTACGTCCCCCGCTCAGGGGTTGCGCGCGGGGCTTACGCCCGAAGAGTACCCACCAGATCGCCAGCCCCAGCGGGACGAGGCCGCAGTACAGATGAGCCTCAACCTTGTTCGTCCCCGTTCGCAGTGCGCCAAACTTCGTCTGCTGAACGGCCGCTTCGAGATCGTGATGCGGTCCGAACCAATGCCACGGCGCACCGAACTCCGCCACGTCGCGGATCAGGCTGTCGTCCTGATTGGCGATCGGGCTGTACCACCAAAACGGCGCGACAAGTTGTGAGACATACAGCGGCGGCAGATGCCCGTAAGAAGGATCATGCTCGCCCCCGACAGTCGCCCGCGAACTGCGCGTCTTCAATTCCCAAGCGGGGAGAAGTTGAACGGCGGCGAGGAGAAACCCGGCCACGATGGCGAGCACCAATCCCAGTGCCGGAGCGAGTTGTCTCGTTCCTGTCCCCTCGCCCCGGCTCTGCGGGGAGAGGGCTAGGGTGAGGGATTCTTTCGTTTTCTTTTCTGCCTTCTCTTGCCTTGTCCCCTCGCCCCCCGCCTTAGGGGGGAGAGGGCTAGGGTGAGGGGGGCTTTCGGCGAGAGGTTGAAGATGGATGGTCGAAGGTGGAATGGCATCGGCAGAGGTCGATTTCGTATGGATTGCGTGATCACCATTCGGCCCCCTCACCCTAGCCCTCTCCCCCGAAGACGGGGGCGAGGGGACAAGAGAAAAGACATCGCGACCGCTGCCGATCAGCCTCCATGCCCCATACGCCACCACCAACATCTGCGTGATGAACGCCAAATGAAAATGCCCGGCCAGCAATTGCAGACCGAGGGAAAAGCTCAGCCCAATCGCATACCGCCACCAGCGGGTTTGAATAAACGACTCGACGCACCACAGCGCGACTGGCAACCAGGCTCCCGTCACGATGGCCCATTCGAGACACGCCCTCGGCGGAAACCAGCCATAGGTGAAGACGAGCGCCATCAACACCGAGCCGCATCCCGCCAGCCCAACCTGTCGCGCGAAGAGCCATGTCGCCACGAAGCACAGCACGTAGTGCAGCAGATGCTCGACGTTGTACGCCGTGTTCACATCGAGCAGGTAATACGCGACGACATGCGGCGGATATGCGGCCCCCGTCTGACTCTCCCCCAGCACCGGATAACCAAACCCGGTGAGGTTGTTCCACAACGGAAACTCCCCGGCATGAAGCCGATCCGAAAAGAACGCCTTCTGCGGAAAGAAGTACGGATACAGGTCTCCGCCAACGAAGCCGTAGCCCAACCAGAGCGGCCCCCAGAAGAGGAGGGTCAGGGCGACGGTGATCAAGAGAGTCGTGGCGAATGTGCGAGTCAGCGTCATGCAAAACAAAAGCCACCGGAAGAGCCGTTGGTCCAGATTGAAAGAAGAAAAAAACACTTCACAGCTCCGCACAAACTGGGGTCGGGCGTTCAAATTTCAGAACACATCGCCGAATGCGGGAAGGGGCGTGTTGGTGACTCATGGCCCTGAAATCCGGCAATTCGGCATTGCGGCCTTCAGTCGGTCAATCCCAGCCTGCGTCACGTTCGAGCCGTGCAGGTCAAGGAAGGTGAGGTTGGACAGTGACGCGAGGACTTGGATTTCGTCGTCGGTGGCTGAAGTCAAAAAAATATCCAGCCTGGTGAGTGACGTGATTCGCGCTAGGTGACTGAGTCCCGCAATTCCAATCGGATTGCCACCATGTGCATGGATGGCATGCAACTTGGTCATTCCGGCAAGAAAGCGAAGGTGGTCATCATCGGTGACTCCACTCCTCAGAAGCACGATCTCCAAATTGGAGCACTGCCCAACACTGCGGATCGCCTCAGCGCTCGGTTGAACAGAGAATCGAACAACTCTGAGGTTGACCAGCAACGGCAAACGGTCAAGGCCACCACCAGTCGCGGTGTGCAGCTTGATCGTGAGTGAACGGAGCTTTGGCAGATGTCGAAGTTCACCGAGGTCACCGGTTGAGGGCAGTTTCTCCACAGTGACCGAAGTCAGATTTGTCAGCCCTGCCAAATCCCTCATTTTGTGACCGACCAGCCGCCCGTGAATCGCAAGCGTTTCAAGTCGGGGAAATCGCTGGAGCCATGCCAGATCGAATCGCGGTGATTGCACTCGGCTGAGGTCAGCACTTGTGACTTGTTCGTCGATGCCAACCCAGCCGCCGTGCGATGCCAACCACGGTTGCACGATTTTCGCCATCGGTGCAGGAAGGCCACGACCGTACTTCTTGAGTTCACGTTGCAAATCAACGGCGTTTATCCAGCCACCAACCGATACGACAACGACCATTCCCCGTCTGGGCCACCACCAACTGAAGAGCGACAGCGCGACGATCAGCATCAGCACGAGGCCGATCCGCACGCGAGCGAGCTTCGACCACTGACGCCAGGTGCGGCGGGGATGCTGCTGTGAAGTCGGCTTCAAGTCGATCGACATTGCCCGGCTCCTTCCGTCACTCTTCGCTCGGCCGGGCGCGGTTGGACCAGTGGCCTTTGGGGTCGGAGCCACTGACCCAGACTCCCTTTTGGTTCCAATCCATGTAGGCGTGGACATCGACGGGGGCGTAACGCAGCGTCAGGCCGCAGCGGCGGCGGGGGGACATGTTGGCTTCGGAGCCGTGCAGCAGCAGGTCCGAGTGGAGGCTGATCTCGCCCGCCTTCAAGCAGTCGTTGACGAAGTGGCCGAACTCTTCGACGTTCTCGATCGTTTGATTGAGGACGTTGTGTTCCTTGGGGTCGCTCGGGCGGAATGTCATCTTGCCGTGGTGGTGTGAGCCGGAAACGAATCTCATGCAGGCGTTCTCGATATCGGCGTCGTCCACGGCGAGCCACGCGGTGACAGCCTTTGATGGCGTGAGCGGCCAGTAGCTCGAATCCTGATGCCACGCGACGGTCTTGCCGTCCTTCGGCATCTTGCAGAAGAAGTGCGATCCCCAGCCGACGCAGTTCTCACCGAGTAAATCTTTCACGGCGGCGACGATCTTCGCGTTGGTCACGATGTCCCAGACGCGACCATACTTCAGATGGGCCGAACTGATTGAATAGCTGTCTCCCCCCGCAGCCACAACCTGCGCGAGCAGCCGGTCAAAGTAAGCGCGAATGTCGGCGATCTCGGCGTTGTCGTAGACGCGAATCCCTTTCACATAGCCCTCGCGGTTGAACTGGTCGATCTGCTCGCGGGTGAGGACTTTCGGTGAGTCGTTCTTCACCGGATGAAAGCTCAGATCACGCGGCAGGTTGGCGAGATCGTTCGGGTCGAGAACGGCGATGAACTGAGTGGGTGTGGCGGTGGTCATGCGGTGAGGTTCCTGAATGAAGAGAGAGTGTGTGTGATTGTGTGAATGGACGGGCAAGCGAGACGCATGTCCTACGTCGGCGGGCTGTCTGCCGTGTCTGTCAAATGAAAAGAGGACGGACGAGGGCGTCCATCCTACGAATTTCATGAGGCTCGTAAACGAAGACGACTCAGTTCGGCGGGGTCTCAACGGGTGTCGGACCTTCGTAAGGCTCTGCTGCGGGAACGCCGAGCAGTTCGGAGTCGGGGCCGATCGAATGGATCTCGGCCCCCAGTGGCAGACCGGGGTAGAGGTCGGTCTTCGGATACGGCACGGGTGACGAGAACTCGGTCGGTTCGGTCGTGAGACGCTCCGGTGGCAGTCCGTGCAAATCACGCCAGCCTTGTCCGATGGAAACGCCGTCGGGGGCAGCAAAGCTCCGTGCCCAGGCTCGGCGCAGAGCCTCTTCTTGAGCGGCCTCGGTCCATTCGCCTTCGGCGAGTTGAATGCCGTCGTGTTCGAGCAACGTGCCGCGACGCAGGTGGTATTCGGTGATGGCCTTGTTGTAGGCAATCAAGGCGTTGAAGTACGCGATCTCGGCGACGGCGTTACTGGCCTGTGCTCGCAACACGAGGTCGAGGGTGGCGTCCTTCACGCCCGCTTCGTACTCGGCCTGAGTCGTTTGAACACGACGCGCCGACGCGATTTTGCGATCGAGTTGCGTCTGCGCGGTGATGTACGCCGCGTCGATGCGCTGGATCGCTTCGGCCAACTCGTGACTGATGTCGAGTTCCTGTGCCGACAAAAGGGCGCGGGCTTTGACGAGTTGCAGTTCGGTGTTGTGCAACTGGGCACGGGCCTGCCGGAAACCGATCGGCATGCTGAACTGCAGGCCCAGATTCCAGCCGGTCAGATCGCCGCGCGTCAGCGTGGAGTACGCACTGTTGTAGCCGGCGGCCGTCACACCGTCGGCCTCTTGCTGTGATGCCAACGTCCGTCCGAAACCATTGACCTGATACGACGACACGAGGTCGAGTCTTGGGTTCGTGACATTTTCAGCGGCGATCCGTTGCAGTTCGAGACTCTTGATCTGCCACTTCTGGCGACGAAGTTCGACGCGCCGCGTCAGAGCTTCCAACAGGCTCGACTCCCAGTTCACAATGAACTCGACTTCGATCGGATCGTCGGCGGGCCGGATAATCCGGCTGTCGTTGACGGGCAGTCCCAGAATTCGACGAAGCTGGTTCTCGATGATGTAGACACTGGCGAGGGCCGTCTCGACTCGTGCCCGGGTTTCAAAATAGTTTTCGCGCGCTTGGGCCTCGTTCCCGGCGCTGCCGCCGGTCGCACCCGCTTCCATGCGCGCTTTCACTTCGCGCCACGTTCGCAACGAACTGTCGCGGTTGGCCAGATCGGCGTCGTACTGACGATACGCGAGATACAGATCCCAGTAGATGTCCTCCACGTCCCTCAACATGACGATCACGGACGCTTCAAAGTCGGCGACCGAGATATCAGTGTTGATGCGCGCGATCGACACGCCCTGCGACACGCCGACGATCGAGCCGAGTCCCGGTCGAGCCGGTCCCGCGATCCGCGTGTACTCGACGCCCGCTCCCGCCCACAACGGCTGAACGTACTGCGCCTGTAACAAGCCCGAGTAACTGTTGGGGAACAGTGCGCTCTTCGAATTGGTATCGAGGTAGTTCCAGTTGTGATTGACGGCGAACGAACCGCCGTTCGCAAACTGCTTGCCGACCTGAGACGTAAAATTGGACGTGTCGCTGGAATTTACGAAGTTCGGAAGGAACTTGTTGTTCGCGTACTGTGCGTTGTGTCCGAACCCGAGAGAGCTGGAGAAGGTGGCATCGAAGTCGGCGAGAGCCGCTTCCACACCACGGTTGCCGAACAGGAAACCGGTCTCACGCAACGCCGGATCGTAAATCGAAGGACTGTTCTGGTTCAGTTGGGGAGCGTTGCGGGTCCGGATCAACTTGTTGTTGGTGACCGCCGTATTAATCGCCTCGGTTAATGACAGGTTCCAGACTTCATCTTTGTTCCGGTCGCGGATCGTGCGCGGCTTCAGCGAGTAGGCGACTTCCTGCGGGGTCGGCTGATCAACGTTGGGATACTCGACCGCCAGCGACTTGTCCTTGTAGTGCTGGAGGTCCGCTTCACCCAAGTAATAGACCTCGCGCGGCGCGCGGCAACCGACCAATGCCGTACTCAGCAGGGCCGAGCCAAGCATCAAAGCGTTGATCCAACGAATGGAACGGCACCACTTCATCAGTCGGTTCCTTTACCCTCTCGCTCGGTCTCGAACGGTGACGGCTTGCTGTGAAACGAGAGCAATTACCGCAGAGTTATCGCCTGCGCAACAGGCACGATTAGCGTTCAAGGCATATCGCGCATCGTCTGTATCGGCCTCATAACCGGCAACGCTTCACGGTATTGATGTCGCGAGACCGCTTCTCCATGAACGTCCGGGTCAAGTTCTCCTCAGCAATCGGCGTGATCTGCCGATGACAACGATTGCTATACTCGATACCGATCGTGTTGCTGTTCCGTTGGCAGCTCTAGGCTCTGTCCCGTAGAACGAATTAGCCGCGCGGCGCTAGCCCCGGTTCTCGACAAAACAACCGGGGCTAGCGCCCTGCGGCTGATTTACGGGACAGAGCCTAGGCTGCGCTGAGACGACGATTTCACCGCGTACCAAATTGAAGGGCGAATCGTGTTTGATCCCGTTGATGATCCGCTGCAACCGCACGCGCGCTGGATGTACGCGGCGCTCGATCTGGCTCGACAAGCATTTGAAGAGCAGGAAGTGCCGATCGGCGCAGTGATCGTTCACAACGACCGGATCATCGGGGCGGCGGGCAATCAGCGCGAGCAACTGCGCGATCCGACCGCTCACGCCGAAATGATCGCCATCACACAAGCGGCAGAGTCACTCGGTTCGTGGCGGCTGCTCGACTGCACGTTGTATTCAACGCTCGAACCGTGCCCCATGTGCGCCGGGGCGATCGTGCAAGCGCGGATCCCGACGGTCGTCTATGGCGCAATCGATGAGAAAGCGGGGGCTTGTCACACGCTGTACCAAATCACCAGCGATCCACGATTGAATCACCGCGCGACCGTGATCGGCGGCGTTTTGCAGGGCGAATGCCGCGAGATTTTGCGTGAGTTCTTCGCTCATCAACGGTCGCTGGGAAAAAAATGAGCCGGATCGGGCGTCAGATGGGTTCAACAAGGGCAGAATTGCTCGCCGAGCCGGACGTTCAGACGCTAGACTTGCAACCTGAACTGGCCCGGCTTCGGCTGGCCAACGCTCGGCGTGTGGGAGAGAGTCATGAATCAAGACCGACTGCTGACATCGGAAGAGCCGTTCCTGCTGGAACTGGCCTTTCAAAATGATGACGTTGCGCCGGGCGGTTCGAGGTGGGTCGCGCGGCTGTTCGGGATTGGTCTCAGCATCCTCTTTCATCTCTGGCTGATTGTGACGCTGGCCGACGTATCGTTTGAACTCCGTCCCAAGCTGGCGGACGAACCGATTGAGTCTGACTTCACCGCGTTGCCTCCGCGCGAAGAGCCTATCGACTTCAAGGCCGTAGAACCGCAGTACGAACTCGCCAATCCCAGCGACCGTGAGATGGAAGTCCGCAAGTCGATGAATGCGATATCGCTGGGGTTGGAGATCGCCAAGAACCCGAGAATGGAAACGGCTCCGACCGCGCTCCTCGATCTGAATGTCGAAGGGATGCGTCAGCCGATGTACGACATCCCGCAGGGGATGAATCTCAGCGAAAAAATGGTCGTTCACGGCACCACGGGTGAGGGGCTGGTTCAGATCGAGTCCGCTCTCGACCGCGTCACTTGGGAGATCGCCCAGAATCTTCAGGAGCGTAAGGTTCTCGTGGTTTGGTTGATTGACGCTTCCGGCAGTTTGGGGCCGCAACGGTTGGTGTTGCAACGGCGGCTCAAGCGCATCTACGGCGAACTCAATGCGCTGGAGCAGACCGAACAGATTCCGCGACTGGAGCAGCCAATCCTCACCGGTGTCGTGACCTTTGGCGCGAAGACGCTGTTCATGACCAAGGAGCCAACAGCCAAGTTCGAGGAGGTGCTTAGCGCCGTTCGCAACGCGCCGACTGATGAGTCGGGGATCGAGAATGTTTTCGCGGCCGTCAACCAAGTGATGGATAGCTGGAACAAGTATCGCACCGACAACGGACGCCGCATCCTGCTCGTCACAGTCACGGATGAGGCGGGCGACGATCATGGTCCGACGATGGAGTTGGCCATCACCAAGTGTCAGCGTTTCGGGGCAAAGGGCTACGTGATCGGTCCCGCATCGCCGTTCGGTCGTCGCAAGGGTCTCGTTCCTTACGTCGCGAAGGAGAATGGCCAGACCTATCAAATCCCAGTCGATCTCGGCCCCGAGACCGTCGTCGTTGAGAACGTCGATCTGCCGTTCTGGTACGAGGGACCACAGTACACATATCTCTCGTCGGGCTACGGTCCCTACGCTTTGTCACGGCTCGTGAGGGAAACGGGCGGCGTCTATTTCCTGACCAATATGACAACCAACGCGGGGCTAAGTACCGTCGGTGAATTTGACCCCGGTCTGATGAAGGCTTACGAGCCGGACTACAAGTACAGCTCACCCGATCAATTCCTGAAGGACATGATCAAGCATCCCTTGCGAGCGGCGGTCGTCGGAGCGGCCGAGTACAGCCAGACGACGAACCTCCGCGCGCAGGGGACTCCGCAGATGGAGTTTCGCGTGCAGCCGGGCAACTTCCGGCAGAACTTCACTGAGGCTCAACGTTCGGCGGCGATCAGCAGTTTGGCTGTCGATAACATCCTCGCACGGATGCCTCCCAACGTGGACAAGCTCTATGCCTCCGAGCCTTCCGCCCGCTGGCGACTCGCGTTCAGCTTGAACTACGGTCGCCTGCTCGCTCAGAAAATCCGAGCCTTTGAATACAACTCGGCCTTGGCTCAGTTGAAGACCGGCTATGCGGAGGCCGACATTCAATCGAAGGTCAACCATTTTATCTTTCGCCCGAGTCGAGAGCTGACGTACGCTCCGTCACTGCGAAAACAGGTGGGTGTCGCGGAAGCTCACCTTCAGCGAGTCATCAGCGAAGCGCCGGGCACTCCCTGGGCGGTGATGGCCGCGCGAGAACTCCGCGATGGTTTCGGCATCAAGCTGATCGAACGCTTTATCCCGCCCGCACCGCCCGCCCCCAAGAACAAAGAGACGAAAGCCAAGCCCGCCCCCAAGTTCGCCAACGAACAGAAGAAGGTCGCCACAAAGCCAACGCCAAAGCCGGTCCCACCCGTGCTACCGAAGCTGTGAGGTGTGATGTTTTTGTTTAACCGCAAGCCGAAGGCGAGCGAGGAAAAATGACACGACATCGTGTCCCTCCACCGCGCTCGCCTTCGGCTTGCGGTTAAACGAAGTTCGTCTCGCCGAACTGAAGTGGTGCGCAATCCGTGTTCAGCATCTCACCAACGAAAACACCCCGGTAGCCGCGTGGCCACCGGGGTGTTCTGTTTGGTTGAGTCCGATGAATCATCACCGCTCTCATGTCTGCATTCGCAACTCGAACATCACGTATTGAGGTAGCCGTTCTTTTCGAGGTACGCGATCACTTCGTTGGTCAGCTCTTCGATTCCCTTGTTGTTGGAATCGAGAACCAACTCGGGCTTTTCCGGACCTTCGTATGGGTCGCTGATGCCGGTGAAGTTCTTGATCTCGCCCGCGCGAGCCTTTTTATAGAGGCCCTTCGGATCGCGCTGCTCACACGTTTCGACAGTGGCATCGACGAGGATCTCGATGAACTCACCTGGTTGCAGCAACGCCCGGACGGCATCACGGTCGGCGCGGTACGGCGAGATGAACGCGGTCAGTGTGAAGTTGGCGTTGTGAGCGAACAGTTTCGCCACTTCACCGATCCGGCGGATATTCTCGGCACGGTCTTCGGCGGAGAACCCGAGGTTCTTGTTCAGGCCCATGCGGATGTTGTCGCCATCCAGCACGACGCTGTGCTTGCCGGCGAGGCTCAGCTTGTGATCGACGGCATTGGCGATCGTGCTTTTGCCACAGGCGGACAAGCCCGTGAACCACAGCACGGCCCCCTTGTGTCCATTCAACTTTGATCGTTCGTCCTTCGACACCTTGTGTTCGTGCCAAGTGACGTTGGTGGCCTTTTGCTCGGTCATGGACAGAAAACTCCTGCGTGATTTGAGTTAAAACAATTTTCAATTTCGACCCAAACCAAAGGGGTCGAAGCGTGCCGCCGAGTTTAGGGAATGCCGTGATCGGTGGAAAGGCATTCCGAAAGGACATGCTTTCTCCGGATCATGTCGCTCAGTTGCGATCGACTTGTGCCATGACTTGCGAATCCGGTGAGTGTCAGGAGCGATCGCGGTCAGTATGATCCCGCCACTCGATTCACCCTTTGATTTAGATCCGGATCACCGACTGGGATCTGTCTTTCTGACCGGAGCCGCGCGACTCGCATGTCCTATCGCAGCGTCAAACGACTACTGGGTGAAACCAGCCTCGAACGGAAGTGTCGCTTGTTGTTTGGCGGCGGCTTGTTGCTGTTGATCTCGGGCAGCTTCTGGATTTACGCGCGGCAAATGCAGCAGCTCGTGTTTGACCAGAATACGGACCTCGCCCGGTCACTCGTCGCGAAAGTGGTGTTGGAAAAGCATGCCATGCGGTTTGAGAAGGACTACAGCAAGGAACCGCACATCGAGCGGATGTCACACGACCTCAAGCCCGATGACCTCAAGGGGGGCAAATGGGCGCTGCTCAACCCCAATCCGAGTGATGCCGCCTCGCGATTCCTCAACGACAACGACTTCGAGGCCTACGCCGAAATCTCGAAGGGGAAGTCGGAGTACAAACAAATCGATCGCAAGTCGCAGGAGTTCCGGTTCTACGCGGAAGTCCGTGCGACGGAAGCGTGCCTCGATTGTCACCGGAAACTGGATCACGGTACCGATCGCAAGTCGCCTGATGTCCTGCAACTGGGTGCCCGGCTGGGACTGGCCAAGATTACGATCCCGCTCAAGAAGACTTACAGCTCGCTGTCGTGGAACAACGCGATCCTGTTGTCGACCGCGATCGTCACCGCATTCTTAGCGATGCTCGCCGCGTACACGATTGTGCGCTACGTGATCGTCAAGCCGGTGCTGCATCTGAAAGAGGTCAGCGATGCCATCACGCGCGGCGATCTCGACCAGCGCGCCGACATCCGCACGGGCGATGAGTTTGAAGAACTCAGCCACGCCTTCAATCGAATGCTCCGCCATCTGACGACCGTTCAAGAAGACCTCAAAAAACTGAACAGTGGGTTCGGGGTCAAGGTGGATGAACTGGCTCAGGCCAACCTTCAGCTCTATGAAATGAACAATCTCAAGAATGAGTTTTTGGCGACGATGAGCCACGAACTGCGCACCCCGCTCAATTCAATCCTCGGCTTCAGCGACGTGTTGCTGTCGAACGCGCAGGTGCTGAACGACAAACAACGCCGCTACGTGGGACACATTCAGTCGTCTGGCCGCACGCTGCTGAACCTCATCAACGATGTCCTCGATCTGGCCAAGATTGAGAGCGGAAAAATGGAGCGGCATCCGGTCGAGTTGTCGCTCGCCGACCTGATCGAACGGACGGTCGGGTCGATGACCGCGTTGGCCGACAAGAAAAACATCGAACTCCACTGGCAGGTCGATTCCGAACTTCCCGTATTGCTGCAAGACATCGGCAAGCTCCAGCAGATCCTCAGCAATCTGCTCTCAAACGCGATCAAGTTCACTCCGGAAGGAGGCCGAGTGCAGGTTCGCGCCGAGTTGCGCGAACCCGGCCGATTCGCACTGATCGTCGAAGACACCGGCATCGGCATCCCGTTGGAAGACCAGGAACGAATCTTCGAGAAGTTCCGGCAGGGAGCCGCGATCTCGGGCCAGCGCGATACGCTGACGCGCGAGTTTGAGGGAACCGGGCTGGGACTGTCGATCACGAAGGAATTGTCGAAGTTGCTCGGCGGCGAAGTCAGCTTGCAGAGTGAGTTCGGCAAGGGAAGCGTCTTTACGATCGACCTGCCGTTGCGTGTCGAGGTCGTCACGGCGGTTGTTGAATCCCGAACCCGCCCGGTTGCCGAGGCCGTCGATTTGCAAGCCGAGCGACCGTCGTCGATCAATCGGCCACCCACGACAACGTGAGGCGGGGTGCTGCCCTCAGCCGATTGACCGTGCCAAACGCCCCACGCATAATCGCATCCACTTGAATGACACATCGCATCACTGACGGCATTTTCTCACCATACATTCCCGGTGGCACAGCATGGCGGACTGGCTCAGTCGAGCGACCGATGCCCTTCGCAAGCAGGCCCCTCCCGCGCCCGAGACCTATGAGGTCGGTTGCGATTGCGGCGGGCGCGTCAGCGGTGAGCGTACGTCTGCGGCTCAACGACCGCCCTGTCCCACGTGTGGCTCTCGGGTGTTCGTGCTTCCCGCCAATGTCTATCCCAAAACGGTGAAGCCTGCGCGACTCGTCCCTCCCCTTCCGGAGAAACCTGCGAAGACAACGAAGCAGGATCGCGAGTCACAGGCAACAGCAGGCAAGTCCAAAGTCCCATTGACTGCCCAAGGACCGGCCGTCTCCGCCATGACTGCTCCACCGGTCAGCGAATTTGGGATCGCCATCGAAACGCGCACGAGGCTTGTCACTCCCATCCGTCTGATCGTGCTGGCGATGCTTGTCGCGTGCGGGCTGACTGGCTGGGGACTGTTCCGGCGACAGCGGATTGAGTCGGCGAAAGCGATCGTGGCGAAGGCCACGGAAGCGGGGATGCAAGCGATCAGCGAAGGGGATTTCGTCCGAGCGGCTCGCGATTTGAAACTGGCTCGCGATGCGGTCGATCTGCTGAAACGAACGGATGTCGAAGCCCAGGCCGTTCGGCGGTTGTGTCGTGAAGCGATCACGGCGTGCGGCTTGGCAAGCGATTCGTTGCTGGAGGCGATCCACAAATCGCTCACCGACACCAGGCCGGGCGACAAAGAGTCTCAGCGTTTCGACGGCTTGTACCGCGACTCGTGGGTGCTGTTCGACGTGACGTTGATCGTGCCCGGCGATGCCGCGCGGCCAAGTCTTGTCGATCTGAAAATTGCACACGCCGGTCGTCCGGTTCGCATCGAGATCACGTCGTCCCTGGTTCGCCGCGCCGCTCAACAAGCACCCGCTGAATTTCAGAACCGAGTCATCTTCGCCGCGAAGTTGGCTCGTCTCACTCCCGCACATGATGTGCAGACCGAAGCGGTGCTGACGCTCGACGCGGACTCGGCATTCTTGTGGGGCACGTTTGAGACCTACGAGGCACTCGGCTACACGGAAGACGACGCCGAAGAGTTGCGACGAACCCGCGAACTGCTCGAACGGCAACTCGCCGCGACGAAGGAGATGAAATGATCGCACGCCTTCATGCTCGATGCCGGAGTGCCTCGGTGTTCGCGGTCCTCGCGACGGTGTTCTTGGCATTCGCAGCCGCGTTTCCTCTGACTGCCTTTGCCGCCGATAGCGTCTGGTCCGTCGAGTTCCTCAACTCGCGCAAGGCCGAGTGGGATCAACTCGTTGGTCCCGCAGTGCGCGTGGAAGGGCGAGTCGCTCTGCACGGTAAGGGCAACCTGCGACTGGCGAAGTGCGAGCTGAACTTTCGCGTCACCGAGTCTCAATTGCGACTGCTGAACAATAAGAAAACGATCGAGATCACCGGCCGCTTCAAGCGAGAAGAGGGCAAGGTCTGGTTCGAGGTCGCTCAGATTCAAGCGATCCCCTCCGACTTGGAACAGTTCGAGTCGCGGTCGTCCAAGCTGCGGAACCCGCGTCCGTCCGAGTGGTATGAACTCGGCGACTGGGCCGTCGAACGCAGCCGCTTCTACGACGATGCCGAACTGGCCAAACGCGGAGCGGCCGCGTACTCACAAGGCCTGAAAGCCGAGTGGCGTTTGCTTCCCGCTGACGACGGTGAGGCGCGTCTCAAGCTCGCGATCCAGGCGAAGGAGTACAAGTTTCCCGACGACCAACTGATGGAGTTAATTCACGAGGGGTATCGCCAACTCTGGCTAACAGCTTCAAAAGTGGAGCAGCCGACAGCCGAGTCCTGGCGACAACTCGCCGCACGTTTAGCCAAGGACTTGCCCGGCTGCACTCAACCGTTGCCCGAGTATCCCGCCGAATTGAAGAAGCGTTACGACAGTGAGCCTTTGACCGTGTATCGAGCGTCTCCGCCGGAGACGCGGCTACAGCTTCACCGCATGTTTTATGCAGCGATCGTGCTGAAGCCGATTCTCAGCGAAGCGGCCGCCGATGGTCGCGACGGCCACACCATCGCGGAACGGATCGAACAGATAATCCCGGAAGAGAAGGCGCTCGCTGAGAAGTCCCGCGCAGCGAGACTCGCGTGGCGATTGACTCGCGTGGCGTCGATCACGCGACAGGAAGCCGAACAGCTTGCGAGCGATTACCGCACGCGGCAGCAACCGGCGGTCGCGACGCTGGCTCTGCAAACGTGGTTGAAGTCGCGCGAGAGCCGCATGCGTGAGGACGGTTCTCACAGCCTGTTGCAGCATGCCGAAGAGTACCTCGAACTGTTGAAGGACGAGGACAAAGCAGCCTCACTGCTGAAAGAGGCATACAAACTCGACCCAGAGTTCGAGGATGTGACTCGTCGCCTGTCGTCGCTCGGCTACAAGTTGGATCGCGGCGCATGGACTAAGAACGGCGGATCAGCTCCCCCCCAAAATCTGTCCGTCCCGGATACGACTGCACCAGGAGGCGTCTCCATTGGCATGACTGCTTCGGCGCTGAGGGCCATCATGGGCGGACGTCCCGGATCGATCAGCCGAACAATCACAAAGTCGGGAGTGATTGAGATCTGGAACTACGGAGAAATCGACAGCGCACGGCTGACGTTCCACCTCGAACGCACCGGCCGCGGCGAATCGAAAGTGATCGAGTTCATCAACGGCCGATAGCGATAGACTTCGCGCGGCGATGAATTGAGGCAGGCCAGCGAGATGACGCAGGGTTCGTTCCGAAGTTCTTGAATAGAGTCAACGACAATTCCCGTGACTCGCCTTACACTTTGGCCACCCGCCGAGACTGCTGCCTTCCCTCTGCAATCCGCCTGCCCCGTGAGAATGCTCCATGAGTCGCTACGCACTCAGTCGCTTCGCTCTCTGTTCTGTTGTGGCCGTGGTTCAGGTCGCGCTGCTTGAATGTTTCGCCAAAGACAATGCGACGAAGCTGCCTCCGGCAGCCAACAGAGAAGTGGACTTCGTGCGCGACGTGAGGCCGATCTTTCAGCGAGCCTGCTTCCGTTGTCATGGCCCCGACAAACAGAAGAGCGAGTACCGGCTGGACGTTCGTCAAACGGCGTTGACCGGTGGCGAGAGCTACGCCCCCAACATCGTGCCGGGGAAGAGTGCTGACAGCCCGCTGGTGAAGATGGTGGCGGGAGTCGGTGATGTCACGATGCCGCTCGAGGGAGATCGAATCAGCGCGGAGGAGATTGGTCTACTCCGCGCGTGGATCGATCAGGGAGCCAAATGGCCCGACGAGGTGGCGGGCGATTTGAAGGACAAGTCGGACTGGTGGGCGTTCAAGCCGTTGCCACAGCGCGGAGTGCGGAACTCGGAGCGCGGAGCGAAAGAGGATGGGATCGCGAAATCCATCGACGCCTTTGTCCGCGCGAAGCTCGACAGCGTCGGTCTGCGTCCCGCGCCGCAGGCCGATCGGCAGACAATCGTGCGACGGATCTACTTCGACTTGATCGGGCTGCCGCCGACTCCCGAGGAGGTTGATTCGTTCGTGACTGATCCCGATCCGCAGGCTTACGAGAAGCTCGTCGACAAGTTGTTGGAGTCGCCTCGTTACGGTGAGCGCTGGGCGCGGCACTGGCTCGACGCGGCACACTTTGCGGAGACGCACGGCCACGATCAGGACCGCATTCGCGAGAATGCGTGGCCTTACCGTGACTACTTGATTCAGTCGCTGAACGCCGACAAGCCATACACTCGCTTCGTGCAGGAGCAGGTGGCGGGAGACGTTCTCTTCCCCGACGACTCGCAGGCGACGGTGGCCCTCGGATTTCTCGCGGCCGGTCCGTGGGATGAGAGTTCGCTGCAAAGCATCCGCGAGGAGTCACTCGACCGGCAGATCGCGCGTTACATCGACCGCGACGACATGATCGCGAACGTCATCAACAACTTCAGCAGCCTGACCGTGCAGTGTGCCCGCTGTCACGATCACAAGTTCGACCCGATCTCGCAGGCCGACTATTACTCGTTGCAGGCGGTCTTCTCGGGAGTGGAGCGAGCCAACCGCCGCTACGATTCCGATCCGGCAGTTCAGCGGCGACGGATCGAGTTGCAACGACAAAAGGCCGATCTGGAGAAGCCGACCGCCGAGACGACCGCCTCACTGCTGAGTGCCGAATCGCAACGAGTCGCCGCCGAGTGGGAGGGACAACTCGCGACGAAGGCCGTCGTGTGGCGAGTCCTCGATCCGACCGAGTTCACTTCGTCCGACGGAGCCACGCTGACGAAACTGCCCGACAACTCCATCCTCTCCGGCGGGACGCGGCCCGAGAAAGACACGGTCACAATCACGGCGACCTCTCCGCTAGAAAAAGTCACGGCGATCCGACTCGAAGTGCTGACCGACGACAGCCTGCCGATGCGCGGTCCCGGCCGACAGGACAACGGCAACCTGCACCTGTCCGAGTTTGAAGTCTTTCGCGAGGCAGACGCCGTGCCGTTGGAGATTGCCCGCGCGACGGCCGACTTCGATCAGGCCGGCTGGGAGATCACGAAGGCGATCGACAAGTCGGAGCCGACCGCGTGGGGCATTCATCCGAAAGTGAGTCAGTCGCATGTGGCCGTGTTTGAATTGAAGGCCCCTCTCACCGTCTCCTCCGCCGACGGGACAAAGCCCGCCACCTTGAAGGTCGTCCTCAAGCAACTGCACGGTCGCCAGCATTTGATCGGCCGCATGCGGCTCTCCGTCACGGAGGCGACACCGCCCGTCAAGCTCGATGCCGTACCCGAGCACATCGTGACGATTCTGGCCATCGCGCGCGAACAGCGATCCGAAACTCAACGTCTCGAACTGACGACGTATCAACAGTTGAAAGAAGTCGAGCATGAACTCGCCTCGCTCCCGAAGCCGTCTCAGATTTACGCCGCAGCCGCGAACTTTGAACCGGATGGCGGGCTGCAGCCTCCACCGGCACCGCGACCGATTCACGTCCTGCATCGCGGCGACATTCGCAGTCCGCGCGAGGTGGCTCTGCCGGGAGCACTCGGCTGTGTGAAGGAGCTTCCGTCGCGGTTCGAGTTGCCAAACGCAACCAACGAAGCGATCCGACGCGCTGCGCTGGCGCAGTGGCTGACGGACACACGCAACCCGCTCACCTGGCGGTCGATCGTGAACCGAGTCTGGCACCACCATTTCGGTCGAGGCCTGGTCGGCACACTCAACGACTTCGGCCACATGGGAGAAACGCCGTCTCACCCCGAACTGCTCGACTGGCTCGCGGTGGAGTTTCGCGATGGCGGCCAGTCGCTGAAGCAGCTTCATCGGCTGATCGTGACGAGTGAGACGTACAAACAGGCATCGACTCTGCCTCGTGAGTCTTCTCCAGCCTTGGGTGCTGCTCCTGTCCCCTCTCCCCCGTCTTCGGGGGAGAGGGCTAGGGTGAGGGGGGCGAGCGGTGAAGTGGCTACCACTGCTGAAGAGAAAAAAGAAGAGAAGACCCCTCACCCTAACCCTCTCCCCGCAGAGCCGGGGCGAGGGGACAAGATTCAGAATCCAAATGCCATCGACTCCGACAACCGCCTGCTGTGGCGGATGAACCGCACGCGGCTCGATGCCGAGAGCGTGCGTGATGCGGTCGTGGCGGCCTCGGGGCGGCTCGACCTGCGGATGGGCGGGCCTTCGGATCGGCAGTTCGATTTGCAACCGGGCATCCACGTCACGCCGAAGATCGACTACGCAAAGTTCGACCTCAACAGCGATCTCGGCCGACGACGCAGCATCTATCGGTTCCTGTTCCGCACGCTCCCCGATCCGTTCATGGAGACGCTCGATTGCCCCTCGGGCGATCAGATCACGCCGACTCGCACGACCAGCGTCACCGTCCAGCAGGCCCTCGCGCTCTGGAACGACGCCTTCATCGCGAGGCACTGCGAATTTATTGCCGCTCGTATTGAGAAGGAGGTCGTCAGCCGACAACCGTCAGCCGACCAGCCACTTTCACCGGCCAACTTACAAGTTGATCGAGCCGTTCGCCTGATCCTCTGCCGTCCACCGACGGTGGACGAGTCCCGCGATCTGTCCGAGTATGCAAGCAAACACGGCCTCGCCAACGCCTGCCGTTTGCTGTTGAACTCGAACGAGTTTCTGTTCGTGAATTGATGTCGTGACGCGGAGAACAAACATGAGAACCGAACTGAATCGACGCGAGTTCACTCAGAGTCTCGGGGCCGGTTTCGGCGCGGTGGCCCTGACGGACCTGCTGTCCAACTCGGGCGCGTACGCCGACGAACCGAAGGCCAATCTGAACGGCGGCGTGCATCATCCGGCGAAGGTCAAGCGGGTGATTCAGCTCTTCATGAATGGCGGGGCGAGTCAGATGGACCTGTTCGACTACAAGCCCGAGCTGTTCAAGCGGGCTGGTGAGAAGTTCGATCCCGGAGACGGACAACTCGTCGAGGCGGCGACCAGTGCGCCGGGGAATGTCCTCAAACCGCCGTTTGAGTTTCGTCAGCACGGCGAGTGCGGGCGCTGGGTGAGCGACCAGTTGCCTCATCTGGCGAAGCACGTTGACGGGATGGCCTTTTTAATGGCGATGCAGTCGCGGACAAACGTCCACGGGCCGGGAAGCTATCTGATGAACACCGGCTTCATTCTGCCGGGCTTTCCGTGTCTGGGGGCGTGGGTCAGCTATGGCCTCGGCAGTCTGACGGACAACCTGCCGACGTTCGTCGTGCTGCCGGATGCGCGCGGGTTGCCGTACAACAACAAGGGAAATTTCAGCGCGGGTTTTCTGCCCGTGTCGCATCAGGGGACGACCATCAACACGGGGGCCGCCGAACTGATTGCCGACTTGAAGGCTCCCGCATCGGCGAAGTTCATCACTCCCGAAGCCGATCGCGAGGGGTTGGCCCTGCTCCAGAAGTTGAATCGCGAGCATCTCGCCGCCAGCGACAACGACTCGCGTTTGGAAGCCCGCATCAAATCGTATGAACTCGCCGCCAAGATGCAGCTCAGCGCACCGGAAGCGTTTGATGTCGGCTCGGAAACGGAAACGACTCAAAAGGCGTATGGCCTTGATGAGAAGCCGACGGAGGATTTCGGGCGGCGCTGTTTGCTCGCCCGTCGGTTGGTCGAGCGGGGAGTCCGCTTCGTGCAGGTCTGGAGCGGAGCGGGTGGCGCGTCGAACAACTGGGACAATCACACCAGCATCGTGAAGGAACTGCCTCCGATGTGCGTCTCGACCGACAAGCCGATCGCGGCGCTACTCAGTGACCTCAAGCAGCGCGGGCTGCTCGACGACACGCTCGTCCTGTGGAACACCGAGTTCGGTCGGATGCCGTTCTCGCAGTCCAGCGAAGGGCGCGACCACAACGGCGGCTCGTTCGTGGGTTGGATGGCGGGAGCGGGTGTGAAGGGTGGCACATCTTACGGCGAGAGTGACTCGTGGGCGTGGAAGGCCGCACGCGATGTCACGACCAACTACGACTTCCACGCGACGGTGCTGCATCTGCTCGGCATCGACCACGAGAAACTGACCGTCCGTCACAACGGGGCCAACCGCCGCCTGACCGACGTACACGGGCATGTCGTACGAGCCGTTATAGCGTAATCTCCGGGGCTGGCTCATGAATCGACGATCGTGGTCGGATTGCTCAACGACGCGGACCAGCAGGTGACGGATGGCAACGAGTAACCGATCCTGTGTGGCCCCGCCGCGCTCGCCGGTGACAAAGGGGATCGTGCCGACTGGATTGACAACGTCCTGCTGGAGGTCAGTATCAAATCGGTGATCCCGTCCAAATCGAATGAAGACCGGCCGAAGCGAAAGATCGAATTCGACAAACACGCTGATCGCGATCGCAACGTCGTCGAACGCCTGTTCGGCTGGCTCAAGGAATCCGCCGCATCTTCGCCCGCGTTGAAAAGACCGCCAAAACTATGGCAGCATGATCAAAATGACTTCCATCCAACGCGATCTACGAATCGCTCGAAAAGAGAGCTTTCCGACAACGCCTAGCCCGACGCGCAAGCGAAGGCTGGGCATTCGATGACGGTGGAACCCTCGCTTGCGTGTCGGGCCGGGCATTTGAAATGCTCTCGATTCTTCCGCTCCCGAGTCCGGGTCATTTTTTACTGGAGAGAAATTGATTCCAAAACATTTCTATTGTTCGCGGCCTTGGTTGGTTGGCCTTTTGGTTTGGGCGGTGCTTTCATCACCGAGTCAATGCTGTTGCGGGCAGACGCCACAAGATGACATCGCGGCGCAGGTGCCTGCCGCTCTGAAGATCGTTGATGCCTATCACTCTGCCGATCCGGTTCCCCCTCGACGCACGCGACATGTGGTTTACTGGACCCCGAAGGACCGCGAACCCGCTCCCCAGTACCGCGAACGACTGACTCGCGTCTTGTTCGATATCCGCGAGTTCTATCTCAAAGAGATGACGCGGCTGGGCTTTGGCGAGCGAACCATCAACCTAGCCACCGATGACGATGGCTTGCTGACGATCCACCTCGTGCGTGGCACGCATCCTTATGCTCGCTATCGCGTCGAGAGTGGCGCTGAGATTCGCCAGGAGTGTCTGCCGGTTCTCAAGCAGGCTGGAATCGAAGCGAGCCAAGAGACGATCGCCATCTTTTGCAACATGAGCAATTGGGATCCGAAGGCGGGAACCATGTCGCAGAACGGCCCGTACTACGCGAGCGGCGGCTTGCGAAACGGCACGGCCTGGCAGATCGATTCGCCCTTGCTCGATCCCGGCTTGATGGCGAAGAAGGAACCGCTGCTGCGCGATGGGCAGTACGGCAAAATTTCGGTTGGCAGGTACAACACGATTTTTGTCGGCGGCGTCTGTCATGAGCTGGGCATGCCTTGGGGCTGCCTCACAACCGCGAACGTGCGGACGAACGTGCCGCCTTCGGCACGGCACTGATGGGCAGCGACAATCACACCTATGGAGAAGATCGCCGCAGCGAAGGTCGCGGTTCGTTCCTCACCCTGTGCGAAGGACTGCGGCTCGCGAGCCATCCCCTCTTTACGCGTTCCGAGAAAGGGATTGATCTCCCCGCGAACGCGAAGCTCAGTGAGGTGGCCGTCGAGCTTGAGCAAGATTCCAGAGCAATCGTCTTCACGGCGAAGGTCACCGCAGACCCGCCGGCATATGCGGTGATCGCCTACATGGACCCGACCGGCGGCAGCGACTACGACGCGACGACGATGACCGCGATCCCGGATCAACACGGACGGTTTGGCTTGCGATGCTCGGCGCTCAGCGCGGGCAAAACCGGCTCGCTGCGCATCGTTGTCTGTCAGGCAAACGGTGGTCGCATCAATGACGAAGTGCTGTCGTTGCCGTACTCGGTGGCAGTCGATGGCAGCGTCGATATCTCCACCTTTCAATCAAAGTTGAAATTGAGGCCGCTCGTGGCTGCCGTGAAGAGCGGTCAAGCCGCCGTGGTCGCGCAGGAACTTCAAAAGATTGAGACAAACACGGGAACGAGCGCCGCTGATAATCTTCTCAAGGACGCGGCTCGCATCTTGGTGAGGTCGCCCGATTTCAAACCCGGTCCCAGTCCCGCGATGACGGACGGTGCTGTCTGCTGGCTGTCGGATGCCATGTGGAAAGAAGCCCGCGTCGGCTGGCTGCGTCCGGTGGCCAATCGGTTGCCGAATGACTCGGTCGCGATGTTTGTCGGTGGCCGACTGTTCGCGCATGGCTTGTATGCTCACGCCCCCAGCAGGCACACTTACGAACTTGGCGGAAAGTGGCAGACGCTCATAGGCAGCGCGGGTCTCGCCGATGGATACGAAGGCTCGGTGGTCTTCGTCATCGTGGGTGACGCCAAAGAACTGTGGCGATCAAAGAAGATCACTGACGCAAGCTTGCCAGGATTCGAGATCGATGTTCATGGCGTTCAGGAACTCTCCTTTGAAGTCGAAGATGGAAGCAACGGCAACCGCAGCGACTGGGGTGTCTGGTGCGATTTGAAAGTTCTGCGGTAGGCGCAGTGGCCGTGCTTGCTCATCGCAATGACGGAAGTCGTATCACTGCTCGCCGGCTTTGGTGCGAGCAGTGCCGACGGTGTGGTTACTGTTGATTCTACTTCGCGCGGTCACAGATGAGGCATTGGTGAGCCGCATGCCGTAAGGCCGCAAGTTCTTGATTGCCGTTGGAAACCTGTGGCCTTACGGCACACGGCTCGCCTACTCGGATTTCCCATTAAGGAACGAGGTCGCAATCACTTCCCGATCAGCCGCAGGGCGCTAGCCCCGGTTTGGATGACGCAAACCGGGG
>JAYVDI010000355.1:0-2674 GCA_043749505.1 Schlesneria sp. | reverse complement strand
ACTGGAACCCGCAGCGAAGTGAGCCTGCCGATCCGCGTGCCGTCATCACGCCACTGGCGGAAGTCTTCGTAGACCGTGCTCTTGGGCGGCAAATCCCGCGGCGACAGGTCCCACTGACAGTCCGTCCGATTCTGGTCCAGGATCGCGTTCAGAACCTCTCGCAGATCGACTCCGCGTCTTGGAGGTCCGTCGCCGGTTGAAAACAAGTAGCGCGCTGGGCAAATTCGGAGCCGTTGCGATTCGGCGGGAGCTGATGGAACACCCACGGAAGTACCCGCTGAAGAAGCTTCCTGCGCTGCGGACGATTGGTCGGATCTTGTCGCGACGCACTTGATGGCGATTGGCGGGTTATCGACCACCACCGCCGAAGGGCTGGTATCTGCCGCGTGTGGCCGGACGAAAGGCGGAACTCGACATCGGAGACTTGGTGGAAGCATTGGTCATTCGCGGCGGGCAACAGGTCGAAGTCTTCAACCTGATCAGCCTGCATGGCGGACTGACGAACAGCTTTGTGAAAACCTGCTGGACCACGGATTCCGTGCTGAAATCGTTGGAACAGTACTGGCACGCAAGGTCTTCCGGGCTACATGCAGCTCGACAACGATACCATGTTTCAGGGGCCGCGCCTGCACGCCGATGTCTTCGGTCGGGTCACGTGGATGTGTCTGCAACTGGGCGTGATCCCGGTCTTCGCACCGCCGCGCGCGAACGGCTTTCAAGCCTCGATCGAAACCGACAACGGTCGCTGGCAGCAGAGGGTCTGGCGACGGTTCACCTTCACGTCCCTGCGCGAAGTCCGGCAGCAATCGGACCGTTTCGTGAAGGCCGTGCATCAACGCTCCGCCATCCGCATTCAGGGTGCCCCCGGTCGTCGCACCTTCCCCGACGAATGGACCTTCGATGCCAAGCAGAACCACAAGGGGACTGTGGTCTACATCCGCCGCACGAACGATCACGGTGAGGTCTCCCTACTGCGGCACACTTTCCCCTTCTTTAGACCGGGGACAAGGGTCACAGGTTGAAGGGGACGAGAACTGGTTCCAAAGTCTGCGGCATTGGCGAGGTCACCGGAGCGAACGCAGGTGGCGGAGCCAACGCCGCGCGGTCAGAGACTCTGGCGGCGACGAGTGAGAGACCGGCGGTCATTCGCGGAGAACGCGGTGGATGTTTAAGACCTCGGGGCTGCCGCGCGGGGTTTGGCTCACGTCGAACCGGCCCAGCATTTGGTGGGCGTAGAACACTTCATAGAGGCCCACTGTCGGAGTGGATCGCACGCCGACCGGCTCGCCGCTGAAGGCCCGGCCGATGCGGATCGAACGCGATTCAAACTTGATCACGCCCTAGAGCGACACGCGGCGGACCTGCGCGTCGGGAGCGCACTCGATCACCGGCAGTGTTTCCGGGCACGAACGCTCGCTGGCGCGATAGCGACTCGCGGGAACTTCCAAGCTCAACGCATCGTGAGGCCGCCGCACGATGCAGGCACGCCCGGACAAACGCCCTCAACTCCGACGATGGCGCGTGAGCAGACACAAGAAGTCCTCATGCGAGTCGTCGGATCGCGGCGATGGTTGGTCGGGAGTCATACTTCGTGATCGGCCCTTCCCGGTCTACTCCCACTGCCATGGAAATCTAACGCAGCCATTTTGAAAGATTTCGGCTTTTACGCCAGAAGCCTGCTTGGCTGGCCGACGAAACGGGCAAGGGGGGAGACGAAACGAAGTCATGGGATTGGCCTCGTGCGATTCGGAGTGCAGTGGAGTGGAGTGGAGACAGTTTCGGGCGAGCTTCATTATTTCCGCGCCCACAACCTCAGTTCGACGCCTTCAAGAGTTCGGCCATCGCGCGTCCGAGTCGTTCGCCGGTTTCGTAGTAGGTCTCGGCGTTGTGGTTGTAGTGGTGGCCCTGATTTACCGGAGACACGTCCGCTTCGCGCCACAGGTCGCGCGTATCGACCGCTTTCACATTGCCTTTGAACTCGGGGTATTTTCCTTTGTCGCCATCGACCGCCAGTTGAGCTTCAGCGATCTGCAATCCAAAGCCCTCACGCCCCGGATTGCCGCAGCCGGTGGTCAACACGAACTTCGCATTCGGGGAATTGAAGTCCTTTCGTAGTGTCTTGATGAGATGCACGAGGTTCTGCTCGTAGCGACCGGCCAGCGCGGCGCTTTGGTCTTTGTGTCCCTGCCACCAGACGAAGCCCGCGACTTCGTAGCCCTGACCTTGGTAGCCGGGGTAGTACTTTTCGAGATTCTTCAGCACGGCCTTCGCATGCGCCGTATCGGCGTCGTACTGGCGACCGGCGTACCACGGAACGGGCTTCGGTTCGGTCCCTTTGTCCCAGAAGTTGGCCACGTCCTTGTAGCCCGCGTAGAACTTGCCTTCGAACTCGAAACGCTCACTGCCGGGCGGCAACAAGTCCCAACCGAGACTGCGATTCCCGATGCACGCTTTGAGCAACAGCACTGGCTCGTCGTGAAAGTGCCCCATCACATGCCCGAAGCCCAGTTCGGGACCGAACGATCCCTTCGGAGTCAGCCATTCGTTGCGGACGTCGCCGAACTTCTCCATGTCCTTGTAGTCAACGCCGCGCTGATCCATCACATGGACGTACCGCACATCCTGCCGAGTGGTCCAATTCCCCGCGTCATCAACCAAGTGCGGATACTTGCCC
>JAYVDI010000354.1:0-29213 GCA_043749505.1 Schlesneria sp. | reverse complement strand
TTTTGCCTCGAAAAACTAGCCCGACGCGCGAGCGAGGGCTGGACATTCGATGATGGTGAAACCCTCGCTTGCGCGTCGGGCTAGTTTTGAAATACGCTCTACACAATTGAGGTGCCCAATGAACCGAACCGTGAAGACCATCCTCGCCGTGGTATTGATTCTAAGTTCGCTGCAAGTTGCCATCGGAGTAGCAGACGACAAGCCAGCGGGTGCAACTCTGGAGACGAAGGTGGTCTCGCCGTTACGCAAGTTGATGGACAGCGACCCCGCAGCCACCAATTCCATTGGCACTCGACGCGCTTTGATCGTCTGCGGCCTGAGCGGAGACGCGGCGCATCGCAAACTGTTCGTCGAGACCACGACCAAGCTGCACGAGGCCCTTTCCAGACAGTGGGGCTTCGCGGCGGGAGACGTGCAGCTTTTGTTCGGCGACGAATCGCAAGACTCGGACATCGAGCCGCTCAAGTCCGCTCACCGATCGACGCGAGAGGAGCTTGAACAGGCTGTCGCGAAACTTCGCGAACGGCTGCACCCGGACGATGCCCTTTGGGTCATCGTCGTCGGATATAGCCATTACGATGGCAAGTACTCGTGGCTGAATCTGCCCGGCCCGGACATTCATCAACTCGACTTCGCCAAGCTGTTCAACGGACTCACGGCTGCCCAACAAGTCTTCGTCATCACCACGCCGACCAGCGGCTACTACATCAAGCCACTGTCCGCGAAGGGCCGAGTCGTCATGACGGCCACCGAAACCGATTGGGAAACGAATGAAACCGAGTTCCCCCACGAACTGGCTCGCGTTCTCTCCGCACCTCCTCCCGCAAAGGACTTTGATATCGATGGAGACGGCGTCGTGTCCCTGTTCGATTTGTACGTCACCACCACACGCAACCTCGCACAGTCGTATCTTGAGCGAGAATTCCTCGCGACCGAACACCCGCTGCTCGACGACAACGGCGACGGTCGCGGCACCGAAGTGCAGATCGACTTCCTCACGGTCGAACAGGGCGGCCGAGCCAAACCGAAGAAAACGGCCGCGTCCTCCACGCTCACCACGAGCGATGGCGGGTTCGCCAAAACCATCGCGTTGCCGTTGGTGAAGAAGGAACGCTGAATAAAGCGATGAAGTCCAGTTTGCACCTCACTCGTGATCGTCCCAAAGGGCTGAGAGTTTTCGCGTCTGGCAGGGCTGGCAGGGCCGTGACGTGGCTGATAGTAAAGGGAGCGTCACATGCTGAAACGCCACGGATCCCAGACTTCCACTTTTCAGAGATCACTCCCGCATCATGTTCCAGTTTCGCTTGGCCGTGGCCACACGGTGTTTTCGCCAGTCGCTTCCCGAATCCCTTCAAACGGCTTCCGAACTGCATGTGCAGGGCGTTCAGTTCGAGGTTGGCAGCGAAGTCACTTCATCAGGGTTAACTGAATCGGGGCGGCGGCAATTCCTGCATCGGATGGGCGAACTCAACCTGTCTGTGGCGGGAGCCGTTTTCCCGATGACACATCCGTTGACCGACGGCCGGGAACTCGATCGCCGTGTCACAGCGCTCCGAGACGCGATGACGTTTGCATACGCGATCAAGGCACCGACGCTCTGCTGTCGCGTGGGACGCATCCCCGAAAGCCGCGATTCCAAAGAGCGGCAACTGCTCGTCGAAGTTCTGAACGACCTCGCCCGCCACGGCAATCATGTCGGAACGGTGTTGTGTCTCACGCCGACGGATGACTCTGCGGAAGAACTCGCGGCGCTCGTCAGTGAAATCAAGACCGGCCCACTCGGCATTGACTTCGATCCGGCTCACTTCGCCATGACCGGCCGCTCGTCCACCGCAGCACTCCGCACGCTGCACGCGGTTGTGTCGCACGTTCAACTGCGAGACGGCCTCCGCGATTTCAGCGGTGGCAGCCAAGAGGCTGCTGTCGGACACGGCACGATCGACTGGCCGGAAGTCTTCGCCTTGCTGAGTGAGATGGACTATCGCGGCTGGGTCACGGCAGTGCGAACACAAGGAGACGACCGCCCTGGCGATGTCGCCCGCGCCGTGAAGTACCTGAGGGAACTGCTCCCCGGTGTCTGAGTGTGGCACGCTGGTCGGCGAAGCGATTAAGAACAGTCAGGACCGGCGTACCAGTAGCGGTTGTCTTGCGCTCTGCCAAAGGATGTTCTTTCGCTGAGCGAAAGACGACAAATGCCTGCCTTGGCGGCCACCTGTTTGGAACCTTGCCTCGTGAACTCACCCGCTGCCAATACCGAAACCGTTCCTGTGCTGACCGTCAGCGCACTGACCTTCGTCCTGAAGGAAGTCGTCGAGACTTCGTTCCCGCACGTCTGGGTCAGCGGCGAGATCTCGAACTTTACGCGAGCCGGCTCCGGTCACTGTTACTTCACGCTGAAGGATGATTCGGCGCAGTTGAAGGCGGTGATGTGGCGTGGCACCGCGCAGCGTTTGCGGTTCGATTTGAAGGACGGCTTGCAGGTGATCGCCGCCGGGCGGATCGAGGTTTACGAGGCACGCGGCGTCTACCAGATCGTGGTCGATCAGCTTCAGCCCAAGGGCATCGGTCCGCTCGAACTGGCGTTCCGACAACTCCAGCAGAAGCTCGCACAGGAAGGTCTCTTCGATCCCGCCCGCAAGCGTCCAGTGCCACGGTTCCCGCGCCGGATCGCACTCATCACGAGTCCCACCGGTGCGGCGGTTCAGGACATGACGCAGGTCATCACGCGGCGTTGGCCCAAGGCGAACATCGTCGTCGTTCCGGTAGCCGTGCAGGGACCGCAGGCCGCTCCGCAAATCGCGGCCGCGCTGCGGAAAGTCCACCTGATTCCCGAGGTCGATGTCTGCATTTGCGGTCGCGGTGGAGGAAGCCTCGAAGATTTGTGGGCCTTCAACGAAGAGATCGTCGCGCGTGCGATTCACGCCTGCAAGATTCCGGTCATCAGTGCGGTCGGCCACGAAATTGACGTGACGATCGCAGACCTCGTCGCCGACAAACGGGCACTCACGCCGAGCGAAGCGGGTGAACTTGTGGTGCCGCTCGAAAGCGAAGTGCGAGCGGAGTTGAAGCAGCTTCGCCAAAGACTCAATTCGTCCCTGAAGCGGCAAGCGCAGCAAGCTCGTTTGAAGCTGGACGCGGTGGCAAACCGCCGCTGCTTTTCCCGGCCACTCGACCGCGTTCGCGACCTGTCGCTCAGACTGGACGAACTCGATGCGAGAATGAAACGCGGTGTGAAGCAGTCCATCGTCACTTCGCGCCAGAAATTGGAAACGCTCGCGGCGTCGCTAAGTGCCCTCAGCCCACTGGCGGTGCTGGAGCGAGGCTACTCGCTGACGAAGACGCTTGTGGGTGGAGACCTCGTGAGAAACGCGGGGCAACTTCGCCAAGGCGACCGCATCTCGACGTTGCTCGCGCAAGGGAGCGTTGTCAGCGAGGTGGTGTCGGTGGAATCGGATGACGATTGAGAGCGAGTATCGGACGCCGATTCGTTCGATGCCATAATCTCGCTGGTACAAAACTTATTCCCGTGGCCGCTGACTCAAGCCAGTCTCCAACGTTTGCGCAGGAGCCATTCCGCAGTGAGTAACGCGGTGAGCAATAACATGCCTTCCCAGCGGTTCCAGAGTGGGATTGGATCTTCGGTTTGGAGTGGGACGGGCGTGCCTCGCGGAATTTCTAAGGAGAGCAAATCGACATCTTCCAGCGTGTAGAAGCGGCCGTGAGACTGCTTCGCGGCGAGCTGCAAGTCGGTCTTGTCCATACCGCGCCGTTGCAGTTCGCGCTGCGGTGCCTCGACCCGGAAGTCGGTCGCTGGCGGTGCCTCTTTAAATGCGGGCTGAGTGATCGATGCGTGATACGTTCCCTCGGCCAGTCGCGGAAGCTGAGCCTCAAACATCGTCGGCGCTTCGCGCAGTCGTGTCAGTTTGACCGACTGACGGCCCTCACCTTTACGGTCGAGTACCACGGTCACACCGCTCGTATCAGTCGGAAGAAACTTCTCATCGACGAAGCGGACTCGCACCGTGACCGGTTGTCCGCGCTGATAGACCAGTTGGTCAACGCTCAATTCAGCGGTGCGATCCTTGCCAATCAAGCGGCCCCGACTGAGATAACGAACGGCCTGAATCCAGTAGCGGCCGTAGTGCAGATCGCCCGTGCGAAATCGCCATCGCCACGTTTCGTCGGTCGCGTGGAACAGCACCTTGCCACCGCCGACTTGCTGCATCGAGATTACTGGCAGGCGACCGTTCACTCCCGACTTGAGCGGATGTTCGGCGAACACGCGGACGCCGGGCTTGATCTTCGGAATCTCGACCAGCCAGAAGAGATTCGGCAGTCCATTCCAAATCCGCAGGCTGTTGGCCTCGGTTTCACCGAGTCGAAACAGGCTGTTTCCCTTCTGTCCTTCCAGCGTCAGTACCGGATGAAAACTGTCGGACGCTGGAACCTCAGTGGCAGGCAGCTTCACGTCGGCGACGGCGAACGGCAGCAACACTTCCAGCGGCGTCCCTCCGAACGCGAGCGGATTCGATTGCGGTCCCACAATCAAAATGACGCTGCCGCCTTTCTCGCGCACGAAGTCGCGCACGTTTTCCATCACCGCTGGACCGAGTAGCGTCGGGGAGACATCTCCCAGAATGAGCACATCGAACCGCGCGAGGTCTTCGCGTTTGACCGGGAAATGCTGAATGGCCGTTCGGTCTTCCTGAGCGTATTCGAGGTCAGCGTCCTGAAGCAGCGTACTCAACTCGATCGACTTGTCTCGTTCGAGCAGTTGCTTCAGGTAACGGAACTCGTAACGCGGCAGCCCGTCCGCGAGTAGCACGCGAATCTTCTCTTCGCGCACGCTGACGTGCCGCGTTTCAAGATTGTTTAGTTTGTTGGTCTCATCACTCAGTGGGACGACTTCGAGGGCGAAGTCGAATTCACCCGCCGTCGGCGATGAGTACGACAGCTCGGCCTTGGCGGTCTGTCCGTCGGCGGGGGCCATGATTTCTTGCGAGGCCAGCGGCGTCGAGTTCCCTTCCTGGCGAAGCCTCAGCGTCAGCTTGCGACCGGCGTAACCGAAGCTCTTCACTTTCGCCGCGAACAGCATCGGGTCGCCGACGAACGCGACTTCATCGACGAGCATGTCGAACAGTTGCACGTCCTTCGCTGCGTCGTCACTTCCCAAACCAACGACGTGAAGTTGAATCCCCTTGCGGCGTGCGGTGTCGGCGATCGTCGAGAGCTTGTCGGCGTCGGAGACACTGGCGACTCCATCGGTGAAGAGAATCAGCGCGGCAGGCGGCGTCCCGCGAAGGTCGCTCAAAACCTTTTTCACTGCGGGAGCAGGTCGTGTCTGATCTCCATCAGCGCGCAGGGCTAGGATCTCTGCGAGAACGGCATCGAGTGACGGTTCCGTTCCGGCGGGCAGCAACGTTGAAGAGGGTTGTTCACCGAGATCGGTTTCCTCCAGCGGTGAAGCGGTTTCAGCAAACCGATAGAGCCGCACTTGATGCTCGCGTTCCAGCTCTGTCAGAAACTGTCCACCGTTACGGGTCAGAACTTCTTGAGCCAGCGCGAGGCGATGCCCGTCGCGGCCCGGTGTCTGCGCGAGGCCACTCGCCATGCGAGCGGACTGCGAACCGGACGGGTATTGGTCTCGCAACGACATGCTCGCAGAGTTGTCGATCATGATCGCGATGCTCGGCAAGCCGGTTCGTTCGACGGTCAAACTGAGTTCCGTCAGCATCGCCACGACAAGCGAGAAGACTGCCAACCGTAACACGACCAATACGCCGCGCTGTCGGCCGCTCAAGCTCGCGCCATCCCGCAGGTAGACCCACGCAACGAGGACCAGCAATCCAACAGAGCCGATGGCGATCAGCCACGCGGGACCGGGAACTAGCCAATCCAAACGCCACGCGGTCCCCTCACCGGGAACGGGAGCCTTCAACTGGAGATACCAAGTCAGAAATTGTTGCAGTCGAAGCATCGTGCCATGCGGTCAAAGGGGCGTCGAGTGGGAGGCGATGGTCGGTCTCGCCGAGAGGTGGGGTCAGTGACGAGAGTATAGGGAGGATCGGCCGTCGCGTCCTCAACCGAACAGGCTTACGACACGAGGGATTAGACGCTCGAACGCCTTCGCGCGATGGCTAATGTGGCGTTTGACGGCAGCGTCGAGCTGTCCAAAGGTTTGATGATATTCGGGGACCAAAAACAGTGGATCGTAACCGAAGCCATTTGAGCCGTGATAGTCGGTGAGAATCCTGCCGCAGCAGCGTCCTTCGGACTCAAGCCGAATCGTACCGGTCGGGTCACTCAATACCGCGTAGCAGACGTAATAAGCCGTTCGCTTTTCGGTGGGGATGTTCGCCAACTCGCCCAACAGTTTTTGGTTGTTGGCGGCATCGGCTCCTTGCTCTCCGGCATAGCGTGCGGAATAGATGCCGGGAGCACCGGCCAAGGCATCAACACAGAGGCCGCTATCCTCCGCGATGACCCACGCACCAAGACTCTTGGCAACTTCCATCGCTTTTTTGGCGGCGTTAGCTGCGAACGAATTGCCATCCTCTTCAACTTCGGGCACATGTGGGAATGATTCGACCCCGATCAGCTCGATCCCGTGCGGAGCCATCAACTCGGCGATCTCGCCGATCTTTTTTTTGTTGCGGCTGCTCAAGACGATTTGGGGCAGGGAACTCATGAAAACAGGACTCTCACGCAGTTGTTTCAAATTGTGGGCGAACGGGACTGACGCCACCACGCTCGTCATTTTGCTAGGGCGATCGCCATTTTGAGCCTGGGCAAACGCGTAGGGTGCGTGGAGTCTTCGGAACGCACCAAGTTCCCGTGAAATGACGGTGTGCTCCGAAGACTCCACACACCCTACGTTGAACAAGGCGATGGCCCTGCCATTTTGCCGGGGGCTTCGCAACTACATTCGCCAGCCGTCGGCCAGAGTGGCCTGCTTGGGAACAACGATGATCCCGTCTTGAACGACAACGAGTGAGTCAGCGGCCGCAGCCAGTTCCGGTTTGGCTTCGATGTGGACGCCCTGCCCGATGCGGCAGTTCTTATCGACGATCACGCCGTCGAGGTAGCTGTAGTCGCCGACTCCGACTGTGGGCAGCCCGGCCGCCAGATCTTCGGCAACTTCGGAGTCTGTCTGGTAGGCGTCGGCCCCCATCAGAATGGAGTTCACGATCGTGACGTTCCGACCGATCTTGCATCTCAGGCCGATGACGGAGTTCTCGATCACAGAACCTTCGCCGATCACACAGCCGTCGGCGATCAGGCTTCTCGAAATGCGAACGCCATCGCACCGCGTGGGCGGCAAGAAGCGGGCGTGCGTGTAAATCGGGGCATTTTGGTTTTCGAGCGTGAACGGCGCGTTGGGCAGCGTCAAATCGAGATTGGCCTCGTAGAACGAGCGGATCGTTCCAATGTCCTCCCAATAACCGTCGAACAGATGGGCATGGACCTTGTGAGTCCGAATGGACATCGGAAAGACTTCCTTGCCGAAGTCTTGGTAATCCGAGTGCGTCAGCAAATCGACCAGTGTGTCTCGGTTGAACAGGTAGATCCCCATGCTGGCAAGGCAGTCTCGCCCGTGGCTCTTGATCCCCTGCGCATCGATCCATGCCGGATCGGTTTTCACGAGGCGGTCAATCTCCGCATCGCTTTGAGGTTTCTCAAGGAAGCCTTGGACCCGCCCTTCGTCGTTCACACGCATGATGCCGAACCCGCGAGCCGCCTCGCGCGTGACCGGCAGTGCGGCAATCGAGACATCTGCTCCCGACTTCTGGTGTGTCGCCAACATGTCACGGTAGTCCATGCGGTAGAGCTGATCGCCCGACAGAATCATGACGTAGTCCACGTCCTTCTGTTGCAGATGCGCCAAGTTCTTGCGAACCGCATCGGCCGTCCCCTGATACCAGTGCTCGCCTTCCATCGTCTGCTGTGCCGCCAGGATTTCGACGAACCCTCCTTCAAACCGATCAAAGCGGTATGTCTGCCGGATGTGTCGATGGAGGCTCACCGAGTTGAACTGCGTCAGCAAATAGATGCGGTTCATCCCGCTGTTGAGGCAGTTTGAAATCGGGATATCGATGATGCGGTACTTGCCCGCCAGCGGTACGGCCGGCTTCGATCGGTGCTGAGTGAGTGGGTACAGACGAGTCCCCTTGCCACCCCCGAGAATGACCGACAACACATTGCGCATCGACGAACTCCTTTCGCGAAACCAAGGCTCCCGTGCGACGGGAACTTCCACGCACGGGCCGAAATGAGAAACCAAACGACTCACACGGACGGAACGTCTCGCGGAGGTGGCATCAGGTTATCGTTCGGGAGAGAGATTTTGGAGTGACGGACGAATCGACGATCCGATCCGCCCCGTTCAGGGACCAACTGTGCCAGCGAACTCACATACCTGATGCGCGAGCCAGCGACATAATCAACGAGCAAAAGAGACCGTCAAAGCACCGTCTGGGCGTGCGACAGCCTTCAAAAAGCTCGACTGGCCAAGCGAGTTAAGGCTACTTGGCGACCAACTCGAAGTGCTCGGGCTTCTGATGTCCGCTCGGATCGACGATCTCCATTCGACGGATGGCGACATGCGAGGGAGCTTCGATCCCGAGGCGGACTCGGCCACCTTTGACTTCCAGCACAGTCACAACAACCAACTGGTCACCAATTACGATCTGCTGCTTCAAACCTCGCGTGAGCACTAACATGGTCTTCCTTCCGTAGAAATTGAGGGGCGTCTTGCTTGTCACACTTGCTCGCAACTATCGCACCCGAGGCAAGCCCGCTTCGGCATTTTTTGCCGCAACAGCTTGCGGTGAGAGCTATTTAATTTTTCTTGGACTCGACCTGGAATGCCGGTTGATACGCCAGATTGACTGAGTTGTTTCACTCCATATGGCCAATTTGTGACCGGGCAATTTGCTGACGGGGAGTTCGCTCGTGCTAGAAACTGGTCAACTCGCAGCCTGTCTTAGGCGGGCCTATACTGAAACGGTCGTCACTGACTGACATTCGATGCCGATTCTTCGCGGCTGGTTACTGACCGACATTATGCGGCAGACGAGTCACTCCGTGGCACGAGCAGATCTCGCTACGGAGTGTCGAGGCTGCTTTCACTTGCTGCTCGCCTTACAGACGACCAACCGGTTCTCACTTCCTTGAGGTTTACGTCGTGAATTGCTTCGCAGATCGCCTTCGACACCTACTCGTGACATCCCAGCTTGCTTGGATTATGTCTGCAAATCTGGTCATGGCCACCGAGCCGTACGCTCCCGCCATCGCCGAGAAATCGAATGAAGGGGAACTCGCCATCCACCGGTTTCGCGTTCCCGCTGGGATGAAGACCAATCTGTGGGCGGCCGAGCCAGCTCTCGCCAACCCGGTCGCGTTCTGCTTCGACGAGCGGGGCCGAGTCTTCGTCGCGGAGACCTTTCGTCAGCAGAAGGGAGTCGTGGACAACCGTAATCACATGAACTGGCTGCTCGACGACCTGGCGGCTCAGACAGTCGAGGACCGGTTGGCGTTTTTCAAGAAGCACCTCGGGGATGACGTTAAGAAATACGCTCTTGAACACGACCGCATTCGCCTTTTGGAGGACGCCGATGGCGACGGCAAGGCCGACAAGTCAACCGTCTTCGCCGACGGCTTCAACGCCATCGAGGACGGGACAGGAGCGGGCGTGCTGTCGATCAATGGCAATGTCATCTACACCTGCATTCCCAAACTGTGGCAACTGACCGACAAGGATGGAGACGGGAAGGCAGACGAGCGGGTTGCTCTTTACGACGGTTTCGGGGTGCGAGTTGCCTTTCGTGGACATGACCTGCACGGGCTGATCGTCGGCCCGGACGGGCGGCTCTATTTCTCGATCGGTGATCGCGGCTTCTCGGTCCCGACGAAGCAGGGCAAACTGCACCTGCCCGATCGGGGGGCGGTCTTTCGGTGCGAGCTGGACGGCTCGAAATTGGAAGTCTTCTGCACGGGACTGCGCAATCCACAGGAGTTGGCGTTCGACGACTTCGGCAACCTGTTCACCGGCGACAACAACTCGGACGGCGGGGACCGGGCGCGATGGATGCACCTGACTCAGCACTCCGATACCGGGTGGCGGATGTACTATCAGTACCTGCAAGATCGTGGCCCTTGGAACCGCGAGAAGCTTTGGTATCCGGCCCATCCCGGCCAGGCGGCGTACATCGTGCCCCCCGTGACCAATGTGGCCGATGGTCCGTCGGGGCTGGCGTACTATCCCGGCACCGGCCTAGACGAGAAGTATCGCGGCCACTTCTTCCTCGCCGATTTTCGAGGGACCGCCGCTAACAGTGGCATCCGCACGTTCTCGATGATCCCGAAGGGAGCTTCGTTTGAACTCGTCAACAATCAGGAGTTCCTCTGGTCAATCCTCGCGACTGACGTGGACTTCGGCTTCGACGGAGGGCTGTATGTCTCTGACTGGGTCGATGGCTGGGATGGGATTGGCAAGGGGCGGCTCTATCGTTTTCGCGATGAAAAGCACGGCACCTCGCCCATCGTTGCCGAGGTCGGGCGGCTCATGAAGGAAGGCTTTTCGCAGCGAGAACCGAGGGAACTCGGCTTTCTGCTCGGCCATCCTGACTACCGCATTCGCCTGCGGGCGCAGATGGCTTTGGCCGAGAAGGACGCGGCGGGCGTGCTGCTTCAGGCTGCGATGAAAGGCGAAGGATTATTCGACCGGCTGCATGGCATCTGGGGACTCGGACAGATCGGCCGATCGAAGCCCACTGTGCTGAAAGATCTTCAGCCGCTCTTCAAGGACGCCAATCCCGAGATCCGTGCGCAGGTGGCCAAAGTCTGCGGAGATGCCGCATATTTCAAAGCCTCTTCGGGACTGATCGCCCTCTTGAAGGACGACAACGCGCGCGTGAAGGCTCACGCCGCGCTGGCACTGGGGAGCGTGAAGGACAAGTCGGCAGTCGAGCCTCTGTTTGAGGTTCTCGCTCAGAACGCGGATGCCGACGCGACGCTGCGTCATGCGGCGGTGATTGCTCTCGTCAGCGCGGCAGACTCAAAGACGCTGGTCGATGCGGTGAAGAGGCCATCGCCCGCCGAGCGACTCGGTGCGGTCCTCGCCCTGCGCCGGAAGTCGGATGCGGGCGTCGCGGCCTTTCTCAACGATGCCGAGCCGCTCGTGGTCCTCGAAGCGGCGCGAGCCATTCACGACGTGCCGATTCTGGACGCGCTGCCGTCCCTCGCAAAACTGTCCGACAAACCGGGGCAGTCGGATCCGCTGTTACGTCGCGTGATGAACGCCAACTTCCGACTCGGGCAACTCGACCACGCGAAGGCCGTCGCGTCGATGGCGGCCAATCCGCTGCTCGATGACACGTTACGAGTCGAAGCGATCTCGGAACTGCTCGACTGGAACTCGCCCCCGCCGCTCGATCGGGTTCTCGGCGACCATCGCTTATTGAAGCCGCGCATGATCGATGTGGTTACGGCGGTGCAGCCGGTGATGATCCCGCTGTTCGGTGGCACTGGCGTCCTGCGCGAGTCGGCGGCGAAGCTGGCCGCGCGGTACGAGATCAAGGTTGCCGAGCCGCTGCTGCTCGACATCGTGAAGGACGTGGTCCGCCCGTCGTCCGAGCGAGTGGCCTCGTTGCGGGCGCTCGCCGTCCTCAAGAGCCCGCAGCTCAAGTCGGTTGTTGATGAGTCGCTCAAGGACGCCGATCCCGGCATGAGAAGTGAAGCCCGGCGTCAAGTGATCGGCGTCGATCCCGCGCGAGCCGTCACGCTGCTGGCCGAGACAATGACGAGCGATTCAATTCCCGAGCAGCAGGCAGCGATCTCCACTCTCGCATCACTCAAGCGAGACGACGCCGATGCCGTACTCGACCGGTGGCTCGCCCGATTGGCCAAGCGAGAAACATCCGAGGCCGTGCAGCTCGATCTGCTCGACGCCGCAAAAATTCGTGCGACGAAAACGATGCAGGAACAAGTTGCCGCGTTCGATGCGACGCGCAAGCCGGACGATCATCTCCGCGACTACCGCGAAGCTCTGACAGGCGGCAACGAAGTCCGAGGCAAAGACATCTTCTTCGGCCGCAGCGAAGTCTCCTGCCGCCGCTGTCACAAGATCGACGGAAACGGCGGCGAAGTTGGCCCCGACTTGTCACGCATCGGCCTCGACAAGACCCGCGAATACTTGCTCGAAGCCCTTGTCGATCCAAACAAACAGATCGCGAAGGGCTTTGAGACCGCGATCCTGCAAATGGCCGACGGCAAGGTCCACGCGGGGATCATCAAGTCGGACGACGGCCAGCGCATCCAACTCCAGAAGCCGGAGGGAGCGATCGTCGTCCTAGAGAAGTCGGCCATCGAAGACCGCGCCGTCGGCAAGTCGGGGATGCCCGAAGACCTCGTGAAGAAGATCACCAAGTCCGAAGTGCGCGATCTGGTCGAGTACCTCTCGATGCTACGAAACACAACGAACCCGGCGGAACATGGGAAGAAGTGACCCGTAGGATGGACACTCTTGCCCGTCCGCGTTGAGGGTTTGAAAGCCGGACGAGCAGGAGTACCCATCCTACGGTTCGAGTCAGCCGTGTCACGGGGTCCGAGCGGCGGGTGTTGGAAACTGCTGGAGGCGTTCGCCTACCAATGCCGCGTTCGGACGAAGCGTACCAATCACTCCCGCCAACGCTGTTTTGACTGAGGGCTGTTGGGCGGCGACCCAGCCAGCGTGGACATCCGCCACGCCGTCCTTCGTCAGCAGCAGGCCGAAACGCTGGATGTGGTAGCCCAATTGAGACGCGGCCGCTTCACGCAGACCGGCATCCAGTTGCGTGTTCAGGGCGACTTCGGACAAGCGGCGTTGAGCCGCGCCACTGGGGAGACCGCCCAGTGCGACGATCGCGTTCGGCCCGGCATCGGGTGACTCGATCACGAGGGCCAATTCCTTTTCCGCAGGCGAGACATCGAAGACCTTCGAGCCGCGCCCGGTGACGAGCGTCGCCAACCAATAGGCCGCTCCGACTTTCTGTTGGTTTCGTTCTTGAGCCGACAGCATCGGAGACTTCAGTCCGACCGCGAACGGCTGGAACTGGTGAATGAAATCGTTCGACGAAGCGGACTCGGCCACAAACGTCGCGGGGGCATTGCGCGCGATTAGCCGAGCGACTTCGAGTCGCACTGTGTCGGGACCATAAACGACAACAGGAATCGCTGCCGTTCTGGCATCGGCGCGGATGTTCGACAAGGTTTGAGTCAATTCCCAGCGGATGCAATTGGCATGAACCACAATCACATCGACACCGGCCGAATTCGCAGCCTTCTCGAAACCATCGCGGCCCGTCGAGGCCATCATTCCCTCGAACCCGGCATCCTTCAGGAATGCCGATGTGCGGCTGGCGCGTCCTTGGTCGGCGTCGATCACTACAGCTCGGGCTTGACCGGGATCGGTCAACGCACGGGCCAAGACCGAAACGACTCGGTTCGCACCGGGAAAGCTCGTCTTCGGTTCAATACGCAGAATGGTGGTCGCCGCCGCGAACTGGATGCGGGCGTCAGGTGCATTCAGTGCGGCGAGCACCGGAGACTTCAGTCCCTTCAATCCCTGCAACTGCTCGCGCGTTCCAATTTGGCCGAGGACTTCGAGAGCGGCCACCGCCGTCGCCGGTTGGCTCGCTTCCAATGCGTCGGCCAGAACTTGTGAGACGGTCTCTTCACCCGCTGTCAGGGCGAGATACATCGCCGAGCCAGGGCCAGTACTGCGTGGCTTGTCCCAGCCATTCTGCAAGACTTCCAAACCGAGTAACGACGCCAAGTACTGTCGCTGTGGCTCGGACTGATCGGGTGACAAGGCCAGCGATTGGCGGGCGAACCGTGACGACAGCAACATCGCCGCAACTGGTGGCGAGTGCGTTTTCGCCATCGTGGTCTCGGCATTGGCATCCCAACCCCAGATGAGGACCGAACCATCGGCTTCACGTTGTAACAGGTCCGGCTTTTGGAACAGTATCTTGGCCAAACGTCGTAGTTCGTTGGATGCGGTGATGGACGAGAGGCGATCCGTTTTCTCTTTCGATCCTGTGATGAGCTTGGCCAGCGTGCGCTGGGCCGCCATACGAACGCCGCGCGGTTGTGCTTCCGAAAACGCGGGGAACCACAAGTACGGAATGGCTTCATTGGCCTCGAGGATTCCTAACACCTCAATCACCGCCGCACGCACGCGGTCTTCCGGTGCATCAAGCCCACCCAACATCGGCGGCACGATCTGACGACCCATCCGCGTGAGGGCGATCACCAATGCATCTTGCTTTTCCGCCATCTCTGGCCGGCTCATCTGCTTCAAAATCTGAGGGACCGCTCGCGGGCCGGCATTCCGCAACTCTCGCGTCGCCAGTTCGCGTTGAGTCGGGTCGCCAACCAATCTCGCGATCAGGCTGTCCACAAATGCCGGGTCTTCAGACTGCTTGCGGGCGAGGACATTCAGACGCTCGAGCAACTGAACCGAAAGGGGTTGCAGCTCTTGAATGCGAGCCAGTTTCACGAACTCACCCGTACCGTGCTTGTCGCGAATTTTGAGCATCAGCTCGTCGTCGGGTGATCCCGAGTTGAACTGATCGAGGTACTTGCGTGCCAAGTCCATTCGCGCCAGATCGACCATCAGCAAAGTGCTGGCGAAGAATTCTTCGGGCGTTTTCGGTTCGACGAGCAGCGGAGACGGATCGGGCGCGGCGGCCAATTTGGCGGGAGCCGGTTGTGCCCACAACGAGGCCGCACCGTGCAGGCACATCGCACCACAAGCAAGACTCGCAATCAAAACTCGACGAAGCCGGGTCATTCGCAGACTCCGCAATTACACGAGGACTCTTCGCGCCGCTCGCAGCTGCGGCAGGAGCATCCGTGCAACCACTTTCCAATTCCAACACCGAGGCAGTGCCCGGATGCTACGAACGCACGAAGGGATGAAACAACGACATTTCACCCCGACCGACACAAATCACCTGACTCGACCGCAGTCGGATCGACCGCCGGGCAGAAGTGAGTCCAACCTGTCCAAGGAGGCGGATCGCGCAACGCGAGAGTCAAGCACGGCGTTCGGATGCCACCGGTCGCTCGGGTCGCACCGCGCGTGCCACCGAGTCAAACCTTGCCGGTTGAAAGGGTACTCGCGGGACTTCACTCCGCAGCGCGTCATCCCGATGGAAAGTCCGGCTGACAACGCGATCCCTCACGCGATCGTCGATGAGGCGTTTCTCAAATGGAGTCTTGGTGAGCCGAGCGAGGGATAAGCAGAACTTCAAGCGTGGAACACGCCGTATCACACATCCAACTCGTGAGCCACCAAGTCGGCATACGTCTCGCGGCGGCGGATGACTTTGACGGTCGTACCGTCCACGAGTAGCTCAGTCGCGCGGGGACGCGAGTTGTAGTTGCTGCTCATCGCCGTGCCGTAGGCTCCCGCGCTAAAGATCGCCATCAGGTCACCGCGCTGCATCGGCGGGAGATAACGGTCCTTCGCGAAGTAGTCGGACGATTCGCAAACGGGACCGACGACATCCGTCTTCTCGCAGCCAGCGATCTCCCCTTCGACGTTCGAGGGCATCGGGACGGATGGCTTCACCGGCCAGACGCGATGGAACGAGTCGTACATCGCCGGACGAATCAGGTCGTTCATCGCACCGTCCTGAATCACGAACAGTTTGCCACCCTCGCGCTTCGTGTAAACGACGCGGCTCACGAGGACGCACGAGTTGCCGACAATGAACCGGCCCGGTTCGAGGGCCAGCCGACACTTGGCCGCTTGCACGGCAGGGACGATCACCTTCGCATACTCCGAGGCGGGAAGACCTTCATTCTCGCGGTAACTGATCCCGAAGCCGCCTCCAAGATTGATCCAGTTAATGTCGTGGCCGTCGCGTCGTAATGCTTCAACAACTTCGATCGCCTTCGCCCCGGCGGCCTCATACGGATCGGTCGTCAGGATCGGCGAGCCGAGGTGCATGTGAATCCCCTTCAGCGCGAGCCGCTTGTCTCGCAAAACCTTCGCGGCCAGTTCGCGGAACCGCTCGATGTCCATGCCGAACTTGTTCCCCTTCTTGCCCGTCGTCGTCTTGGCATGCGTCTTCGCGTCGATGTCCGGATTGAGCCGCAACGCCACGCGACCGATCTTCCCCATCGAACCCGCCACCGCCGCGATGGCATCGAGTTCCGCTTCGCTCTCGACATCGAACATTAGGATGTCGTTCTCGAGCGCGAACCGAATTTCGTCATCGGTCTTACCGACTCCCGCGAAGACGACCTTTGACGTGTCCGCCCCCGCTGCTTTGACACGATACAGCTCACCACCCGACACGACATCAAAGCTGCTCCCCGCCTCGTGCATCACCTTCAGCACGCCCAGCGTCGAGTTCGCCTTCACCGAATAACAGATGACCGGATCAACCTCAGCAAACGCGGTCTGAATCTGCTTCAGTTGCCCGAGCAGAAATGACTTCGAGTAAACCCACAACGGAGTCCCATACTGCTCGGCTAGCTTCGCCACGGGCACGTCTTCACAAAACAATTCACCGTCACGGTATTCAAATGGTTGCATGAAAATCTTCTGGCTGTAAAAGGGAAAACGGTTTGTCATGGAATGACAAGCCTTAAGGGAACCGCCCTCACGGTCAAGCAACATCCTTGAACGAGCCAAGCATCAGGTGTGATGCTTGGCCAGCAGTTCGGCAATCTGGATGGCGTTGGTTGCCGCGCCCTTACGCAGGTTGTCGCTGACGCACCAAAATGTGAGGCCGTTCGGATTGGTGAGGTCTTTGCGGATGCGGCCGATGAAGACGAGGTCGCTGCCGGTGCAGTCGCACGGCATCGGGTAGCCTCCCTGTTTTTCTTCGTCCACGACTTTGATGCCGGGGAAGGCGGAGAAGAGCCTCTTGGCTTCTTCGACCGAGATCGGGCGCTCAGTTTCGACGAGGATCGTTTCGCTGTGACAGTTGGCGACCGGGATGCGGACACACGTCGGGCAGACCATGATCGACTGGTCGCCGAGAATCTTGCGAGTCTCGTAGACCATCTTCATCTCTTCACTGGTGTAGCCCTGTTCTTTGAAGCCGCCGATTTGGGGGATGGCATTGAACGCAATCGGCGACTTGAACGCTTGTTGTTCGTAGCTCTTGCCGTCCAACTTCGCTCGCGTTGCGCCGTAGAGGTCGTCCGTTCCGGCGAGGCCCGCGCCGCTGACCGCCTGATACGTGCTGACGACCACGCGCCGGACTCGGGCCGCGTCGTGAAGCGGCTTCAGGGCGAGCGCCATCTGAGTCGTCGAACAGTTTGGGCTGGCGATGATCCCCTTTGCATTGAGCGCGTCCTGCGGGTTGATCTCAGGAATAACTAGTGCCACGTCGGGGTGCATGCGGAAGTAGCCGGACTCGTCGATGACTTTGCATCCGGCGGCAACAGCGTGCGGCAGATATTCAGCGGCCACTTCATCGGGCGTGGTGGCGATGACCAGATCGACGCCTTTGAATGCGGTGGGTTCCAACAACTCGACGGTGTAGTCCTGACCTTTGAATTTCAAGATCGAACCGGCACTCCGGGCCGACGCCAAGAACCGATACGTTTTCGCGAGCATCGGCCGCTCTTCGAGCAACTGCAACATGATGCGACCGACCGCGCCCGTCGCCCCAACCATCGCCATCGTTCCAAACACGTTTCGTCTTCCTTTTGCAGGCAAAAAATGGCTCGACGAGAATTCCGCCAAGCCAATCCCATGTGATGCGGCGAGATGATAGCGGCGGGCTTCGATGCTCGGCAATCAACGAATGCGATGCCTCGTCACAAGCTCGGACGAGTGAGCTACAGGCGTGCGCGAGTCGCTGCTATCATCACCGGCCATACAAACGGCAGCGCCCAGCAACGAGTGGCGTTGTCGCCCGCACACCAACCCGAAGCGTAAGCGAGGCCGCGAGTGCATCGACAGCCTTTCGTTTGAGGGTGATGAAGTCGTGAAGCTTCAGAAACACCCGAACTCTCACGAGTTTCTGTGCCCCCCTGTTTCAAGCTCACGCTGATTTTGAACTCAGATATAAAAAAAGGCAGAGCACCCTCGCTCACGCTTCGGGTTGGTGTGGTTTGGTCAGACATAGACACCTTTTAGGATTCAGACTCGGCTATGAAGATTCTCGTGATTGGCAACGGTGGACGCGAACACACGCTGGTGTGGAAGCTCAAACAGTCTCCTTCTGTGACACAGGTTTTCTGTGCGCCGGGCAATGCGGGGACGGGGCTAGACGTGACCAACGTGGACATCAAGGCGACCGACATTCCCCGGCTCATCCAATTTGCGCTCGCCGAGAAGATTGATCTGACCGTCGTTGGCCCCGAAGCGCCGCTTGTGGCGGGGATCGTCGATGAGTTCAAAAAGGCAGGCCTGCGCGTGTTCGGCCCATCCAAACTGGCGGCCGAATTGGAAGGCTCGAAACGCTTCGCCAAGGAACTGATGGCCAAGGCCAAGATTCCAACTGCCGATTTTCGGACTTTTCAAAACGCGGCCGAAGCCATGAGCTACATCGATGAGCGCGAGAACACCGAGCGCTTCGTCATCAAGGCCGATGGCTTGGCGGCGGGAAAGGGCGTCGTGGTCTGCTTCTCGAAGACTGAGGCACGCGACGCCATCAAGCGGATGCTGATCCACAAGGATTTTGGAGCGGCCGGTTCGCAGATCGTCATCGAAGATTTCCTCGTGGGAGAAGAGGCGAGCCTGCTGGCTTTCGTCGATGGAACCACGATTTTGCCGCTCGAAGCCGCTCAAGATCACAAGGCCGCATTTGACGGAGACACGGGGCCGAACACAGGCGGAATGGGAGCGTACTCGCCAATCCCGTCGATGACTTCTGAAATCGTCGATGTGATCGTTGAGAAGATCCTCGTGCCGACGGTTCACGAGATGATCAAGGCCGAACGGCCGTTTAGCGGCTGCCTTTACGCGGGCCTGATGCTCACCAATCAGGGACCGAAAGTGATCGAGTTCAACGTCCGTCTGGGTGATCCGGAAACGCAGGCGGTCCTGATGCGATTGAAGTCAGACCTCGCACAGGTAATGTACGCCGCAGCCGACGGTAAGCTCGACGAGATCGAACCGCTGGAGTGGGACGAACGTTCGTCCGTCTGCGTCGTGATGGCCTCGGCGGGATATCCGGGCGACTATGAAAAGGGGAAGCCGCTACGAGGACTCGAAGAAGCGTCACTCGTTCCCGACACCAAAGTCTTTCACGCGGGAACGACTCAAGTCGGAGACCAGATCGTCAATGATGGCGGCCGCGTTCTTGGAGTCACCGCACTCGGAGACTCTCTCGCGGACGCCAAGCTGAAAGCCTATCAAGCGGTGAAGTGCATCCGCTGGGATGGAGCTTGGTGCCGCAAAGACATCTCGGACAAGGCGGCGAAACGATGAGCAAGCGTTGTCAGCAAATGCCAAATGGCTTTTGACTGCGGACAGAACTCGAACGACTTTTAAAGTCATCCCTCCGAGCGGAGCCTTCACATGCTGACGAATGACGGTCATGGGCTTCGTGCGGAGGATGGATTGTCTCGGCGCGACTGCCTGCGCATTGGGGGTCTTGGTGCCGGCGGGCTTTCGCTGGGGAATCTGTTGGCGGCGCGAGTGGCCGCCCAAGACGATGCGAGACGCGCGGTGGACGTGAGTCGATCTGCGGCGTCTTTCGGACGGGCCAAGTCGGTCATTCTCTTCTGGCTGATGGGTGGCCCGGCACAGCACGAGACTTGGGACCCAAAACCGCAGGCACCGCTCGAAGTGCGCGGGCCGTTCCAGCCGATTGCGACTCGCACAAACGGTCTCATGGTTGGCGAATTGATGCCGCGCACCGCACTCCTCACTGACAAGATCGCCGTGCTGCGTGCCGTCTCGACGGGAGACAATTCTCATTCGTCGAGCGGCTACGCCATGCTGACGGGCGTGCCGCATGTCCCGCTCAACGCGGAGAGTGTCACGGCGAAAGCTCCTAATTTGTGGCCGTGCGCCGACAGCATCGTGCGAAAGTTACGAGGTTCGCGAAATGGCCTCCCCGGAGCGATCGTGCTTCCCGAACACGTTTGGAACGACGGTAACTTCCCGTGGCCGGGTCAAGATGCAGGGTTCCTCGGCCGACGGTTCGATCCGTGGTTGATCCACTGCGACCCAAGCTCACCCCAATTCAAGATCCCCGATCTCGCGTTTCCCGATGACCTACCATCCGCGAGGTTTGACCGACGACGTGAGTTATTGAGCCATTTCAACGGGGGAGACCGCGTTCAGCCTGCCACCTCATCGGTGAAGCGTTACGACGATGAATCGCAACAGGCGCTGGGCATGCTCGGTGGATCGGCCGCTCGCCAAGCGTTCGATCTCACGCAGGAATCTGCCGCAGTTCGAGACCGCTACGGACGATCAAGGTACTCGCAGAGCGTACTCCTCGCGCGGCGCATGATTGAGGCGGGGGTCTCCATCGTTCGCATCAACTGGACGCGCATGCTGGACAAACCCAACCAAGGGGGTTGGGACACACACACGCTTCACGCGCAGTGTTGCAAAGACTTCCTGATGCCGATCATGGACCAAGCTTACTCCGCGCTGGTTGAAGATCTCAGCGAACGTGGCTTGCTCGACGAGACGCTGATCGTGTGGCTCGGTGAGTTCGGTCGGACTCCCAAAATCAACGCGAACGCCGGACGAGACCACTGGGGAAGCGTCTTTCCCGTCGCACTCGCGGGTGGAGGCATTCGTGGTGGAGTGGTCCACGGTTCATCCGACTCTCAAGCGGCCTTCCCGGTCGAAGGAAGAGTCGAACCGCAGGATCTGCTGGCCACGATCTACCACTGCCTCGGTTACTCCGCCGACACGGAAATTCACGACGCGCTGGGGCGACCACTACCAATCAGCCGAGGGAACGTGATTCACTCGATCTTCTGATCAACTCGAATCACTTCTCTCTTGGTGTCGTCTTGAAAGGAAGTCCGGCTAACAAAGCCAAGCCGGACTTCGCCGCTCGCCTTGTACTCACTCGCCCAAGAGGCCCTTGGCCAATCGCTTCAGTGCTTCACTCTCGATCTGACGGACTCGCTCTCGCGTGAGACCGAGTGATTCGCCAATCTCTTTCAGCGTGCGCGGCTCGGCATCGTCGAGGCCGAATCGCATCCGCAGGATCGTCGCTTCACGCGGGTCCATCGTGTCGAGCATGCGATAGACATGCTTGAGATTGTCGCTTTCGACCATCTCATCCTCGGGGCCTTTTTGGCGCTCGTCGGCGACCATGTCGCTCATCGTCCAACCGCCATCGTCCTCGTCGGTCTGCGGCGTCATGTTGTAGAGGTGGATCGCCGTCTTCACGATGCTCAACTTCTTCTTGGGAAGCTGCAACTCCTTGGCGACCTCTTCCTGCGTCGGAGCCCGCCCCAGTTCTCCATCGAGCTTCGCCGTCGCCCGCCGCCACTTGGAGAGTAGTTCGACCATGTATGCCGGGATACGGATCGTCTTCGCAGAGTTGATGAGTGCCCGCTTGATCGACTGCTTGATCCAATAGCTGGCATACGTGCTGAACCGGGTGTTCATATCCGGATCGAAGCCCTCCACCGCACGCAGCAATCCAAGATTGCCTTCTTCGATCAAGTCCTGAATGGGCAGGCCCTTGTTCGTGTACGCCCTAGCAATGTTCACGACGAGCCGGAGATTTGCGCGGACCATCCGGTCCCGAGCGCTGCTGTCTCCCGCTGTAATGCGATTGGAGAGTTCCTTCTCTTCCTCCGCAGAAAGTAAGGCCGTCTCGTTGATCTCGCGGAGATACGTCTCGAGCGGAGTTTGCGCGCCAGTCGGGGCGCTGCGTAGCCGTGTGGTCTTGGCCATCGAAGTGTCTGTCCGTCAGGAGTCAGGTGGAATAACACGCCACCTCCTGTGGCCAATAAACGGCGGAGTTCCGCCAAGAGTGTTATCGGAGTTGAACTCCAAAAATTCCAAACTGAGACGGGCGTATGACGGGAAACGATCAGAGAAACTGGGCAGACGGCGCAATAATAACGGCCCTCCGGAACGTGCCGGAGGGCCGCAAGGTTTCTCGAATCAAACAGTATCACGCCGCTTGACTCTTAGGATTCTTGAGGTATGCGCGACCATTGGACACGCATGACCCGTTCTCACTCAGCAGGTGTCTCCACTTCTGCCGCAGCGACATCCTTGGTTTCCTCTGGGCTACCCATAGTGAACAGCGGACCGGATGAACCTTCCATTCCGCCTTTGAGTTCTCCACGGACCTTGGGAGCCGCCGCCTGTGCATCAGGCTTCGGCTCATTGGCCGCTGCCGCCGCTGCTTGAATCTCAACCGCACTTCTGCGACTCAGCCCGATCTTCCGATCATTGGAATCAATCCGCAGAATCCGGACATCCAAGTCTTGGCCGACTTTGACGAATGTTTCGGGGTTCTCGACCTTTTGATCAGACAGTTCCGAAACGTGCAGTAGACCTTCCAATTCGGGTTCGAGTTCGACGAAGACTCCGAAATTGGTGATCTTCGTGACCTTGCCGATGACCTGTGATCCCGGTTGGTACTTCTCGGGGATCGTGGTTTCCCACGGGTCGCCTGCAAGCTGTTTCAGGCCGAGCGCGATGCGTTTCCGCTCCTGATCGACCGAGATGACTTGGCAACTGATCGGGTCGCCCTTCTTGAGCAACTCGTTCGCGTGCGAAATCTTGCGAGTCCAAGACATGTCGCTGACGTGCAGCAGTCCGTCCACGCCCTCTTCCAATTCGATGAACGCACCGTAGTTGGTGAGGTTGCGAACGGTACCGCTGACCGTCGCTCCCGGTGGGTACTTGGCCGCAACTTCGTCCCAGGGATTCGACTGAGCCTGCTTCATGCCCAGCGAAATCTCTTGCTTCTCTTTGTTGATGCCCAGCACAACCACATCGACTTCTTCGCCTGGATTGACGAGTTCGGTCGGATGGTTGACCCGCTTCGTCCACGACATCTCGCTGATGTGAACCAGCCCTTCGATGCCGTCTTCCAGCTTCACGAACGCACCGTAAGACATCACGTTGACAACTTCACCGCGAATCTTGGTACCGACCGGGTACTTGGTTTCGACGTTGTCCCAAGGACTGGATTCCTTCTGCTTGAGGCCGAGCGCGATTTTTTCCTTTTCGCGATCGACATGCAGAATCATCACTTCGACCTCTTGGTCGATGCGGACCATCTCGGTCGGATGGCTAATGCGGCCCCAACTCATGTCAGTGATGTGCAGCAAGCCGTCGATGCCGCCGAGGTCAACGAACGCGCCGAAGTCGGCGATGTTCTTGACCACGCCCTTGCGAATCTGGCCTTCGACCAGCTCCGACAACAGAGCCTTTTTCATTTGTTCGCGTTGAACTTCGATCAGTCGGCGGCGGGAAACGACGATGTTGCGGCGTGCTTCGTCGATCTTGAGGATCAGGCACTCGATGACCTTGCCACGGTAAGAATCGATGTCTTGAGGACGGCGAATATCGACTTGGCTGGCGGGAAGGAACACGTTCACGCCGATGTTGACCAGCAGACCACCCTTGATCTTCTTGAGAACTTCGCCCTTGACGATGTCCCCTTCCTTGTGGGTGCTGATGATCTTTTCCCACTCGCGAATCCGGTCGGCCTTCCGCTTCGAGAGGAGGATCAGTCCGAACTCGTCTTCGATTTCTTCGAGCAGAACCGAGATGCGCTGTCCGGCGACAGGCGGTTCGTCGGTGTCGGACCATTCGTCGAGAGGAACAATTCCTTCGCTCTTGTACCCGATGTCGATCAGAACCTCTTCGCCTTCGACCCGCACGATCGTGCCTTCGAGCACCGCGTTGACATCGTAGCCGGCGTCTCGCTGGTTGTACTCGGCGATCAGTGCTTCTTCGGCGGCTTCCGCGTCGGCTAGTGACAGCCCCAACGCAGCTTCAAGGTCCGCATCACTGACATCGAACTCCCTCAACAAATTCCGATCGACCATACTAGTAACAATCCCGTCGTGAGTTAGCGGTCACGTTCGCGCGTCTTGTCGCCTCCGAAGACGACCGCAGCAGAACGAACCGACGAACGGAGCCAGTCTTTCCGGCTTGCCGCTCTGAGTAAAAGGGTCTTTTCGCCATCGCCGAAGAGGAACACTCCCCTTCCGCCCACGATTACGAAGGGCGGGAGTGTAGCTGCGATCCCGAATTGCGGCTAGCAAACTCAGCAGGTTTTCAAGGCAATTCTGACGCTGAAACGGGACTTTCTCTCGCAAGCGACCGCACGAACTCCGTGAACTGCTGGCCACGATCGGCAAAGTTGCGGAACCAGTCATAGCTGGCGCAGCCGGGCGAGAGCAGCACGATGTCACCCGGTTCGGACTGATCAACCGCCCATTCACAAGCCGCTTGAAACGAAGTGTGTTCGCCCGATATCAAGCAGTGATTGCCCGGCGTTTGCGAGATCAGTTCTCTCAACCGAGCGGCCGTCTGTCCCATGAGTGCGACTGCTTTCACGCAACGAGCGATAGCCGTAGCCATCTGCGACAGATCGACCTGTTTGTCGTAGCCGCCCGCCAGCAGCACGATTGGCGATGAGAAAGCGTCGATTCCCACTTCCGCCGACTCGGGCGTTGTCGCGAGTGAATCGTTGAAGAACTTTCGTCCGGCGACCTCGCCCACGAACTGCAACCGGTGCGGCAGTGGCTGGTAATTTTCGATGCTTTCCCGCACGGCGTCGAGGTCCGCACCGAATCGCAGCGCCGCGCAAGTCGCCGCCATCGCGTTGGCCAGATTGTGGCGACCGGGTAGCTTGAGCCATTTCTTCAGCGGCACCCGTTCGTCGCCGCCATTGACTCGAACTCGTACGTATTCCCCGTCGCCCGGTTCCGCGAACACTCCTGTCTCGCCCCGATCGGTCATTCCAAACGTGAGTCGTTCGCCGCTGGTTAGCCAACTTAAAACATCGGCGTCGTCCGCGTTGAGGACCGCGACTTGAGATGCCTCCTGCCACCTCAGCATCGCTTGCTTGGCCCAGCGGTAGTGCGCCACATCACCGTGCCAATCGAGATGATTGGGAGTGAAGTTCGTCACTACAGAGACGGCCGGGCTGACGTGCAGTCGTTCCAAATCGGCCAATTGGAAGCTGCTCAGTTCCAGTACGACGACATCGTTCGGACGAATCTCATCGACAAGTGGCAGCAAGCTGACGCCGATGTTCCCGCCGAGCCAACAGCGCCGCCCCGAGTTCTCTCGCTGAACGTGATGGCTCAATATTGAATGAGTCAGCGCAGTCGTGGTGGACTTCCCGTTGCTCCCCGTGACCGCGACGACCGGCGCGCGATTCCATTGCCAGAACAAGTTCATCTCGCTCGTCAGTGACACACCCGCCGCGCGAGCGATCTCCAAACAAGGGTGATCGCGCCGAATGCCCGGATTGACCACGATCAAGTCGGCGAGATGAAAGTCCTCTGCATCGTGACCACCCAATTTGAACTCGACCGCTGCCGAGTCCTTCGATTCCATTGAAGCCGCCAATTCCCCGAGCGACTCCGCCAACTTCTCGGCCGGTCGCGTATCGGTCACGGTGATAATGGCTCCGCGCGACACGAAAAACTTCACCGCTCCCAGCCCGCCCCCAAACGAGCCGAGTCCCATGACCAGCACACGCACGCCGCGATAGTCGCGTTGAGGATGATCCGGAATCATGCTGGTTCCTAAGAGCAAAAGACGAAGCAAAAGATTGACCACGGATAACACCGAAGGCACAGATAAAACAAAGGCCAGTCAGGCGAAGAGCAGAGTGACTTGTGCTTCGACTTCGTCTTATCCGTGTCCTCTGTGAAATCCGTGGTTTCACCTCCGGACTTGGCCTTTTCTGTTTGAATCAAGACGATTTCATTCGGGTTGTCCGATCTTGAAATGCTGATCGATCCACGCTGCTGCGTCGTAGAAGCTCTTCAAAACAAAGTCGGCCTGATCTGCGAAATTCGGTAGCTCATCCGGAGCGAACAGCGCCGTCACCATCCCGGCTCGCGAACCCGCTTCGAGGTCGAAGTGGTAATCGCCGCAGAACAACAGTTCGGCGGGAGGGATGTTCCAAGCTCGACTGATGAGCAGCAAGCCCGCCGGATCGGGTTTGGGCGGAGCGTCTTCGCGAGTGAGAACCCTGTCGAACTGAAGGCCCAACCGGGCGAGCACGATGTCTGTCGATGTGCGCGAGTTGCGTGTCAGCACCGCGCGACGAAGGCTGTTCGCTTCGAGCCACTGCAAAAACTCGGGCACGCCGTCGAACAGCGTCGCTTGCTCCGCACCGGCCAACTCGTGGCGATGGAGGATCGCCTGCAAGCGTTCTCGTTCAGTCGCCGCTTCGGTCTGCTCGACCGCCTCCAAAATCGGCACTCCCGACGGCAAGCCCATGTCGCGACGGATCACTTCAAAATCCAATCGTGAATCGACGAGCGTCCCATCCAAGTCGAAGATCACTCCCCGCAGCACCCGCTTCGCAGCGATCGGCTTCCCGTCCAATGAATGGTCCTTGATTGTTGATCGATCTGCATGGTCACGACTCGGTGAGGTGCCAGATCGAGTTGACCGACACGACATCCGTCAGCTCAGCGCTGCGGTGAATAATGTTGACGCAGCAGTTTGTCTGGCGGACTCGCCGCGCGTGACTCAGATCCATGCCCAGCAGATGGGAGAGGAACGCGCGGTTCACCATGTTGTGAGCAACGACCAAGACGTTCTGACCGGTGTGAGTGGCGAGGATTTCATTGAGAGCCGGAGCCACGCGAGCCAGCACGTCTTCGTAAGACTCGCCTCCCGGATGCCGTTCGCGCGCCGGGTTGGCGAGAAACCGTTGGATCTCACCCGGATCGCGTGCGTGAATCTCGTCCCATGACAGCCCCTGCCAGCGACCGACGCTGCACTCTTTCAATGCCTCAACGGGGCGAATCGTAACTCCGCGCGACTCCGCGCAAAGCGACGCCGTTTGCTGAGCGCGAATCATCGGGCTGGCGTAGATCGCAGAGAACGCGACCTCGCGCAGAAAGCCCGCCACTTCACGAGCCTGTTGCCACCCCTTGGCGGTCAGTGGTGTGTCGATCTCGCACCCCTGCAAGACGAACGGCTTGCGCTCGTTCGCCTCCGTTGATCCGTGGCGAACGAGAAACATCCGCGTCACGGACGAATCCGGCGGTCGGCACAACTCAGTCATCGCAGTCGGTGTCATGCGTCGCAATCCATTGCTGGTCGTGTTGGTGAACGTGAGGGTTGGTAAGAGCGATTGACGGAGGTCGCTTGCTCTATCTGACGCGGCCCAATCTGAGAGTTTGGCGAGCCACATGCCGTAAGGCTGCGGGTTCTTGATCAACGCAGGAAACCCGTGGCCTTACAGCACACGGCTCGCCAAGAACATCTCACTCATGGCCGCGTGGGAATACCATTCCAACACTTCTATTCACGCGCCGTACTTTTCCAACCGGCCGGCGTGAGCCAGCGTGAGGAGCATCAGGTGCTTGGCCTCGAACTGACCGAGACCGCCGCGCAGGCATTGCGCTTCACCAAATGAAGTCGATCCGTCGAAGCGGCATGTGTCGGCGGCCAACAGAGTCGGGACCGGATGCCAACTGTGCGACTTCATCTTGCTCGGCGTGCTGTGATCGCCGGTAACAACGATCACTTCGGGTTTGAGCGCCGTGATGCGCGGGATGAAGTTGTCCAGCTCTTCCGTCCGCTGCACTTTTAACGCGAAGTTGCCGTCCTCCCCCGAGGAGTCGGTGTACTTCCAATGAATGAAGAAAAAGTCGTAATCGTTCCACGACGCTTCGAGTCGCGCCAACTGATCTTCGAGCGTGTGGCCTGCGTCGAGAATGTCCATTCCGACAAGCCGCGCGAGTCCTCGATACATCGGGTAGACGGCGATCGCTGCGGCACGCAGTCCGTAGACTTCTTTCACCGGCGGGATGTGAGGTAGCTTGTCGATGCCGCGCAGCGTGAGGAAATTCGCGGGGGCATCGTTCTTCAAAACCTCTTTGGCTTGGCGGAGGAACTCCTTCGCAATGGCGGCGGTCTGCTCGCTCCCGGCCGATCGCGCGACGGGTTCGAGCGCCGGAACACCCGTCTTTTGCGGATCGGTATCTCCCACGTCACCGCCGAGTCCTTCGCCTCGAAAAATGAGGACCGTGCGGTAGCCTTCGCCCGCGCGCACGAAGACCTCCACGCCGGGAATCCTGATCTCGTTCAGCTTGGCACTCAGCTTGGAACCAACCTCAGTCCCGATGCGGCCCGCGCGGCGATCCGTGATGCGGCCTGCCTCGTCAATCGTGCAGAAGTTGCCTCGAATGGCGACATCGTTGGGACCGAGAGCGAAGTCGATTCCGAGTGCTTCGAGGACGCCGCGACCGATCTGGTATTTGACCGGATCGTAGCCGAACAGACCGAGATGTCCGGGACCGCTCCCCGGTGCGATCCCCGGCAGAACCGGTGTACTGAGTCCGAGCGTGCCGCGACGAGCCAGTGCGTCGAGGTTCGGAGTGTGAGCCGTTTCTAACTCCGTCTTGCCACCCGGTGTGAGCGGCAACCCGCCCAGCCCGTCTCCCACAAGGAACACAATTTTGGAGCCATTGTCTTTCTGCAACCGGCGAGTGAAATCATGCGGGTCGGTCATCGGGAAGCGATCACTTTCAAGAGGCAGTTGTGTGGATGAATTCGCAGCCACCTCAAACGGGAGCGGCCAGCGGGGCGGGATTGTCGGCGAGACTCGGATGCCATGCAAGCGACGCCACGCGGCTCGCCGTAGTTGTTGTCGATGGACTGCCGGTGATGCCGTACGGCCAGTCAAGTTGCGATGAATGAGGCTTTATCACTGGAACGCATTTCAAAACCAGTGCGTCTCCAGTCTTAATCACGGGGTCTGGTCGTTTCAGCTTTGTGCGGGCGGCGGTGATTTTGAATTGCCCATCGACGCCGCGTTGTTTGGCGTTGGTTTTGTCGGCCCAGATCTTGATCTCACTTGGCAGCAGCGCTAGTGTAATGTCTCTCAATTGCGGGACATTATGCACTCGACGCTTTCACGATGTGAACGCGATAAACCCCATGAAAACAAAAACCGGCTGGCTCATCCGGCGTTTCGGGGAGGTTTCATGAGGAGGGTTGCGACGAGGGATTCGAGGAGTGCTTTTCCGCGTTTTCGGGCGTTGTGAACGAACTGGAA